>NZ_JBITIE010000009.1:0-357930 GCF_044458665.1 Streptomyces sp. NPDC050422
TCCGCTACGAGGACTTCCCGGCGCCTTGCGATCGCACGCACCAGACGCCGCCCGGCCCGCCCTCCGGGCGGACGGCGCTACTTTCGAAACACGCCGTAGGAGGGGCACTACCGCCCGAGGTACTTCGGCTTCTCCTTGTCGAGGAACGCCTGCACCGCGATCGTGTGGTCCTGCGACGCGCCCGCCCTCGTCTGGAGTTCGTCCTCCTTCTCCAGGGCCTCGCCCAGGGTGTGACCGGCGCCGTACGCGAGGGACTCCTTGAGCGCCGCGTACGCCACCGTCGGGCCGTCCGCCAGGGCGCGGGCCACCGCGGCGGCCTCGGCGGCGAGGTCGGCGGCGGGCACCAGCCTGTTCACGATGCCCAGGTCGTGGGCGTCCTTGGCGGAGATCGAGCGCGGGAAGAGCAGCAGGTCGGCGGCGCGGCTGTGGCCGATCAGCCGGGGCAGCGTCCAGGAGACACCCGAGTCCGCCGTGAGAGCGACCCCGGCGAACGAGGTGTTGAACGAGGCGGTGTCGGCGGCGACCCGGTAGTCGCAGGCGAGCGCGAAACCGAAGCCCGCACCGGCCGCGGCGCCGTTGACGCCGGCGACGACCGGCTTCGGCATCTCGGTGAGCGCCCGCACGATGGGGTTGTAGTGCTCCCGCACCGTGCTGAGCGCGTTGCCGCCGCCCGACGCGCGGACCTCGGACAACTTGGAGAGGTGTTCCTTGAGGTCCTGGCCGACACAGAAGGCACGCCCGCCGGCCGCGGTCAGCAGAACCGCCCGCACGGCGGTGTCGGCGCCGGCCGACTGCACGGCGTCGCGCAGTGCCACCTTGGCCGCGGTGTTCATGGCGTTCATCGCGTCGGGACGGTTGATCGTGATCGTCGCGAGCCCGTCGCTCACTTCGTAGAGCACGGAGTCGTCGTGATCGGCCATGTGCGGTCCCCTTTTCGCCTCGTCGAAATGCCTGTCCAGGCAAGCATGGCCGACTTGCGCGAGGGCGAACATGTGACCTGCGTCTAACAATTCTGCCCCGATGAGGGGTGGAAGGGGACGGAGTATCGCAGTCAGATCGCCGAATTGGGTGGTTTTGAGAGAGCGCGTTGCGCAAGCGATGCAGAGCGATGTTGGTCATCGGGGTCTGTGATGCGGGATAATGGCCTGGAAGCAATGTGTTCGATGCCGGTGAGGCAGCGCCTGTCATGGGGCCGCCGGTTGCGATGAGCTGGTTTCAGGAAGGGGAACGAGCATGGCGGCCATGAAGCCGCGGACGGGCGACGGCCCGCTCGAGGTGACAAAGGAGGGGCGGGGCATCGTCATGCGCGTTCCGCTCGAAGGCGGCGGTCGGCTTGTTGTGGAGCTGACTCCGGACGAGGCCGATGCCCTCGGCGATGCCCTCAAGAAGGTCGTCGGCTGAGCAGAGACGCCCACACTTCACCACTGCCCCGGCACGGATTCCGTGTCGGGGCAGTGGTGCGTTCCGGATGCTGTGCGGGTGAGGCTCAGCCCCGCCGTACCGCGCAGAGGAGGCCGTCGCCCACCGGCAACAGCGTAGCCATCAGCTCCTGGCTCTCGCGGACCGCGCGCAGCAGCTCGCGCAGGCGCAGCACCTCCGCGGGCTGGGCGGCGGAGTCGACCGTGCGGCCGTCCGCGAAGACGCCCTCGAAGCAGACCAGACCACCAGGTCGCAGCAGGCGCAACGATTCAGCGAGGCAGTCCAGGCTCTCCATCCGGTCGCCGTCGCAGAACACGAGGTCGTAACCGCCGTCCGCCAGACGGGGGAGTACGTCGAGGGCGCGGCCGGGGATGAAGCGGGCCCGATTGGCGGCGAAGCCCGCAGCGCGGAAGGCCTCACGGGCGAACTGCTGGCGCTCGGGTTCCGGATCGACCGTCGTCAGCACCCCGTCGGGGCGCATGCCGTGCAGCAGATAGAGGCCGGACACGCCCGTCCCGGTGCCGATCTCGGCCACCGCTTTCGCGTCCGTGGTGGCAGCAAGCAGGCGCAGCGCAGCGCCGGTGCCTGGTGACACCGAGCGGAGCCCCGCGTCCCGTGCCCGGTCCCGGGCCCAGCGCATTGCTTCGTCCTCGGCGACAAAGGCGTCGGCGAACGCCCAGCTCGTCTGCCGGTTGGCGGTGATGACCCTCTCCTGTCCCCGTAGTTGGCGCAACGGTGACTGTATCCGCTGCACCCGGGAACCCGCAGATGGGACCGGGCGTTAGGGAAGGACAGGGGAAAGCACCTGGATCGGGCCCGCAGACCGGGCCCCGGACCGGTGGGCGGACGTTCCCGGGGCGGACCCCGGGCCCCAGCAGGAAAAAGGCTTATCCGGAGCTAACGGGCGAGGTGGCTATGGTAGGGGCTCCACTGGACACCACCAGAGCCGACAGGGGAGGTGCGGCTGCGCCTGTGGATCGGGGAGGAGTGCTGTGGCGCTTTCTCAGGTCGGCGGGTGAGCCGAAATCCGTGACCAACATTGCTGACCGTTCTTCCAACGACTCCGCACCGACCGCGACCTTCGCCTCAGATGCGGACTCCCAGGCGTGGACGCCGCCCTCATGGGAAGAGATCGTCAGCACGCACAGCGGTCGTGTCTACCGCCTTGCCTACCGACTGACGGGTAACCAGCACGACGCCGAGGACCTCACCCAGGAGGTCTTCGTCCGGGTGTTCCGTTCGCTGTCGACGTACACGCCCGGCACCTTCGAGGGCTGGCTGCACCGCATCACGACCAATCTGTTCCTGGACATGGTCCGTCGCAAGCAGCGCATCCGCTTCGACTCCCTCGGGGACGACGCCGCCGAGCGGCTCCCGAGCCGTGAGCCGTCGCCGCAGCAGATCTTCAACGACACCCACTTCGACGCGGACGTCCAGCAGGCGCTGGACACCCTCGCGCCGGAATTCCGTGCGGCGGTCGTGCTGTGTGACATCGAGGGACTTTCCTACGAGGAGATCGCCGCGACACTCGGCGTGAAGCTCGGCACCGTGCGCAGCCGTATCCACCGCGGGCGCTCGCACCTGCGCAAGGCGCTGCAGCACCGTTCGCCCGAGGCCCGTGCCGAGCAGCGCTCGCTGGCGGGTGCCCTCGTATCGGGGGAGGGCGGAACGGCGTGAGCGGCACAGGTCCGACCTCCGCCGAGCAGCACCTGGGGGATCGCCTCGCCGCGCTTGTCGACGGCGAGCTGAAACACGACGCCCGCGACCGGGTGCTCGCCCACCTTGCGACCTGCGCCAAGTGCAAGGCCGAGGCTGCCGCCCAGCGGCGCCTGAAGAGCGTCTTCGCGCAGTCGGCCCCGCCCTCGCCCTCCGAGGGGTTCCTTGCCCGGCTCCAGGGCCTTCCCGGCGGACCCGGTGGTGACGACGACAGTCGGGGAAGACCCATGGGTGACCCGGGGCGCTTCCGCGACGGGGTCTTTCCCGTGATGCATCCCTCCGGCAGCCGTGCGGAATCGCCCGCGGACGGCTCCCCGCCGGCCGCCTTCGGATACCTCCCGACGCTGCACGGCTCGACAGCGGTGATGCCCGCCGCCCCGGCCGGTTCCGTCTTCCGGATCCACGAGGTCGGCCGTGAGGGCGAGCGGTCACCGTGGCGCGGGCGCCGGTTCGCCTTCGCCGCCGCCAGCGCCGTCTCGCTGGCCGCCATCGCGCTCGGCGGCTCCCTGCCGACGGACGCCGGCACCGAGACCCCCACGCGCGCCGAGGGCCCGGGCAGGGCCGCGGCCCCGATCGACGCCGACGCCCGCGCGGAAAGGGGCACCGCCGGCCGCCGCGGAAGCGGCAGCCACGGCACCCTCGCCGCGTCCGGCACCGACCGCCCGTTCTCGCTCGCGGTGAACGCGGCGCCGCTGGCGTTCTCCTCGGCACCCTCCCTGCTCGGCAGCGGTCTCCACGGGAACCCGTTCGCGCTACCCGCCCAGGCCGGCACGTCCGCGCCGTCTCTGATACGCCCCGACGCGAGCAACCCCCTGTTCGCCCGGGCCCTCGGCAGCGGGCTCGCCCCGGCCACCCCGGCGCCCTCCGCCGAGCCCTCCCGGACGCCCACCTCGGCCGCCGGAGCACCGGCCCCCGCCGGTCACGGCCTGCCGCTCTCGCCCCGTCGCTGATGAAGGTCGCGGTACGGGGCTGCGCAGGGCATCCGTAAACCTGGTTGAATTCCGGCAGGATTTCCGGAGGGACGCCCCTGCCGGGGCGTGCAGAGGCCGGTCACGGCAGTTGCGGGGAGAGCATGGACGACGGGAAGACCACCGAGCCGAAGGCGAAGTGGTGGAGCCGGCCCACGCCGGGGCGCAGTACGCGCACAGCGCCTCAGGAGCCGCCGCCCGTCGAGGACGCGAGACCCCCGGCCGTTGTGCCGGACGCGAGCGGAGCACCTCGGGACGCCCCGCACGAGGCCGCCGCACCCGAGCCGGCGACAGCCGGGACCCCGGCCCCCGAGGCCCCCGCGCCTGAAGCCCCCGCGCCGCAGTCCCCGCGGCCGCTGCACGAGCCCGACCAGTACAGCACCCCGCCCTACGGCGGCCCCGGCCCCTGGGCGCCCGCACCGCCCGTGCAGCGACCGACCCCGGCACACGGCACCCCCGTGCCCCCGCCGTACGCGGGAACGAACGGCTCCGGCATGACGGTCCCGCCCGCCCCCGCGCCCGCCTTCCAGGCCCCGCCGCCCCAGATGCCCCCGCCCCCGCAGCCCCAGGCGCACGCCCACCCTCAGCCGCACCCCCCGTCGCCCCAGTGGCTCCAGTACGACCCCTGGGGTGCGCCCCGGCAGCCGCTCCTCACCACCCGCCCCGGGCCGCCGCTCGGCCCCGACGGCCGCCGGAAGAACCGGCGCGGCCCGGTCGTCATCGGCGCGCTGCTCCTCGCCCTGGTGGCGGGCGGCATCGGTGGCGGCATCGGCGCCTACATCGAGCGCAACGGCGGCCTCACCCAGGTCGAACTCCCCCAGGACGAGCGGAACGGCGGCGGTCGCGCCCCCGACAGCGTCGCGGGGATAGCGGCGAGCGCCCTGCCCAGCGTGGTCACCCTGCACGTCAGCGGCTCCACCGAGTCGGGCACCGGCACCGGCTTCGTCCTGGACGGCGAGGGCCACATCCTGACCAACAACCACGTGGTCGCCCCGGCGGGCTCCTCCGGCGAGATCACCGTGACGTTCAGCGGCGGCGAGACGGCAAGCGCCGAGATCATCGGCAAGGACAGCGGCTACGACCTGGCCGTGGTCAAGGTGAGCGGCGTCTCGGGGCTGAAGCCCCTGCCCCTGGGCAACTCCGACAACGTGCAGGTCGGGGACCCGGTGGTGGCCATCGGCGCACCGTTCGACCTGTCCAACACCGTCACGTCCGGCATCATCAGCGCCAAGGACCGGCCGATCACCGCGGGCGGCGAGAAGGGCGACGGCAGTGACATCAGTTACGTCGACGCGCTCCAGACCGATGCCCCGATCAACCCGGGCAACTCCGGCGGCCCGCTGGTCGACACCGACGCGCACGTGATCGGGATCAACAGCGCCATCCGCGCCGCCGACAGCGGTTCGACGACGGAGGGCGGCCAGGCCGGTTCCATCGGTCTCGGCTTCGCCATCCCGATCAACCAGGGCAAGCGCGTCGCCGAGGAACTCATCAACACCGGGAAGGCCACCCACCCGGTGATCGGTGTGAGCCTCGACATGAAGTACACGGGGGACGGTGCCAAGGTCGGGCCCAAGGGCGCCGACGGCAAGTCCTCCGTCACCGAGGGCGGGCCCGGAGCGAAGGCGGGCATCCAGCCAGGTGACGTCATCACCGAGGTGGACGGCAGGCGTGTGCACAGCGGCGAGGAGCTGATAGTGAAGATCCGCTCGCACCGGCCGGGCGACCGGCTGAAGCTCACGCTGACCCGCGGTGGTAAAGACCTGTCCATGACTTTGACGCTCGGTTCGGCAACGGGCACGTGAGGGCCACGAGAAGCTACCGCCCGGACAGTTTCGCCGGGTACCGTGGGCCGAGTCCGGACCCCACCATCCGACCTGGTCGCGGAGAACACGAGGAGCCGCAAGGTGTTCAATGACATAGGCGCACTCGAGCTGGTGACGCTCGCAATCATCGGCGTGCTCGTCTTCGGCCCGGACAAGCTCCCCAAGGTCATCCAGGACGCCTCGCGCTTCATCCGCAAGATCCGTGAGTTCTCGGAGAGCGCCAAGGAAGACATCCGGACGGAGCTCGGCCCGGAGTTCAAGGACTTCGATTTCGAGGACCTCAACCCGAAGACGTATCTCCGCAAGCAGCTCATGGACGGCAAGGACGATCTGGGGCTGAAGGAGATCCGGGAGAGCTTCGACCTGCGCAAGGAGGTCGCCGAGGTCACCGACGCGGTGAACGGGCGCGAGACCTCTGCCGTGGAGGCGAAGAGCGGCGTGTCGGGCGCTTCCGCGATCACCGCGGCGAACGGCTCGGCGGGCGCTCCCGACCTGCTCAAGAAGCGTGAGCAGCCCACGAAGGCCGACCACCCGCCGTTCGACGCAGACGCCACCTGACACCCGTCAATCCCGGCTCGTCCGGACGGTATGGCTATTCTCCATCTGTCCGGTTGTGAGTACGCCCGCGGGGGGCGGGCCGCTCCGGACCTTGACGATCGAGGAGGCGGCCGGACAGATGACGACAACAAGTCGGGTGGGCGCGGATGGTGCGCCGGACACAGTCACGGCAGAAGGGGTGCCGGCGGCCCGGCTCACGGTCGACGGCTATCTGCAGGCGCCGTTCCCCTGGTACGGACTGGACGAGGCCTTCACCGGACGCCGCTGGCTGATGCAGGTGGGCACCGCGGCGGACGGCACGGTCCAGCACGGCTCCACCGGTCACGGTGACGAGCCTTCGGTACGGGGCGAGGCCGGCGCGGACAAGCAGCGCTTCGCGGTGGTCGTGACCGTGGCCAGCAGCCCGGTGCGGCGCAGCGGCGACGGTACGGGGGTCCTGGACGCGACGACGGTCTCCTCCGCGGCCTGGCTGGCCGGCTCCGGCCTGCTCGCCTACACCTGGCCCCCGCAGATGGACCACACCCTGCGCGACGACTGGCTGGACCAGCAGACGGAGACGGCGTTCGAGCTCGCCGACGACCTGGACGGCCCCGCGTGGTCGGCGCTGTCGCTGCCGGTCGACGGTGTGCCGGTGCCCTTCCACTACCGCGAGTCCGAATTCGGCTGGGTGCTCGCGGGGTCGGCGCAGGGCGTGCACATCGGGGCGTACGGGCGGGGGATGAGCGCGTACGGGCTGGGTTTCTCGGTCGTCGAGGACATCACCTCGTACGCGTAGCCGGAGGCGCTCCACGAACAACGCGGAAGGTGCCGGGACCCCGAAGGGTCCCGGCACCTTCCGCGTGTCGTGCCCGCGGTCAGAACTTGTTGCGCGGGGTGATGCCGAGCGACATGCCGGACAGGCCGCGCTGACGGCCGCCCAGCTTGTCCGCGATGGAGCGCAGGGCCTTGCCGGCCGGGGAGTCGGGGTCGGACAGGACGATGGGCACGCCCTCGTCGCCACCCTCGCGCAGCCGTACGTCGATCGGGATGGAGCCGAGCACCGGCACCTCCGCGCCGACCGTCTTCGTCAGCCCCTCGGCCACCCGCGCGCCACCGCCCGAGCCGAACACGTCGACCATCTCGTCGCAGTGCGGGCACGGCATGCCCGACATGTTCTCGACGACACCGACGATCTTCTGGTGGGTCTGCACGGCGATCGAACCGGCCCGCTCGGCCACCTCGGCCGCGGCCTGCTGCGGGGTTGTGACGACCAGGATCTCCGCGTTCGGCACCAGCTGGGCCACGGAGATCGCGATGTCACCCGTGCCCGGCGGCAGGTCGAGCAGCAGGACGTCCAGGTCGCCCCAGTACACGTCGGCGAGGAACTGCTGGAGCGCGCGGTGCAGCATCGGCCCGCGCCACACCACCGGGGCGTTGCCCGGGGTGAACATGCCGATGGAGATGACCTTCACCCCGTGCGCGGACGGCGGCATGATCATGTTCTCGACCTGCGTCGGCTTGCCGTCCGCGCCGAGCATCCGGGGCACGCTGTGCCCGTAGATGTCCGCGTCCACGACACCGACCTTGAGCCCGTCGGCCGCCATCGCCGCAGCGAGGTTCACCGTCACCGAGGACTTGCCGACACCGCCCTTGCCGGAGGCGACCGCGTACACCCGGGTCAGCGAGCCGGGCTTGGCGAACGGCACCTCACGCTCCGCCGTGCCGCCGCGCAGCGAGGTCGCGAGCTCCTTGCGCTGCTCGTCGCTCATCACGTCGAGCGTGACCTCGACCCGTGACACTCCCTCGACGCGGGCCACCGCGTCCGTCACGTTCTTGGTGATCGTCTCGCGCATCGGGCAGCCGGAGACGGTGAGATACACCGTGACAGCGACCACACCGTCAGGATCGATCTCGACCGATTTCACCATGCCGAGCTCGGTGATCGGGCGGTGGATCTCCGGGTCGTTCACTGTCGCCAGTGCCTCAAGCACCGCGTCTTCCGTAGCCATACGGACGATGGTACGGCGCCGGTCGCTACGCGCGGGTAGCCCCGTCAGCGGTCTTCGTCACTCTCGGCGGGCTGCAGCGCCCGCCGGTCGTCCAGGTCCTTCACCAGGTCCTCCAGTTCGGAGCGGATCCAGTCGCGCGTGGCGACCTCCCCGAGGCCCATCCGCAGTGCGGCGATCTCCCTGGTCAGGTACTCGGTGTCGGCGATGGAGCGCTCGTTCTGCTTACGGTCCTGTTCGTGGGTGACCCGGTCGCGGTCGTCCTGCCGGTTCTGTGCGAGGAGGATCAGCGGGGCTGCGTACGAAGCCTGGAGCGAGAGCATCAGAGTCAGAAAGATGAACGGGTACTCGTCGAACCGCAGCGGCTCGGGCGCGAAGATGTTCCAGACCACCCACAGGATGATGATCAGCGTCATCCAGACGATGAACCGTCCGGTGCCCAGGAAACGTGCGATGCGTTCCGAGAACCGGCCGAACGCCTCGGGGTCGTACTCCGGCAGCAGCCGGCGGCGCGGGTCCTTGGGCTGGTCGAGCCGGGCCCTGGGGGTGCGGGTCAGCGCCGTCGAGCCGTTCGAGGCCCTGGAGCGGTCCTCACCGGTCACGGAGCACCCCCTCGCGGCCGTGGAAGTCGGTCTCCCGCCAGTCGTCGGGCAGCAGGTGGTCCAGGACGTCGTCGACTGTCACCGCGCCCAGCAGCGAGCCGCTCTCGTCCACCACGGGCACCGAGACCAGGTTGTACGCCGCCAGATAGCTGGTCACCACCGACAGCGGGGTCCGGGGGGTCAGCGCCACCAGGTCGCTGTCGACGATCGAGCTGACCAGGGTGAACGGCGGGTCCCGCAGCAGCCGCTGGAAGTGCACCGTGCCCAGGTACTTGCCCGTGGGTGTCTCGTCCGGCGACCGGCACACGTACACCTGCGCGGCGAGCGCCGGGGACAGGTCCGACTGGCGGACCCGGGCGAGCGCGTCGGCCACCGTCGCGTCCGGGCGCAGGATGATCGGCTCGGTGGTCATCAGACCGCCCGCGGTCCGCTCCTCGTACGACATGAGGCGCCGCACGTCGGCCGCGTCGTCCGGACGCATCAGCGTCAGCAGCCGCTCCTTGTCCGCCTCGGGCAGCTCGGAGAGCAGGTCCGCCGCGTCGTCGGGGTCCATGGCCTCCAGGACGTCCGCGGCGCGCTCCTCCTTGAGCTTGCCGATGATCTCCACCTGGTCGTCCTCGGGGAGCTCCTCCAGGACGTCGGCGAGCCGGTCGTCGTCCAACGCGGCGGCGACCTCCGCCCGACGCTTCGGGGACAGGTGGTGCAGGGCGTTGGCCACATCGGTGGGACGCAGCTTCTCGAAGGTGGCCACCAGCGACTCCGCGCCCTGCCCGTGCTCCTCCAGCGAGAAGCCCTTCACCGCCGACCACTCGACGGTCAGGGTCTCGCCCTTGCGGCGCAGCGCCCCGCCCCTGCCCTTGCGGACGAAGTACTTGTCGATCTCCCAGTCGCGGCGGGCCGGCAGCTGCTGGATGGCCACGTCCAGGATGGTGACTTCCTCGCCGGTCTCCACCAGACTGACCCGCCGGTCGAGGAACTCTCCGAGCACCAGACGTTCGGTGGGCCGCTGTTCGAAGCGCCGCATGTTGACCACGCCTGTGGTGATGACCTGACCCGACTCGATGCCCGTCACCCGGGTCATCGGAAGGAAGATCCGGCGCCGGCTCACCACCTCGACGACGATGCCCAGCAGCCGGGGCGGCCGGCCGCCGACCCGGAGCATCGCGACCAGGTCGCGGACCCGTCCCACCTGGTCACCGTTGGGATCGAAGACGGGTACGCCGGACAGGTGCGAGACGAAGACGCGGGGCGTGCCTGGTGCCATGCGTGCGCCTCCTCGTTCCGCCGACGCTCTTACGCATCCGGTCTGTTCCGACAGTTATTGCACCCTTATGACGTGATCAGGCTAGCCCGTACCGCTGCGGGACGCCCCGGTGAACCGTCCGTACGGCTCTCTGTCGGAAGACGTAGGGAGCACGGGTACGCTGCCGTCTGCCACCCCCGCCATGCAGATGAGAGGCAGTGCGCCTGTGACCTCTTTTGTCCCGCCCGTCCGGACCCGCCGCCGGACCGTCACCCTCGCCCTCGTGCTCTGTGCCGGGCTGACCGCGGCCCTGACCGCGTGCGCGGGTGAGGATCCGGACAAAGGGACCAACGGCATCGGCAAACTGACCGGGCCGGAGATCGAGAAGAAGGCACAGACCGCGGCGGACTCCGCCGACGCGGTCCGGCTGGCCGGCACGCTGGTGAGCAAGGGCGGCACGTACAAGATCGACATGAAGCTGAAGGACAAGGGCGGCGCGGGCTCCGTCACCTCGAAGAACAGCACCTTCGAGCTGCTGCGGATCGGCGACGAGCTCTACCTCAAGGCCGACGCCGGCTTCTGGAGCCACGACGACAAGAAGGCGGGCGCCGGGGAACCGGGCGACGCGGGTGGCGCCGCCGCCGACAAGCTGTCGGACAAGTACGTGAAGGTCCCCGAGGGCGACCCCACGTACAAGCAGCTGCGCGGCTTCACGGACAAGAAGGTACTGCTCGACGGGCTGCTCACCCTGCACGGCGAGGTCGGCAAGGGCGACCGCGACGAGGTCGGCGGCGTGCGCACCATCCGGATCCTGGGCGGCAAGGGCGAGGGCGGCGCCCTCGACGTGTCCCTGGAGGGCGCCCCGTACCCGCTGAGCTTCGCCCGCGGCGGCGGTGGCGGAGTCATCAAGCTCGCCGACTGGGGCAAGGACTTCGCGCTGGCGGCCCCCGCCGAGGACGAGACGGTCGACTACGGGCAGCAGCTGCCGAAGTCGTCCTCCTCGTAGCTACGACCTGCGCAGCGACCGCTTCAGCAGCCGCGGCAGCCCGGCCGGCACCGGCAGCCTCGTGGTCGCGGTGGTGGGCAGCGGGGCGGCCGCCCCCGAGGTGGCGGGCAGTTCCGTACGGGAGTCGAGCGGCGTCAGCGTGATGATCCGGCACTCGCGCGCCCATCGCTCGGGCATCTGCTCGGCGTCCGGTGCGTTGAGCCGCTTGCCCTTGAGCTCGGCGACCGCGGCCTCCCACTCCTCGGAGTGCGGCGCGAGCTGCGTCACCGAGGCCGACCAGGCGACGAGACGGCCGCCCTTGTCCTTGCTGCGGACGGTCACCTCGGCGGTGGTGCCGTCGGTGAGACCGGCCGGGAGCGGCTGCTCGCCGGGGCCGTCCCCGACGAGATGCGCCGCACCGTCGTGCCACACGTGCCACAGCGCCCGCGCGGGCCCGGTGCCGCGCACCCAGACGAGGCCCGACTTCTTGGTGGCCTCCTCGACGAGGGCGGGTCCGAGCAGCGCGTCAGCAGCAGTCATGGAGCAGAGCTTAGAGGGTCCTGCTCCAGTGGTCTCAGAGCCAGCCGTTGCGCTTGAGCATGCGGTGGATGGAGAAACAGACCACGCCGATGAAGCCCAGCACCATCGGGTAGCCGTACGTCCAGCGGAGCTCCGGCATGTGCTTGAAGTTCATGCCGTAGACGCCGCAGATCATCGTCGGTACGGCGATGATGGCCGCCCAGGACGTGATCTTGCGCATGTCCTCGTTCTGCGCGACGGTCGCCTGCGCCAGGTTGGCCTGGAGGATCGAGTTCAGCAGTTCGTCGAAGCCGATGACCTCTTCCTGCACCCGGACCAGGTGGTCGGCGACGTCCCGGAAGTACTTCTGGATGTCCGGGTCGATCAGCCGCATCGGCCGCTCGCTGAGCAGCTGCATCGGGCGCAGCAGCGGCGAGACGGCCCGCTTGAACTCCAGCACCTCGCGCTTGAGCTGGTAGATCCGGCCGGCGTCCGAACCGCGCGGGCTGCCCTTGTCCGGGGTTGAGAAGACCTCGATCTCCACCTCGTCGATGTCGTCCTGCACCGCGCCCGCCACCGCGATGTACCCGTCGACGACATGGTCGGCGATGGAGTGCAGGACCGCGGACGGGCCCTTGGCGAGCAGTTCGGGGTCGTCCTGCAGCCGGTGGCGCAGAGCGCGCAGCGAGCCGTGGCCGCCGTGGCGCACCGTGATGACGAAGTCCCGGCCGGTGAAGCACATCACCTCGCCGGTCTCGACGACCTCGCTGGTCGCGGTCAGCTCGGCGTGCTCGATGTAGTGGATCGTCTTGAAGACGGTGAACAGCGTGTCGTCGTACCGCTCCAGCTTCGGCCGCTGGTGGGCGTGGACGGCGTCCTCCACTGCGAGCGGGTGCAGTCCGAACTCCCGGGCGATGCCCGCGAATTCCTCCTCGGTCGGCTCGTGGAGGCCGATCCAGGCGAAGCCGCCCTTCTCCCGTACGCGCAGCATCGCCTCGTGCGGCGTACGGCAGGTGCCGTCCTCCTCGGCGATACGGCGGCCGTCGCGGTAGACCGCGCAGTCGACGACGGCGCTGGAGGCGGAGGGGTCACGTGTGGCGTCGTAACCGCTGTGCAGGGTGTTGGCCTTGCGCAGGGACGGGCGCACCACGGCGCGCAGGTCACGGATCATCGACATGGCTGGCTCCTTCACGGAGGGCCGTCTGCGCAGGCGTGGAACAGCCCGGAATGGGGACGTGGGCTCACGTCCGCAAAGCGGGCGGCACCGCGGAGGCACGACGACGGCGTTCGCTACAGACAGGCAAAAAAGGAGTGCTCTTCCGTCGTGCGAAATGCCATGGGCCTTGACCGAGAAGGCGTCAGATCACAGAAGAAAGGTGTCGAGCGGAAGAGCGGCTAGTACTGCACGGTCGACTTGGATCCACCGCAGCCCCACCTCCTCCGGTCGGTCCCCCGTGGGGGATGACGTTTCGTCGGGACTTGAGAGCGACGCTTCTGCGTGCTGTCCCGACCGGCACCCCAGGCTAGCAGCCGGTACAGGGTCAATCCCTTACTTTGCCCGTTCCATACGCGTCCTATGCTCGCGGCATGGCAGAAATTCTTGCTCTGGTCGAGGCACGTCTGCGGACGGCCCTGGGTGAACCGGACGCACGCGCGGCAGTGACGTTTCTCGGGACGGACCGGATCGAGGTACTCCGGTTCATCGACGGCGACGTGGTGAGGTACGCCACGCTCGGCATGTCCGCCCAGCCGATGGCCGATCCGACCGCCGCGCTCGCCGACCCGGTCAGGGGCCCGCGCGCCGAACTGGTCCTCTCGGTACGGGTCGGCCTCGCCGACACCGACCAGGTGCTGCGCAAGCTCGCCGTGCTGGCGGCCTCGCCGCAGGTGGAGGGGGTCGTCGTGGCGCCGGGCGCCTCCCTGGACGTGGGTGAACCGCTGTGGCCAGGGGCGCCGTTCAGCTCCGTGCTGGTCGCCGAGTCCGGGGGGCTGGTGGAGGATCTGGAGCTGGATGAGCCGCTGGAGCCCGTACGGTTCCTGCCGCTGCTGCCGATGACGCACAACGAGGCGGCCTGGAAGCGGGTCCGGGGCGGGCAGGAGCTCCAGGAGCGCTGGCTGTCGCAGGGGACGGATCTGCGGGATCCGCTGCGGGCCCCGGTCGCTCTGGACTGAGACGAACGGAACACGAACGCCCCGCCGCGCGGCCGGGAGCCGCGGGCGGGGCTGCACGAGCGGTCAGTTGGCGAAGACCGTGACGCCGTCCTCGGTGGCGTGCTTCGGCTCCAGTTCCTCGGCCTCGTGTGTCAGCGCCGAGCGCCGGACCCAGACGACGAGAGCGCCGACGACCGCGGCGGCGGCGGCGACCACGAACGGGATGTGGATGTTGCTCCACTCCTCGATCTTCGGGGCCAGGTAGGGCGCGGCGGCGGCCGCGAACCAGCGGACGAAGTTGTAGCCCGCGCTGGCCACCGGGCGCGGCGCGTCCGATACGCCGAGCGCCAGTTCCGTGTAGACGGTGTTGTTCATGCCGATGAAGGCGCCCGAGACGATGGTGCAGACGATCGCCGTCGTGTGGTTGCCGTACCCGAGGATCACCAGGTCCGCAGCGAGCAGCACCAGCGAGCCGCCGACCACTTTGAGCGAGCCGAAGCGCTTCTGCAGTCGCGGCGCGACGAGCACCGAGAAGACCGCCAGCAGCAGACCCCAGGCGAAGAAGACCGCGCCGGACTTGTACGGGGTCATGTTCAGCACGAACGGAGTGAACGCCAGGATCGTGAAGAAGGCGTAGTTGTAGAAGAAGGCCGAGGTCGCCACGGAGGCGAGTCCGCGGTGGCCGAGTGCCTTGAGCGGGTCGAGCAGGGACGTCTTCCGCGCAGGCCTGGGCTGTTCCTTGAGGAACGCGGTGATGCAGACGAAGCCGATCGCCATCAGCGCGGCCGTGCCGAAGAACGGGTAGCGCCAGCTGGCGTCACCGAGCAGCGCCCCGAGCAGCGGCCCGCAGGCCATGCCCAGGCCGAGCGCCGATTCGTACAGCAGGATCGCCGCCGAGCTGCCGCCGGCCGCGGCGCCCACGATCACGGCGAGTGCCGTCGAGACGAAGAGGGCGTTGCCCAGGCCCCAGCCGGCCCGGAAGCCGACGAGTTCCGCGACGGAGGACGAGGTGCCGGAGAGGGCGGCGAAGACCACGACGAGGGCGAGGCCGGCCAGCAGCGTCTTGCGCCCGCCGATGCGGCTGGAGACGAAGCCGGTGACGAGCATCGCGACGGCCGTGATCAGGAAGTACGAGGTGAACAGCAGGGACACCTGGCTCGGTGTCGCCTCCAGCCCCTTCGCGATGGACGGAAGAATCGGGTCCACGAGGCCGATTCCCATGAACGCGACGACGGAAGCGCCCGCTGTGGCCCAGACGGCCTTCGGCTGGCGCAGGATGCTCGCGGTTCCTTGTTCGAAAGGATCCTCTCCCTGCATGGGACTTCTCGCTCTCCACTGGATCGGTGTGTTGTGCACAGAATAAGTTAGAGTGCCTAATAAATGCAAACTACATCTAAATGTGCTGGTGAGGGCCACGCTGCGGAAGGGTGATCGTCCTTGACGCAGCGGCGGCCGGGGAGGACCGTTGGTCGCTATGAGGGGCGAACCCAGTTGCCCGAAGTGCGGAGGCCGGGTCAAGGCGCCCGGTTTCTTCGACGACACCTGGCAGTGCGACGCTCACGGCAGCGTGCACCCGATGCAGCCGGTCATCCCGCCCAGCGTCGAAGGACTTGGGGTGGTGGTCCACCGCGCCCAGGTGCCCGTGTGGATGCCCTGGCCGCTGCCCGTCGGCTGGCTGTTCACCGGCGTCGCGGCCGCGGGGGACGACCGCAGCGGTGGCCGGGCCACCGCCGTCGCCTGCTCCGGACCGGGGCCCCTCGGCGGAATCGGTGAGCTGCTGCTCGTCGCCGAGGAACTCGGCGTCGGGCTGGGGGCGCGGTACGCGGGCATCGACGGCCCGGACCCGGGCCCGCTGCTGCGGGTCGACGGACCGCCGGACGTCAAGGTGCTCGCCGCCGGCCGGCCGACCCCGCTCTGGCACGTGAAGGACGCCCCCGCCGACCGGGCCGTCTTCGCCGGTGAGGCGCGCGGGCTCTGGCTCTGGGCGATCGTCTGGCCCGAGCAGTCGGGGCTCCTGATGTACGACGAGCTGGTGCTGACCGATCTGCGCGACGCCGGGGGAGAGGTCGACCTGGTGCCCTGCGGCGCCCTCACGCCCCGCCTGCTGACGGGGCCCTGAGCGGGCCGGACCGAGCCCGTTCGCCGGTTATCCTTGAGCGTCCCCCACCCGGCCGCGAGCATCTGGAGTACGTGTCGTGCGCATCGACCTGCACACCCACTCCACCGCGTCGGACGGTACGGACACCCCCGCCGAGCTGGTGCGCAACGCAGCCGCCGCAGGGCTCGATGTCGTCGCCCTCACCGACCACGACACCGTCCGCGGTCACGCCGCGGCGACGGCCGCGCTCCCCGAGGGCCTCACACTGGTCACCGGCGCCGAGCTCTCCTGCCGCATCGACGGCGTGGGGCTGCACATGCTGGCGTACCTCTTCGATCCCGACGAGCCCGAACTGGCGCGCGAGCGCGAGCTGGTGCGCGACGACCGGGTGCCGCGCGCGCGGACCATGGTGCGCAAGCTCCGGGAGCTGGGCGTCCCGGTCGAGTGGGAACAGGTCGCACGGATCGCCGGTGACGGTTCCGTCGGACGGCCGCACATCGCCACCGCGCTGGTCGAACTCGGTGTCGTCGCGACCGTCTCCGACGCCTTCACGCCCGAGTGGCTCGCCGACGGTGGGCGCGCGCACGCCGAGAAGCACGAACTCGACCCCTTCGACGCGATCCGGCTGGTCAAGGCCGCCGGGGGCGTCACCGTCCTCGCCCACCCGGCCGCCCTCAAGCGCGGCGAGACGGTCCCCGAGTCGTCGGTCGCGAAGCTCGCCGCCGCGGGACTCGACGGCATCGAGGTCGACCACATGGACCACGACGAGCCCACCAGGGCCCGGCTGCGCGGACTCGCCCGCGAGCTCGGCCTGCTCACGACCGGGTCCAGCGACTACCACGGCAGCCGCAAGACCGTGGCGCTCGGCGAGTACACCACCGACCCGGAGATCTACGGCGAGATCACCCGGCGCGCCACGGGAGCCTTCCCGGTGCCGGGGGCCGGCGGACCCGCCCTCTCGTAACGGCCCACACGCCGCCCCTCCATCCACGCTCACGTCCGCGCCGCCGCGCGCCCCCGTGACGCCGCTCGTCCCCGCCCTGCGCCCCGCAGCGGCAGGACCGCGGCGCGCGCTCCTCCCCGCCGCATGTCCGCTCTCTCCTCGCAAGGCTCACTGTGTTCGACGTCGCTGTCTTCGGATCCCTTTTTCTCACCCTTTTTGTGATTATGGATCCGCCCGGAATCACCCCGATCTTCCTCGCCCTCACCGCGGGCCGCCCCGCTCGGATGCAGCGCAGGATGGCACTGCAGGCGGTCGCCGTCGCCTTCGGCGTGATCGCCGTCTTCGGGCTGCTCGGCCAGCAGATCCTGGACTACCTGCATGTCTCCGTCCCCGCGCTGATGATCGCGGGCGGACTGCTCCTGCTGCTGATCGCGCTCGACCTGCTGACCGGCAAGACCGACGAGCCCACGCAGACCAAGGACGTCAACGTGGCGCTCGTCCCCCTCGGCATGCCGCTGCTCGCCGGTCCCGGAGCGATCGTCTCGGTGATCCTCGCGGTGCAGCACGCCGACTCCGTCGGCAGCCAGATCTCGGTGTGGACGGCCATCATCGCCATGCACGTCGTGCTCTGGCTGACCATGCGCTACTCGCTGCTGATCATCCGGGTCATCAAGGACGGCGGCGTCGTGCTGGTCACCAGGCTCGCCGGCATGATGCTCTCCGCCATCGCCGTCCAGCAGATCATCAACGGCGTCACCCAGGTCATCCAGAACGCCTGACCCGGCCCCGGACACCACAGCGCCCCCGTACGGATCTTCCGTACGGGGGCGCTTCGCGTCTTTATACGTCGGCGTCTTTTTTACGTCGGCAATGCGTTACGAAGCCGAGGTGTCGGCCGGGCGGATGTAGATGCGCTGGCCGATAGCTGCGGCCTGCTGCACGATCCGGTTGACGGAGGCGGCGTCCACGACGGTGCTGTCCACGGCGGTACCGTCGACATCGTCGAGTCGCATGATCTCGAAGCGCATATGGCTTCCCTTCGTCTGATCCTCCTGCTGGAGAACTACTGGGAGGACGGGTGGCCCGTCCGCAAGGATGAGGAGCGCAGGCATCTCTGTCTCGCGCCCCACGGGGTGTACAACGACTTGCTCCCTGCAATCATTCCCTACGCTAAGGAAATTTTTTGGATGTCTAAGTACCAGCAGGTAACCGAGCATGCGTGGACGACGGTTTCCGCGACGAGGCCCGTATGAGCGAGGCAGAGATCGGCGAGCGGCTGGACCGCACCAACGAACTGCTCCAGCGCGTGCTCGCCGAGGTGTCGAAGACCCCGTCGACCCACGCGATCTTCGTGGACGCGGGCTATGTGTACGCCGCGGCCGGGCTGCTCGTCACCGGTACCGAGGACCGGCGCTCCTTCGACCTCGACTCCGAAGGGCTGATCGAGGCCTTCATCGACAAGGCCCGCACCATCTTCGCGGACAGCAGGCTGCTGCGCGTGTACTGGTACGACGGCGCCAGGCGCCGGACCCACACCGTCGAGCAGCAGTCCATCGCCGAACTCCCCGACGTCAAGGTCAGGCTGGGCAACCTCAACGCCAACAACCAGCAGAAGGGCGTCGACTCACTCATCCGCACCGACCTCGAATCCCTCGCCCGCCACCGCGCCATCAGCGACGCCGCGCTGGTCGGCGGCGACGAGGACCTGGTGTCGGCCGTCGAGGCCGCGCAGGGGTACGGAGCCCGGGTCCACCTGTGGGGCATCGAGGCCGGGGAAGGGCGCAACCAGGCCGAACCGCTGCTCTGGGAGGTCGACAGCCAGCGCACCTTCGACCTCGACTTCTGTCGCCCGTACGTCACCAGACGCCCCGTCACCACGTACGAGGAGGACACCCCCGCGCCCTCGCGCGAGGACGTCCGCTTCGTCGGCGCGCAGATCGCCGCCACCTGGCTCTCCGCCCGTGGCCGAGAGTCCCTGGCCGACCTGCTGCCCGGGCACCCGTATCTGCCGGGCTCCGTCGACCAGGACCTGCTGGTCGAGGCCGAGCGACTGCTCCAGCACTCGCTGCGCGGCCACGCCCATCTGCGCCGGGCGCTGCGTGACGGCTTCTGGCAGCACCTCCAGGCGCAGTACTGACGCCTGCCGCCCCGGAGTGCCGCCCGTCGTCCCGCAGCCGCCTACAGGCTGTCCCAGAAGGCGACGAGCGCGGCCGCCGTCGGCCCCGGCCGGTCCGTGTTGGGGGAGTGCTCGGCGCCCTCGACCCGGGTCCGGCGCGCACCGAGGCGTACCGCCATCTCGTCGAGCAGGGGCACCGGCCAGACGTCGTCGCGCTCACCGGAGATCACATGGACCGGCAGTCCCGCGGCGGCGAGCTCGGCCACCCGGTCCGGTTCCGCGGCCAGTTGGCGGCCGGTGGCGATCAGCTGCGCGGGGCGGTGGCGCAGCCAGCGCCGTCGCAGTTCCTCGCCGTCCGTCTCCGCCTCGGCCGGCGGGTCGAAGGCGCGCATGGCGGCCCAGACGTCGTCCATGCTCATCGTGGCGAGCGCGTCACCGAGGATCTTCAGCTTGACCTGCTGGGCCTCGACGACCTCGGCGGGCCCGGAGGACATCAGGGTGAGCGAACGGAACGGTGCGGGGTCCAGGAGCACGGCGGCGCGCGCGATCTGCCCGCCGAGTGAGTGGCCGAGCAGGTCGACCGCGCCGGCGCCGAGGCCGAGTGCGGCCGTCTGCGCCAGCACGTCACGGGCCAACTCGCCCTGGGCGTAAGCCTCCTGGCGGTCAGTCCCGTCGCTTTCGTACTGCCCGCGCCCGTCGACCGTGACGGCGCGGTAGCCGGCGTCGGCGAGCGGTTGCAGCAGAGCGATGAAGTCCTCCTTGCTGCCGGTGTAACCGGGCAGCAGGAGGACGGTGCCCCGCGGTTGCGTACGCGGCACCGCGTCCAGCACGGCGAAGTCCCCGCGCTCGGTGTGCAGCGCGCGGGGGCGGGCGCAGGGGGGCGGGGTGAAGGTGGGTGGCCTGCTCATGGCACGAGATTACGACCCCGCCCGGCTGGACGAGTCCGCCCGGCTGGACGGCCACGCCCCGCTGGACGACCTTGCCCGCTGGACGAGGCCGCCGCGCCGTGGAACGCCGGACGGGCCCGAGGAAGAATCCTCGGGCCCGTCCGGCAGTCGTCACACGTGGTGCGCTCAGCCCTCGGACTTCGCGGCAGCGGCGCGCGGGGCCCGGCGACGGCGCGGCTTGGCCTCGCCCTCGGCGGCCGGCGTCTGAGCCACGGCCTCCGTCTTCGGCTTCGCGGCCGCACGGGGGCGACGGCGCGTCCTGGAGTCCGGCTCGGGCTCGGCGATGGGCGCGATCTGGAAGTCGACCTCGTCCTCGGCGGGCTTGATCACCCGGGCGCGGCGGCGCGGCTTGGTGACCGTCGCCTCGGCGGCGGGCTCGGCCACGGGAGCGGTCTGGAAGTCGACCTCCTCCGTCACCGGCTTGGCGACCCGGGCGCGGCGACGACGCGGCTTCGTCTCGGCCAGGGTCTCGGTGTCGGGCTCGGCGTCGACGACGACCTCGACCTCGGCCTTGGCGGCCTTGGTCCTGGTCCGCTTCTTCGGCTCGGGCTCGGCCACGGGCTCGGTGTCGATGACCACGGCCGGAGCCTCGGCCACGGCCACCGCAGCCTCGGCGGCGATCTCCGTGGCGCCGGCGCGGCCGCGCCGACGGCGGCGCGGGGTGCGCGTCTCGGCCGGGCCGTCGGTGACCTCGGGGGCCTCGACGATCTCCGTGGCCGGTGCGGGCACCGTCACGGCGCCCTCCTCCGCGCTGGAACCGCCCCGGGTGCGACGACGCTGACGCGGCGTGCGCGGGGGACGCTCCTCGCGGACCGCGGGGGCCGCCGCGGGGGCGGACTTGCGGCCGCGGCCGCCCGTCTCGCCGAGGTCCTCGACCTCCTCGGCCCGCAGACCCGCACGGGTCCGTTCGGTGCGCGGCAGGACACCCTTGGTGCCGGCCGGGATGTCGAGCTCCTCGTACAGGTGCGGGGACGTGGAGTACGTCTCCGGCGGGTCCGGGAACTTCAGGTCCAGGGCCTTGTTGATCAGCTGCCAGCGCGGGATGTCGTCCCAGTCGACCAGCGTGATCGCGATGCCCTTGGCACCCGCACGGCCGGTGCGGCCGATCCGGTGCAGATAGGTCTTCTCGTCCTCGGGCGACTGGTAGTTGATGACGTGGGTGACACCCTCGACATCGATACCGCGGGCCGCGACGTCGGTACAGACGAGCACGTCGACCTTGCCGTTGCGGAAGGCGCGCAGCGCCTGCTCACGGGCGCCCTGGCCGAGGTCGCCGTGGACGGCGCCGGAGGCGAAACCGCGCTTCTCCAGCTGCTCGGCGATGTCGGCCGCGGTGCGCTTGGTGCGGCAGAAGATCATCGCGAGTCCGCGGCCGTTGGCCTGCAGGATGCGCGAGACCATCTCGGGCTTGTCCATGTTGTGCGCGCGGTAGACGTACTGCGCGGTGTTCTTGACGGTCGTGCCCTCGTCGTCGGGCGACGTGGCGTTGATGTGCGTCGGCTGCGACATGTAGCGGCGCGCGAGGCTGATGACGGCGCCCGGCATGGTCGCCGAGAACAGCATCGTCTGGCGCTTCGCCGGCAGCATCGTGATGATGCGCTCGACGTCGGGCAGGAAGCCCAGGTCGAGCATCTCGTCGGCCTCGTCGAGGACGAGCGAGCGGATCTGCGACAGGTCGAGCTTGCGCTGGCCCGCCAGGTCGAGCAGCCGGCCCGGGGTGCCGACGATCACGTCGACGCCCTTCTTGAGGGCCTCGACCTGGGGCTCGTACGCCCGGCCGCCGTAGATGGCGAGAACGCGGACGTTACGCACCTTGCCGGCGGTCTGCAGGTCGTTGGTGACCTGCTGGCAGAGCTCGCGGGTGGGGACGACGATCAGCGCCTGCGGGGCGTCGGTCAGCTTCTCGGGCTGTGCCCGGCCGGCCTCCACGTCCGCGAGGACGGTGACGCGCTCCAGCAGCGGGAGGCCGAAACCGAGCGTCTTGCCGGTGCCGGTCTTGGCCTGCCCGATGACATCGGAGCCGGAGAGCGCTACGGGGAGCGTCATCTCCTGGATGGGGAAGGGGGACGTGATGCCGACAGCCTCAAGGGCTTCGGCCGTCTCGGAAAGGATCCCGAGGTCTCGGAACGTAGTCAGGGTGCTGCCTCTTCTGTGAAACGCGGTCCGAGGCGAACGAAGGGGGTCGTACCGTGCCGGGGTTGGTCATCCGGCCGTGGATGGGCCGGGTGGCGCGGGACCACTGCCGTCGCTCGAGCGCTCGTGCCGCTGAGGGGGCCCCTCATCTGCGGTCGTACGTGTCGTACGCCCCGCGTGGAGGGCTGTCGGGTCGGAGCCGATCGGGCCACCGACCGGGCATCCTCATTCAATTTCGCGCAACGAGCAGTTGCAAAATGCTCAGTAAGCGCAATACCACTGTACCCCGGATTCGCGCATCTGTGTTGGGCGAATTCATCGGAACGGTGTGACGTCAGTCGGCGGCCGGGCCCTTCCACCCCTCGGCGGGCGGGCTATTCTGCGGTTCATGGAGACGCCTGACAACGCCACTGAAGCCCCCGCATCCACCAGAATCGCAGACCAGGACTGGGCCACGGCATCCGCCGAGCCGCAGTACCGGGCCGCCGTCGTCGACCTGCTGGGAGCACTCGCCTACGGGGAACTGGCGGCCTTCGAGCGGCTCGCCGAGGACGCGAAACTCGCACCGACCCTGGCCGACAAGGCGGAGCTGGCGAAGATGGCGTCCGCGGAATTCCATCACTTCGAGCGGTTGACGGACCGGCTGACCGCGGTCGAGGTGGAGCCGACCGGCGCCATGGAGCCGTTCGCGAAGGCCCTCGACGACTTCCACCGCATGACCGCACCGTCGGACTGGCTGGAAGGCCTGGTCAAGGCCTACGTCGGCGACTCGATCGCCAGTGACTTCTACCGCGAGGTCGCGGCCCGGCTCGACTCGGACACCCGGTCCCTGGTCCTCGCCGTGCTCGACGACACGGGGCACGGCAACTTCGCGGTCGAGAAGGTGCGCGCCGCGATTGAGGCGGACCCGAGGCTCGGCGGACGGCTCGCGCTCTGGGCACGCCGTCTGATGGGCGAGGCGCTCTCGCAGGCGCAGCGGGTGGTGGCCGACCGCGACGCGCTGTCGACCATGCTGGTGGGCGGCGTGGCCGACGGATTCGACCTGGCCGAGGTCGGCCGGATGTTCTCCCGGATCACCGAGGCGCACACCAAGCGGATGGCCGCCCTGGGGCTGGCTGCTTAGGGCTCGACCGCGCGGCGCGTCAGGCCGCCGCTGACCGGCTGAGCCGGCGGCTGCGCGGCCTCAGCAGCAGGGACAGGGTCACCGCGGAGATCAGCACCGAGCCCACCAGCGTGGCCGCCGCGTGGCCCGATCCCAGCACCGAGTGGGTGAGGTAGGCGCCGAACAGCGCTCCCAGCGCACCGGTGCCGAGCACGGCGCGGCGGGACGGGAGCCGGGGCGACAGGGTGTGCAGGGCCGCCCAGGCGAGGGCGAGTCCCAGCACGACGGAGCCCAGGGTTTCCAAGATCACAGACGATCACCTCGCAGGTGGGAGGGCGGGCAAATCGGTCGTAGGCGGTACTACCCCCGGGCGACGGAGGGCAACCCTCCCGCGGACAGGCTTCGCTCAGCCGCCGCACAGGAATGACGCCCGCGCACCCCGCCGCCGGCAACTCCACTGCCGGCACTCCACCGCCCGCACCTCGCCGTCCGCACCTTGTGGCACGACGGAAAGCGGCCCGGCGGGGAGAATCCCCACCGGGCCGCTTCCACGGTCTCTGCGTCCGGGCGCCGCTACAGCGCGCCGAACCCCACCCGTCGCGTGCTGGGCTCGCCGATCTCCACGTAGGCGATCCGGTCGGCCGGCACCAGGACCTTGCGGCCCTTCTCGTCCGTGAGGCTGAGCAACTGCGCCTTGCCGGCGAGAGCCTCGGAAACCGCGCTCTCGACCTCTTCGGCGGAAAGCCCGCTCTCCAGAACGATCTCCCGGGGCGTGTGCTGCACCCCGATCTTGACCTCCACGGCTATGTCCCTCCGACGGTCAGTCCCTGCGCGGTGAACCGCGCCGTACGCAGCACACATTAGCCCGCTGAGGGGACCCGTCAGGGCTCCGCGGGCAACGCCCGCAGCGAACACGGGCGCCGCGGACCCCGCTCAGTGCTGATCGAGGCCGTGCAGCGGGAAGCCCGCGATGCCCCGCCAGGCCAGGGAGGTGAGGAGCTGCACCGCCGTGTCGCGCGGGATGGCGGACCGGCTGGAGAGCCAGTAGCGGGCGACCACCTGGGACACCCCGCCCAGCCCGACCGCGAGCAGCATGGACTCGTCCTTGGACAGCCCCGTGTCACCCGCGATCACGTCGGAGATCGCCTCGGCGCACTGGAGCGAGACCCGGTCGACCCGCTCGCGCACGGCGGGCTCGTTGGTCAGGTCCGACTCGAAGACCAGCCGGAAGGCCCCGCCCTCGTCCTCGACGTACGCGAAGTAGGCGTCCATCGTCGCGGCGACGCGCAGCTTGTTGTCGGTGGTCGACGCCAGCGCCGTGCGCACCGCGAGGAGGAGCGACTCGCAGTGCTGGTCGAGCAGGGCCAGATAGAGCTCCAGCTTGCCCGGGAAATGCTGGTAGAGCACCGGCTTGCTGACCCCGGCCCGCTCCGCGATGTCGTCCATCGCCGCGGAGTGGTAACCCTGCGCGACGAAGACCTCCTGCGCAGCCCCCAGAAGCTGATTGCGTCGGGCGCGGCGGGGCAAACGAGTGCCCCGCGGGCGCGCCGCCTCGGTCTGCTCGATGGCTGTCACGCCGCCTCCCAAAATTGTGATCGGACCCAGCAGTTCCGTGCACGCTGCGCCATACCGACATCGTACTTTTGGGTAACCCGGGTATGCGCGGCGCGGACGCAGAATTTCACGGACCGGACGACTGCGGTAGCCACAGTTTCCGCACCCCCTGCCACATAGCGGGGCGTATCAGCGGTAATCGTCCTCATCCTGTGGGACAATGCGGGCCTGTTCTGCCGCATCCGCCTCGTTCGCGCGGTCCCGGTCGACGTCCGTCAGCGGTTCGTCGTCCTCCGGACGCAGATCCGCGTGCTGCTCGGCGGCGTCCGCGTCGGGTGCCTCCTGGCTGGGATCGTCCGGCTGGACGTCCTCGAAGCTGTCCGGGTCACCGGGGTCTACCGTCATGGTGACTCCCTTCCTTGCTCCGAGCCTAGGAGCTACCCCCCGAAGCCGCCATGCGGTCTGTGACGGCGAACACATGAACCACCGTGTGATCGTCTCGTAACATTGCCGCATGTCTTCGACCGAGCTGCCGGGAGTCCGTGCCGCCGCCGCAGCGGTGGCCCCCACGGTGAGCGCCGTCAGGGTCGCGGAGGGGGAGAGACTCCGCTCCGTCACGCTGCCCGGGCTGACGCTGACCGTCCGTTCGAGGCCGCCCGAGCGGACCGGGCTGCCGCCCGCGCTCTTCGTGCACGGACTCGGCGGCTCCTCGCAGAACTGGACGGCGCTGATGCCGCTCCTCCAGGACGTGCTGGAGTGCGAGGCGGTCGACCTGCCCGGTTTCGGGGACTCCCCGCCGCCGGACGACGGGAACTACTCGGTCACCGGCCACGCCCGCGCGGTGATCCGCTTCCTCGACGCCGGGGGGCGCGGCCCCGTTCACCTGTTCGGCAACTCGCTGGGCGGCGCGGTGGCGACCCGCGTCGCGGCGGTCCGCCCCGACATGGTGCGCACCCTCACCCTGGTCTCACCCGCGCTTCCCGAGATCCGGGTGCAGCTGTCGGCCGCGCCGACCGCACTGCTCGCGGTTCCGGGAGTCGTGTCCCTGTTCGCCCGGATGACCCGGGACTGGAGCGCGGAAGAACGCACCCGCGGAGTCATGGCACTCTGTTACGGCGATCCGGCACGTGTCTCCGCCGATGGCCTCCGTGACGCGGTGGCCGAGATGGAGCGGCGGCTGGCGCTGCCGTACTTCTGGGACGCGATGGCGCGCTCGGCACGTGGCATCGTCGACGCGTACACACTGGGCGGGCAGCACGGGCTCTGGCGTCAGGCCGAGCGGGTGCTCGCACCGACCCAACTCGTGTACGGCGGACGGGACCGGCTTGTCTCGTACCGGATGGCACGCAGGGCGTCCGCGGCCTTCCGCGATGCGCGACTGCTGACACTGCCCGACGCCGGGCACGTGGCGATGATGGAGTACCCGGAGGCGGTCGCCCAGGCGTTCCGGGAACTGCTCGACGAATGCGGCGGGAGCTGATCCGGGGCGTGGGACGACACAGCCGAAAGGGCCCTGCGCCCAGGGCGCCCGAGACCGGGCCCTTCGAGGCGAACGCGGAAGCGGAGCGCGAGGGCGCCCGGCCCGCAGCGGGCAGCGGCCGGCGCAGGCGGCCGGGTGAAGCGGCTCCCGGCACCGATGGCCACACCCCGTTCCAGGGCGCGCCCCAGGTGCGCGGCGGCCATCCCGAACAGCGCGAACCGGGCGGCGGCTGGGGGACCGGCCCCGTCGGGCGGTACGGCGAACGGCCGGCCCCGCCGCACGGCGCGGCACCGGGACCGGGCCGCATCGGTAACCAGACCCAGGCACCCGGACGACCGCAGGGGCCGCAGGACGCACGGAACCAGCAGAACCATCAGGAGCCGCGCAACACGCAGGCGGGGGCCCCCGCCAGGCCGCTGATACCGGGACCGCGGCGCGAGTTCGTCGAAGCCTTCGACAGCCGGCCCGCCCCGCCCGCACCCCGCCGCCAGGCCATCACTCCTTCGGGCCCTTCCGAGTCGGCCGATCCATACCGCTCCGTCACCGAGTGGGACGAGCAGCCGCCGGAGACGGACGACCGCGCGGCGCCTCCCGCCGGAGGCGCCAAGGACGGCAAGGAGACCAAAGAGGCCAAGGGCGGCAAGGGCCGCACCTTCACCGGTATCGCCGCAGCCGCCGTGACGACCGTGCTCGCGGTGGTCGTGGCGGGCCAGGTCGCCCACGACAGCGGCAGCCGGTCCGGCGCCACGCAGGCCGCCGACGTGGACCGGGACGGCGAGGGCGATGCCTCCCGTTCGGACGTCCGGACGACACCCAGCCCCGAGGCGGCGGCGGTCAAGCCCCTTTCGTACGAGCAGAAAATGGCCAAGGCCTATCCGCTGGCACCGAAACTCGCCGGATCGGGGAAATTCCAGACGATCGCCGGCGCGGCGAAGGCGCCGGGCAAGGGGCATAAGTACCGCTACCGGATCGATGTCGAGTCCGGGCTCGGGCTCGACTCCGCGCTCTTCGCCCAGGCGGTCCAGAAAACCCTTAATGATGACCGCAGTTGGGCCCACGACGGCGATATGACCTTCGAACGGATTTCCACGGGGAAGCCGGATTTCGTCATCACGCTGGCCAGCCCGGGGACCACGGGCGAATGGTGCGAGAAGTCGGGGCTGGACACGACGGAGGACAACGTCTCCTGCGACTCCGCCGCCACCGAGCGCGTGATGATCAACGCCTACCGCTGGGCCCAGGGCTCGTCCACCTTCGGGCCGGACAAGCTCTTCGCCTACCGCCAGATGCTGATCAACCACGAGGTCGGTCACCGGCTGGGCCACAACCATGTGAGCTGTGACACGAAGGGCGCCCTCGCCCCGGTGATGCAGCAGCAGACCAAGTCGCTCGACATCGACGGCATCAAGTGCCGCCCCAACGCCTGGGTGTACCCGGAGGGTTGATCCCGGCGCCTTGCCTCCGGAGCGGTCGGGTGACCGCTCCGGCGGTCCCGCGGGGGTCGGCCCGGGTGGTCCCTTCCGAAATGCGTTGTCCGCATGGTGAGACCGTCGTCTCACATCGCGTTGACATCGTGCAGGCGGTCACCCATATTTCTCGGCATGTCACGCAGCCCCGTCACCACCGATCGCGCAGCCATCGAGCTGGCGCTCATCGGTGTGACCGGGCACAGTGTCGCCGACATCGACTGTTGCTGACGCCCGCCCGCGCGCACGTCGGCCCCCTGTCCGAGCCCTGATGGCCCGGACCGCACTTCCCCGACCGCCGCGCCCGGGCGTACTCCGTCCGCAGGCGCGGCAGTTCCAGTGTTCCGGTCACCTTCACCTGTCCTGACCGGTCGTGTGCACCCACCTCTCGTCGCCGCCTGCACGGAATCACCCTCTGTTTCCCTCATTCAGGCAGTACTCCGAGAGGTCATCTTCCGATGCGTCATCCGTCCGTCATATCGCGCCGCGTAGCAGCGGCCGCCGCAGTCCTCGCCGTGGCCGCGGGAGCCGCGGCCTGCGGCCCCGAGGACAGCAGCAAGGGCAGCGACGACACCTCCGGCGCGGCGGGCGCCCCCAAGAAGGGCGGCACGCTCACCGTCCTCAACAGCAAGCCGCAGGAGGACTTCGACCCCGCGCGGCTCTACACCTCCGGCGGCGGCAACGTCCCCTCCCTCGTCTTCCGCACCCTCACCACCCGCAACCGGGAGAACGGCGCCGCGGGCTCGAAGGTGGTCCCCGACCTGGCGACCGACCTGGGCAAGCCCAGCAAGAACGCCACGGTCTGGACGTACACGCTCAAGGACGGCCTCAAGTACGAGGACGGCAGCGCCATCACGAGCGCCGACATCAAGTACGGCATCGAGCGCTCCTTCGCGGCCGAGCTCTCCGGCGGCGCGCCGTACCTGCGTGACTGGCTGATCGGCGGGGCCGACTACCAGGGCCCGTACAAGGACAAGAAGGGCCTCGGCTCGATCGAGACGCCCGACGCGAAGACCATCGTCTTCCACCTGAACAAGCCCGAGGGCGAGTTCCCCTACCTGGCCACCCAGACCCAGACCACCCCGGTGCCGAAGGCCAAGGACACCGGTACGAAGTACGAGGAGCACCCGCTCTCCTCCGGCCCGTACAAGGTCGTCAAGAACGAGGGCGACGGCGAGCGCCTCACCCTGGAGCGCAACACGTACTGGTCGGCCGCGACCGACGAGGAGCGCAAGGCATACCCCGACAAGATCGATGTCCGCTCCGGGCTCGACTCCGCCGTCATCAACCAGCGGCTCTCCGCCTCCCAGGGCACCGACGCCGCGGCCGTCACCACCGACACCAACCTCGGCCCGGCCGAACTCGCCAAGGTCAGTGGCGACAAGAAGCTCGCCGCCCGCGTCGGCACCGGACACTTCGGCTACACGAACTACATCGCCTTCAACCCGAAGGTGAAGCCGTTCGACAACCCGAAGGTGCGCCAGGCCATTTCGTACGCCGTCGACCGCACGTCCGTGGTCAACGCGGCCGGTGGCTCCTCGCTCGCCGAGCCCGCCACCACCTTCCTGCCCGACCAGGAGTCCTTCGGCTACACGCCGTACGACGCCTTCCCGGCCGGCAAGAACGGCAACGCGGCCAAGGCCAAGGAACTGCTGAAGGAAGCCGGTTATCCCAAGGGCCTGACGGTCACCCTCACGCACAACAACGCCAAGAACTTCGAGACCAGCCCGGAGATCGCGACCGCGCTCCAGGAGGCGCTGAAGAAGGCCGGCATCACCGTCAAGCTCCGGGGCCTGGAGGACAACGCCTACTCGGACACGGTCTACAACGTGAAGACCGAGCCCGGAATCTTCCTCGGCGGCTGGGGTGCCGACTGGCCCTCCGGCGGTCCGTTCTTCGCCCCGATCTTCGACGGACGTCAGATCGTCAAGGCCGGGTACAACTTCAACTCCGCCCAGTTCGACGACCCCGCGGTCAACAAGGAGATCGACGGGATCAACAAGCTGACCGACCTGAGCGCCGCCGCCAAGCGCTGGGGCGCGCTCGACAAGAAGGTCGGTGAGCAGGCACTGACCGTGCCGCTGTTCCACCCCGTCTACAAGCGCCTGTACGGCGAGTCCGTCAAGAACGTCGTGATCAGCGACTGGACCGGCGTGCTCGACATCTCGCAGGTCGCGGTCAAGTAACCATGGCCGAAGCACTGCTGGTCAAGGAGGCGGGGGCTGTCGCGGCCCCCGCCTCCGGGGCCCATCCGTTCTGGCGCCGGCTGCGGACCAGGCGCTCCGCGCTCGTCGCGGCCGTCGTCGTCGCCCTGCTGGTCCTCCTCGCGCTCGCCGCACCCCTGCTGACGGGCATCGAGGGCCAGAACCCCACCACGTACCACCCCGGTCTCGTCGACTCCGCCACCGGCGGGGTCCCGCTCGGTTCCTTCGGCGGGATCAGCGCCGAGCACTGGCTCGGCGTCGAACCGCTCACCGGCCGCGACCTGTTCGCCCGCGTCGCGTACGGCGCCCGGGTCTCCCTCGGCGTCGCGCTCGGAGCGACCCTGCTCCAGGTGGCCATCGGTGGCGTCATCGGCCTCTCGGCCGGTCTCGGCAACCGCTTCGTCGACCAGGCGCTCAGCCGGCTCACCGATGTCGTGGTCGCACTGCCGGTCATGGTGACCGCGCTCGGCGCGCTCGCCGTCGTCCCGGCGGGCTTCCCCCGCCCCGTGCTGATCGCCGTGATCGTCGGCCTGGTCGGCTGGTCCGGCATCTCGAAGATCGTGCGCGCGCAGACCCTGTCCCTCAAGTCGCGCGACCACGTCGCGGCCGCCCGGCTCAGCGGCTGGGGCTCCTGGCAGATCGCCCGCCGCGAACTGCTCCCCGCGCTGGCCGCACCCGTCATCACGTACGCCGTCCTGCTCTTCCCCGCCAACATCGTCGTCGAGGCGGCCCTGTCCTTCCTCGGCGTCGGCATCAAGCCGCCCACGCCGTCCTGGGGACAGATGCTCAGCGACGCCGACACCTGGTACCAGGCGGCACCCACGTACCTGCTGATCCCGGCCGGGCTGCTCTTCGTCACCGTGCTGGCGCTCACCGTCCTCGGCGAGGGCGTGCGCACCGCGCTCGACCCCCGCGCCGCCTCCCGGCTGCGGATCGGCACCGGGAGCAAGAAGGAGGCCGGAGCATGAGCGGGTTCCTGCTGCGCCGCCTCGGTGGGGCGCTCTTCGTCCTCCTCGCCCTCAGCGTCGTCGTCTACGCCGCCTTCTACGTCGCCCCCGGCAACGTCGCGCAGATCGCCTGCGGGCCGCGCTGCTCGCCCGTGCAGGTCGCCCAGGTCAGCGAGCAACTGCACCTCGGTGACCCGGTGTACGTGCAGTACGCGCACTTCCTCCAGAGCCTGGTCGCGGGCCGCGACTACTCCACCGGTACCGGTGTGGTGCACTGCCAGGCCCCGTGCCTGGGGCTCTCGTACCAGAGCGGTCAGCAGGTCACCCAGCTGATCGTCGCCAAGCTGCCCGCCACCGCCTCGCTCGCCGTCGGCGCCTTCGTGCTGTGGATGCTGCTCGGCGTCGGCACCGGACTGCTCTCGGTGTGGCGGCGCGGCCGCGTCACCGAACGCATCCTCACCGGGATCACCCTGGCCGGCATGGCCACGCCCGTCTTCGTGATCGGGCTGCTGCTGATCATCATCTGCGTCACGGCGCTCCAGATCCTGCCGTTCCCCGACTACGTCCCCCTCACCGAGAACCCGGAACAGTGGGCCTGGAACCTGCTGCTGCCCTGGATCTCGCTCGCGCTCATCTCGGCCGCCCCGTACGCCCGGATGACACGGGCCTCGATGCTGGAGACGCTCGCCGAGGACCATGTGCGCACCTTCAGGGCGTACGGCGTCAGCGAGCGGACGATCGTCGGACGGCATGCCCTGCGCGGCGCGCTCGCCCCGGTGATCGCGCTCGGCGCACTCGACGTCGGCTCGATGTTCGGCGGCGCCGTGCTCACCGAGTCCCTCTTCGGGATCCCCGGTGTCGGCCGCGAACTCGTCGAGGCCGTCAAGCAGGTGGACCTCCCGGTCGTCGTCGGACTGGTGCTCGTCACCGGCTTCTTCGTCGTCCTTGCCAATGCCGTCGCGGACATCCTCCAGGCGATGGCCGACCGACGGGTGGTGCTGTCATGAGTCTCGTCGAGGTCACCGATCTCTCGATCTCCTTCGGCGACGTGCACGCGGTGCGCGGACTGTCGTTCTCGCTGGAGGCCGGCGGCGCGCTCGGCGTCGTCGGTGAGTCAGGCTCCGGCAAGAGTGCCTCGGCGTACGCCCTGCTCGGACTGCACCGGGGGACCGGCGCCAAGGTCGGCGGCTCGGTCTCGGTCGCGGGCGTGGACGTCCAGGCCGCCGGTGCCGCCGAACTGCGCGGGCTGCGCGGGGCGAAGGCCGCGATGGTGTTCCAGGACCCGCTCTCCTCGCTTGACCCGTACTACGCGGTGGGCGACCAGATCGGCCAGGTGTACCGGGTCCACCACCGCGTCTCCCGGCGGGCGGCGCGCGCCCGGGCCGTGGACGTGCTGGACCGGGTCGGGATTCCGGACGCGGTACGCCGCTCCCGGTCCCGGCCGCACGAGTTCTCCGGCGGGATGCGCCAGCGCGCGCTGATCGCGATGGCGCTGGCCTGCGAGCCGGAACTGCTGATCGCCGACGAGCCGACGACCGCGCTCGACGTCACCGTGCAGGCCCAGATCCTCGACCTGCTGCACGATCTGCGCCGCGAGACGGGCATGGGACTGCTGCTCGTCACCCATGACGTGGGCGTGGCGGCGGAGTCGGTGGACGACGTGCTCGTCATGCGGTCGGGGGTCGCCGTGGAACGCGGACCGGTGGCCCAGGTGCTCGGCGCGCCCCGCGAGCCGTACACGAAGGCGCTGCTGGCAGCGGTGCCGCGGATCGAGCCCCAGGTGGCGTCGGCGGCGGAGCGGACCGTTGCCGAGGGTGAGGTGCTGGTCGAGGCCGAGGACGTACGCCAGGTGTTCGGCCGGGGGAAGTCCGCCCTGACCGCCGTCGACGGGGTCTCCCTCACGGTCCGCCGCGGCGAGACGCTCGGCATCGTCGGCGAGAGCGGCAGCGGCAAGACCACCCTCGGGCGGATGCTCGTCGGTCTGCTGGAGCCCACGTCCGGCCGGATCGACCGGGCGGCCCGGGTGCAGATGGTCTTCCAGGACCCGGTCTCCTCGCTCAACCCGCGCCGTTCCGTCGGTGAGTCGGTCGCCGATCCGCTGCGGGCGCGCGGGGAGCGCGACGAGAGCGTGATCAGGGCGCGCGTACGGGATCTGCTGCGGCGCGTCGGACTCGACCCCGAGCAGTACGACCGCTATCCGCACGAGTTCAGCGGTGGACAGCGCCAGCGGGTCGGCATCGCGCGGGCGCTGGCCGCCGAACCGGAGCTCATCGTCTGCGACGAGGCGGTCTCCGCCCTCGACGTGACGACCCAGGCCCAGGTGACCGCCCTGCTGGCGGAGCTCCAGCGGGAACTGGGGCTCGCCCTGGTCTTCATCGCCCACGACCTCGCCGTCGTACGGCAGGTCAGCGACCGGGTCGCCGTCATGCGAGGGGGCCGGATCGTCGAGGAGGGCCGGGTGGAGCAGGTGTACGCGGAGCCCCGCGATCCGTACACCAGACAGCTGCTGGCGGCCGTCCCCGCCCTCGATCCGGCGCTCGCGGCGGTGCGCCGCGCGGCCCGCAAGGAGCTGGCCGCAGCCTGACCGTGTGTGACGCACTGCTTCTATAGCGCGACAGAACGCTACTGGGGCGGGAAAGTTACGACGGTTCACCCCTTTCGGTGGTGCGACGGACAACCGTCCGTCGCATCACCGGCGTATCCGCTTACGGTCGTCCCGCTGCGAGTCGCCGATCCAACGGCGGCCGCTCACAAGGGAGATCGGGGGTGTGCTCGTGCGGATCGGACTGCTCACCGACGGTGGTTATCCGTATGCGTCCGGTGAGTCCAGACTCTGGTGCGACCGTCTGGTGCGCGGGCTCGCGCAGCACGAGTTCGATCTCTTCGCGCTCAGCCGCAGCGCCGAGCAGGAGGCGCAGGGCTGGGTTCAGCTCCCGGACCGGGTCAGCCGGGTGCGGACCGCACCGCTGTGGACCGCCGACGAGGACACCCTCGGCCTCCACGCGCCCAGGGGGTTCCTCTCACGGCTGCTGACCGGTGGGGGCGCGCGGACGTACGGGCGGCGCGAACGACGGCGCTTCCTCACCCACTTCACGTCGCTCGCCACCGCGGTGTGCGTGGGGGGCGCGTCCGGTGGTGAGCGGGAGGACGGCGACGCGGGTGCGCGGTTCGCCGATCCGCAGCTCACGGGCGCGCAGTTCACCGAAGGCCTCTACGGACTTGCCGAACTGGCCTGCGAACACGGTGGGCTGCCCGCCGCCCTGCGTTCCGAGACCGCGGTGCGGGTCCTGGAGGCCGCCTGCCGCGCACCCGGCACCGGACGCACCGTCCAGACCGCCACCGTCCCCGATCTCCTCGCCTTCGCCGCAGAGCTCGACCGGGTGCTGCGCCCGCTGTCCCTCGACTGGTACGACGAGGAGAGCCTCGGCGCCGTCGACCTCTGCCACGCCGCGTCCGGGGGCGCCGCCGCGCTGCCGGGCCTGCTGGCCAAACGCTTCTTCGGGGTGCCGCTGCTCGTCACCGAGCACGCCGTACAACTGCGCGCGCACTACCTCGCGGACACCGGTACGCCGGTGAGTGCGCCGGTACGCGCGCTGCTCGCCAACTTCCACGGGCAGCTCGCCACCGAGGTGTACCGGCAGGCCGCGCTCATCACCCCCGGCAACACCCACGCCCGCCGCTGGCAGGAGCGCTGCGGCGCCGACCCCGCCAAGGTACGCACGGTCCATCCCGGCATGGAGTCCGGCCGCTTCGCGGCCCTCGGCGAGAGCGAGGGCGACGGTGGCCCGGACACGCTGGTGTGGGTCGGCCGGATCGAGCCGGCCAAGGACCTGATCGGCCTGCTGCACGCCTTCGCCGAGGTGCGCAGGGCCGAGCCCGACGCCCGGCTGCGGATCATCGGCGCCCCCGCCCAGGGGCCGGAGGGCGCCACCTACCTCGCACACTGCCGGGCGCTCGCCGACCAGTTGTTCCCCGACGAGGCCGTGGACGCCCACGCCGTCGGCGACAGCCCCGTCTCCTTCGAGGACATCGGCGGGGCCGAGGTCCCCGATCTCGCCCAGGCGTACGCGGCGGGCGGGGTCGTGGTGCTGTCCAGCGTGGTCGAGGGCTTCCCGATCAGCCTGGTCGAGGCGATGTTCTGTGGCCGGGCGACGGTGTCCACGGACGTCGGCGCGGTCGTCGAGGTCATCGGCGGTACGGGACTCGTGGTGCCGCCGCGCAATCCACGGGCGCTCGCGGACGCCTGCCTGGCGCTGCTGCGCGACCCGGAGCGCCGTGCGCGCCTGGGGGCCGCGGCGCGTGCCCGCGCACTGGAGCTCTTCACCGTCGAACAGAACCTCGCGGCATTTCGCGGCATTTACCTGGAACTGATCGCGCAGGCGCCGGTGCGCAGGCAGCCGGCGCCGGACGCCGACGGCGGGCCGCGTCCCTTCGCCACCCCGCCGGAGGCCCACGTCCTCGGTCTGTGGCCGGAGCCGGGTGACGGACCCGGGCCGGGTCCGGCCGTGCGGACGCCCAGTTGGGCCGTGCAGGAAGTGGGCGCGGGAGCGTGCGGCGCGGGGGATGGCGATGCGTGACCAGGAGGCGGCCACGCCGGGCCGTACGAATCGACCGGGACCGCCCGGTGCATCCGTTGCGTCCGGCGCACCCGGTGCACTCGGTGACCAGCACGGAGGAACGACGATGGGCCGCCCGACCGAAGTGCCCGAGGCGCTCGGCACACCGATGACCAGCAGCAACGGGGACCACCGCTCACGGGCGTCGGCGTCCGCGACCCTGCTCGCGGACGCCTCCGAACCGGCCTGGGGGTCCTCCGCCGCATCACCGGACGGGTTGGCGGGTGCGCAGATGGACGGGGCCGGGAGCGCGCCCCGCCCGGAGCTCGCCCCCACGCCGGACCACGACTCCGCGCAGGCTTCCGCGCCGGCTTCGGCCGCCGCGCCCGTTCCGGCTTTCGCGCCGGCCGCCGCCCCCGCGCCCCCCGGAGGCGACGAGGACACGCCGCCCGCCGCCGTGGACCCGGCACCGGCCGACGACCCGGTGCCCACCGAGAACCTGGCATCCGCCGAGGACCGGCCCACCGAGAACCCGGCATCCGCCGACGCCCCGACACCCCCCGACGACCCCGCACCGCACCCCGCCCCCCGGGCCCCCGAGGTTGCCCACACCGCTCCGGCGCGCAAGCTCACCACGGGGCGGCGCGGGCCCGCCGACCCCGTGAAATCGCTCATGCACCGGCACCGCGAACTCTGTGAGCGCGCCGTCGACCCGCTGGAGATCGCCGCCGGACTGGAGGCCCACGGGGTCACCGACCGCACCGCCGCCCGCTACCGGCACCGCGACGTGTTCTCGTTGGCCGAGGAACTGTTCGCCCGGGTACCGGGTGTCGCGGGGGAGCCCGTGGGGGCGTCCTCCGCCCCTGCGCGCGACGTCGAGACGCGCGCCGCATGGTCGCTCCGGGCGCTGCTGCCGGGCGCCGCCTGTCTCGCGACCTTCGTCACGCTGCGGCTCACCGAGGGGGTGCTCGACGGCGGCTCCCGGCTCGCCATCGGCACCGGTGGCGGTCTCCTCGCGCTCCTCGGGCTCGCGCTCGCCCTTCGTACCGGCCCCCTCTGCGCCGACGGCCGCTCATCCGGCGCCGCCGGTCTCTTCGGCTGCTGGCTGCTCGGCTACGTCCTGTACGGCGACGCCCTGCTCCACCAGCTCCTCAGCGGTGGCCCCGAAGGCCCCTGGGACATCACCCCGGCGCCCCTGCTCGGGCTCGCCGTGGCGGTCGCCCCCGCGGCCTGGTGCGCCCACCTCTTCTCCGTACACGCGCACCGCAAACTCAACGGCAGCCGCGCGCTGGAGGAGTTCGCCGCGGGCGTGCGCCCCCTGCTGTTCGCCGCGGTCGCGGTCTTCGTCTGCGTCCTCGGCGGGCTGTTGTACCTGGCAGGGCTCGGGGCCGGGCCGGGGGGCTCCGAGCTCGGGGCCGCCACCCTCGGCGTACTCCTCCTGCTGGCGCGACTCCTCACCGTCCACGGCTTCCCCGAACCGGCCGCCACCGGCCTCGCCGCCGCCTGCGCCGTCGAGGTCGCCGCCCCCGCCCTCATCCTGGCCGGCCGGCTGCCCGGCCTCGACGCCCTCGCCCGCCCCGTCGACGCGCTCATCGAGGCGGGCGGCACCGGGGCCGTACCCGCCGTCGCGTGCGGCGCGGCCGCGCTCGGCCTGCTGACCACCGCCACCGTCGCTCTCTCCCGGGCATCCGCCCACACCGCCGCCTGACGCACTCCACAGCCCCGCGGAGCCGACGCCGCGGGTCCCGTCCCGCACCGTACGCAACTGCCTCAAGGAGACACCGGACATGACCCCCCAATCCCCCGCACCGGCAGCCCGCCGTCGGCACTCAGGGGGCGCGCGATGAGGGTGCTGCTGCTCGGAGCCAACGGATTCCTCGGCCGGTTCGTGGCCGACCGGCTGCTCGCCGACCCCGCCGTCCACCTCACGGCGCTCGGCCGCGGCGACGACGCCGACGTACGGTTCGACCTCGCCGGCGGCAGCCCGGGAGCGCTCACCCGCTTCCTGGACGCCGTCCACCCCGGAGTCGTCGTCAACTGCGCCGGGGCCACCCGGGGCGGGGCCCGCGACCTGACCCGTCACAACACCGTCGCCGTCGCCACCGTCTGCGAGGCGATGCGGCGCAGCGGCTGCACCGCCCGGCTCGTCCAGGTCGGCTGTTCCTCGGAGTACGGGCCCTCGCAGCCCGGTTCGTCCACGGCCGAGGACGCCATCCCGCGCCCCGGCGGCCCGTACGGCGTCAGCAAGCTCGCCGCCACCGAACTCGTCCTCGGTTCCGGCCTCGACGCGGTCGTGCTGCGGGTCTTCTCGCCGGTCGGCCCCGGCACCCCGGCGGGCTCCCCGCTCGGCCGGCTCGCCGAGGCGATGCGCCGGGCCATGCAGTCGGGCGACGGCGAGCTGAAGCTCAGCGGCCTCGGCGTGCAGCGCGACTTCGTCGACGTGCGCGACGTCGCGCGCGCCGTGCACGCCGCCTCGCTCTCCGCCGCCCAGGGCGTCGTCAACATCGGCACCGGCCGGGCCGTGCGCCTGCGCGACGCCGCGGCCGTCCTCGCCAAGGTCGCCGGGTACGCGGGCGCGCTCCACGAGCTGGACACGCCCCCCGCACGCCTGCCCATCGGCGCACCGCGCACCTCCGCCGAATCGGTCATGGAGCACCTCTCGGTCACCCCGTCCCCCTACCCCGACGGCTGCGGCGCCTGGCAGCAGGCCGATGTCCGCACCGCCAGGGACCGGCTCGGCTGGCGCCCCCGGATCAATCTGGAGGAGTCCCTCGCCGACATCTGGATGGAGGCGGCGTGCCGTATCTGACCAGTACCGGCACCGTCCGCCGGACCAGCGGCGCCGACCAGCTCGGCTTCGGCGTCCCCGGCTGCGCGCATCCGCTGCTCGCCCCGGCCGAATGGGCCGAACTCGCCCGCCCCGGCACCCCGCTGCACTGGGCCGTCCTCGACATCGACAACGGCCCCGGCACCCGCCCCGACCCGCACTGCCTGGAAGCCGCGGGCCGGCTCCGCAACGCCCGCGAAAGAGCCGTCCACGGCGAGGAGCCGCGCGACTCCGTGCGGGCGTCGGCCGGACGGCTGCTCGGCCGGCTCGATCTGGCCTACGGGAACCGTTCCTTCGGCGAGCTGGTCGCCGACGCGCGGTCCTACCTGGACTGGTACCGCGTCGACGGCTTCCACCTCGACCACTGCCCGGCCGGGCGCCCGGACCTCCCGGCCGTTCGCCGTCTCACCGGCACCCTCTCCGCGCTCCTGGCGGACAGCGACAGCGCACAGCACGGCGGACACCTCGTGCTCGGCCATGACACCCACCCGTATCCGGGCTACGCGGAGGCAGCCGACCAGCTCGTCACCTTCCGCGGCGCGTGGAGCGACTACCGCTGGTCGCAGGTGGCGGAGTGGACCGCCGCCTACCCGCCCGGCCGATTCGCCCACTTCGTCCACGGCGTTCCGCGCACCCATCTGGAGGAGGCGATGCGCATCGCCCGCTGGCAGGGCGCCGGGACGATCTTCTTCACGGACCGCACGGGGGAGGCCGGCCCCGGAAACGGGCGTGGGCAAAGCGATCCATTTGCGACACTGCCCAGGTACTGGGACGAAATCGTCTCGCGGATCGGACCTGCTATCTCGGAATGAGAGGGGGCGTGGCAGTGTTACCGCAAGAACAACCGTACGTAGCCGAAGTACGTAGAAACCGACCACCTGCATTGTTGAGGTTCCTGTGTCGCTGCCACCCCTGGTCGAGCCAGCTGCTGAGCTCACCGTCGACGAGGTCCGCAGGTACTCCCGCCACCTGATCATCCCGGATGTCGGGATGGACGGACAGAAGCGGCTGAAGAACGCGAAGGTGCTCTGTGTGGGCGCCGGGGGCCTCGGCTCACCGGCTCTGATGTACATGGCCGCGGCCGGTGTGGGCACGCTCGGCATCGTGGAGTTCGACGAGGTCGACGAGTCGAACCTGCAGCGCCAGGTCATCCACAGCCAGGCCGACATCGGCAAGTCCAAGGCCGTGTCGGCCAAGGAGACCGTGCAGGGGATCAACCCCCTGGTGAACGTGGTCCTTCACGAGGAGCGGCTCGAAGCCGACAACGTGATGGACATCTTCGCCCAGTACGACCTGATCGTGGACGGCACGGACAACTTCGCCACCCGCTATCTCGTCAACGACGCCGCGGTCCTGCTGAACAAGCCGTACGTCTGGGGCTCGATCTACCGGTTCGACGGCCAGGCGTCCGTCTTCTGGTCCGAGCACGGTCCCTGCTACCGCTGCCTCTACCCGGAGCCGCCGCCCCCCGGCATGGTTCCGTCCTGCGCCGAGGGCGGTGTCCTGGGCGTGCTCTGCGCGTCCATCGGCTCCATCCAGGTCAACGAGGCCATCAAGCTGCTCGCCGGCATCGGCGACCCGCTGGTCGGCCGTCTGATGATCTACGACGCGCTGGAGATGCAGTACCGCCAGGTCAAGGTCCGCAAGGACCCCGACTGCGCGGTCTGCGGCGAGAACCCGACCGTCACCGAGCTCATCGACTACGAGGCCTTCTGCGGCGTCGTGTCCGAGGAGGCCCAGGAGGCGGCGCTCGGCTCCACGATCACTCCCAAGCAGCTCAAGGAATGGATCGACGCGGACGAGAAGATCGAGATCATCGACGTCCGTGAGCCGAACGAGTACGAGATCGTCTCGATCCCGGGCGCGAAGCTGATCCCGAAGAACGAGTTCCTGATGGGCAACGCCCTCCAGGACCTCCCGCAGGACAAGCGCATCGTGCTGCACTGCAAGACCGGTGTCCGCAGTGCCGAGGTCCTCGCGGTCCTCAAGTCGGCGGGCTTCGCCGACTCGGTGCACCTCGGCGGCGGCGTGGTCGGCTGGGTCAACCAGATCGAGCCCGAGAAGCCGGTGTACTAGAACGTGTGGTGAAGGGGGCCGGTCCGCATTGCGGGCCGGCCCCCTTCGTCGTGTGTGCGCCTGCGCTACGAGCAGGTCTTGCCGTCGGCCGGCACCTTCCCGTCCAGGAAGTACGCGTTCACCGTCGACGTCACACAGGCGTTGCCACCGTAGGCGCCGTGCCCCTCGCCCTTGTTGGTGAACAGGACACCGACGCCCTCGCCCAGTTCGTCCGCCATCTTCCGCGCACCCTCGTACGGTGTCGCCGGGTCGCCGGTCGTCCCCACGACCAGGATCGGACCGGCGCCCGGCGCGCTCGCCTCCGGGGTGTCGTGCTCGCCCGCCACCGGCCAGTCGGAGCACCAGCCGGCGGTGTCCCAGGCCAGGAACGCGCCGAAGACCGGGGACAGCTTCCGGAACTCGGGCAGCAGCGCCCTCGCGTCGGCCGCCGTCGGCCTGGCCTTGGTGTCCGCGCAGGAGATGGCCCGCTGCGAATGGTTCTGGGTGTCGTAATGACCGTTCTCGTCACGGCCGTTGTACGAGTCGGCGAGCTGCAGCAGCATGGAGCCGGTGCCGCTCTCCGCCTCGTCCAGGGCCTGGGTGAGCGTCGGCCAGCTGTCCTTGGAGTAGAGCGGCAGCACGATGCCGGTGATCGCCAGTGACTCGTTGAGCTCGCGTCCCGTACCGGTCGGCAGCGGCTTGGCGTCGATCCGCTTCAGCAGGGCGGCGATGCGCCGGGTGCCTGCCTTCGGGTCCTGGCCGCGGTCCTTGAGGTAGTTCTCCAGCGCCCGCTGGAAGCCGGTCGTCTGGTTACGGGCGTGACCGGTGGAGTCCGCGGTCGGGTCGACGACGGCGTCGAAGACGGTGCGCCCGACCTTCTTCGGGAAGAGGTGCGCGTAGGTTCCGCCCAGCTCGGTGCCGTACGACATGCCGAAGTACGTCAGCTTCCTGTCCCCGAGGACTTCGCGGATCAGGTCCATGTCCCGGGCGGCGTTGGTCGTGCCGACGAACGGCAGGACCTTGCCCGAGCGGTGCTCGCAGCCGGCGCCGAAGCCGGCGCCGTCCTTCATGAAGGCCGCCTCCTCCGCAGTCGTGTCCGGCGTCATGTCGATGTTCTTGTTGGTGCTGTCCTGCTCCTGGTCGGTGCGGCATCGCACCCCGGCGCTCTGTGCCACCCCGCGCGGGTCGAACCCCACCAGGTCGTAGCGGGTGTTGAGCGCCCCGTACGAACCGGCGGCGCGCGGCAGTATGGAGACGCCCGAGCCGCCTGGGCCGCCGAAGTTGAACAGCATCGAGCCGAGCCGCCGGCCTTTGTCCCGGGCCTCCTTGCGGATCAGCGCGATCCCGATCGTGTCGCCGGCCGGCTTCGCGTAGTCCAGCGGAACCCTGACCGTCGTACAGCGCCAGGACGAGCCCGGAGCGGCGTTGCCCTCGGGGGCCTTGCAGCGCTTCCAGTCCAGGCGCTGCGAGGTGAGGGCGGCGGGCAGGGGCTTCGCGCCCGTGTCGGCCGACGGGGCGGCGGACTCCGAGGCGCCCGAAGCCGTGGTGCCACCCGCCGGCGTGGCCGGCTTGGCGTCCGCATCGTCCTCGCAGCCCGTGAGCACCCCCGTCAGCAGCAGTGCGGCGGCGGCCAGCGCCCCGGCCCGTACGTATGCGACCACGTGTACGTCCCTCCCCGTTGTGCCTGCCCGTCCGGCAGTTCGCCCATGGTAGGCACGTACCGCCGGACTCCTGGCCACAGACGGTTCCGTCCGCCGGCACCTTGCCACAGACGGTTCCGTCCGCCGGCACCTGGCCACAGACGGTTCCGTCCGCCGGCACCTTGCCACAGACGGTTCCGTCCGCCGACTCCTAGCCGCAGACGGTTCCGTCCGCCGGTACCTTGCCGTCCAGCAGGTAGCCGCCCACCGCTTTCTGCACGCAGGCGTTGCCGCTGTTGTACGCGCCGTGGCCCTCGCCCTTGTACGTCATCCCCACGCCGACGCCCTCGCCCAGCTCCTCGGCCATCGCCTTCGCGCCCGCGTACGGGGTCGCGGGGTCGCCCGTGTTGCCGATGACCAGAATCGGGGCCGCGCCCTCGGCGCTGACGTCCGGAGTGTCCCAGGCACCCTGTACCGGCCAGCCGGTGCACGCCATCAGACCCCAGCCGAGGTAGTCGCCGAAGACCGGTGAGGCGTCGTGGAAGGCGGGGAGCTTCTCCTTGGTCCGGTCGAGGGTGAACCGCTCCTTGGAGTCGGCACAGTTGATCGCGGTGTTGGCCGCGGCGGAATTGTCGTAGTGGCCGTCCTCGGAGCGCCCGTTGAGGGAGTCCGCGAGAGCCAGGAGCAGCCCGCCGTTGCCCCCGTCGGCCTCGTCGACGCCCTGCTCCAGCAGGGGCCAGGTCTCCTTGGAGTAGAGCGCCGCCGCGATGCCGGTGGTGGCCTGCGTCTGCGTCAGTTTGCGGGAACCGATGCCCGCGATGGGTTTCTTCTCCAGCCCGTCGAGGAGATCGGACACCCCCTGCTCGACCTCCTCGGCGGTGGAACCGGGCAGCTTGCAGGCGTCTCCCCGGTCCACGCAGCCCTTGGCGAAGTTGTCCAGTGCGAGCTGGAACCCCTTGGCCTGGCCGAGGGAGGACTGTTCCGCGTCCTCGGTCGGGTCGACCACCGCGTCCAGGACCGACCTGCCGACGTGCTCGGGGAACAAGTGCGCGTAGACGCCGCCCAGTTCGGTTCCGTACGAGATGCCGAAGTAGTACAGCCTGTCGTCGCCGAGGACCTGGCGCATCAGGTCCATGTCGCGCGCGGCGTTCGTCGTCCCCACGAAGGGGAGTTCCTTGCCCGAGTTCTTCTCGCAGGCCGCCACGTACGTCTTGGTGTCCTCGGTGAACTGCTTCTCCTCCGCCGCGTCGTCGGGCGTGCCGTCACCCTCGTACCGCGCGTCCAGCTGCGCGTCGTCCTCGCACTCCACGCCTGCGCTGCGGCCGACTCCGCGCGGGTCGAAGCTCACCAGGTCGTATCGCGTGCGGAGCTTGTCGTACTCCGTACCGAACGCGGGCAGCGTCGCGACTCCGGAGGCGCCGGGGCCGCCGAAGTTGAAGATGAGCGAGCCGATCCGCTTCTTCCGGTCCATAGCCTTCGCGCGGACGAGCGCCAGCTCGATGGTGTCGCCCTCCGGCTCGGCGTAGTCGAGCGGGACATTCATGAAGGAGCACTCCCAGACGGCCCCGCCGGGCAGCGGGGTGGGCGAGGCCCCGCCGCCCTGTGCCTGGGAAGGGGCAGGACACGGGGACCACTTCAGCCGCTGGGAGGCGAGGCCCGCAGGGGTGCTGGCCGCGGCGGCCTCGGCCGCCCGCGGCGTGCTCTTCGCGCGGCCGGCCGTGTCCGTGTCACCCCCGTCCGAACAGCCGGTGAGCGGAAGCAGCACGGTCACGGTGGCGGCGAGGGCCGCGGCGCGCAGGGCAGGGGAGGTCCTCATCACTCCATCGTGCGGCGGCGCCCCCCGGGGTGCACGGGGCGCCGGTCCAAGCGGGTGGACAGCCCGTTCTAGGGCGTGTTTCGAAAGTAGCGCCGTCCACCCGGAGGGCGGGCCAGACGCCTCCCGGCAGGCGGGACTTTCGAAACACGCCCTAGAGCTCGCCCTTGCGCGTCAGGTGGTTGAAGGCGAGCCAGCCGGGAAGCACCGGCAGCCACAGCGTCATCAACCGGTACAGCAGCACCGCGGGCGCCGCGACCTCTTTCGGCAGGCCGACCGCGATCAGACCGAGAGTCAGCGCACCCTCGACCGCGCCCATCCCGCCCGGCGTCGGCGCCGCCGACCCCAGCGCGTTGCCGGCGAGGAAGACCACCGCGATACTCGCGTAACTGAGGTGCGGTGTGTCCGGGCCGCTGAACGCCCGGACCGACGCGTCCAGACACATCACGAACAGGCCGGTCAGCAGCAGCATCCCGCCGATGCCGGTGAACAGCTTCTGGGGCCGCTGCACGACGTCGAGCATGCGCGGGACGACCCCGGCGAACAGCGACCGCACCCGGGTCACCACGAACTTGCGCAGGAACGGGATCGCCGTCACCACCAACACCAGCACGGCGACCGTCAGCAGTCCCGCGATCACGGTCCTGGACGGGGTGAGCGAGGACGGTGTCTTCTCCGTACCGGTCAGATAGCCGAACGCGGCCAGCAGCAGGATGTGGCACCCCAGCCCGAACAGCTGCGAGGCGCCGACACTCGCGACCGCGAGCCCCGGGCGTACGCCGGAGCGCTGGAGGAAGCGGGTGTTCAGCGCGACACCGCCCACCGCGGCCGGGGCCACGATCTTCACGAACGAGCCGGCGACCTGCGCCAGCACCGTCTTGCCGAACGGCACCCGCTCGGGCACGAAGCCCAGCAGGCTCATCGCGGCCGCGATGTAACTGAGTGCCGAGAAACCGAGCGCGGCCGCCACCCAGCCCCACTCCGCCTGCTCGACCACCGCACCGAAGTCGGCCTCGGTGACCTGCGAGATCAGGAAGTACGCGGCGATGGCACCGGCGATGAAGCTGAGCAGGGTACGCGGTTTGATGCGCTCCAGACGGACCGGCTCGACCGGGGCCTGCGGCCGGATCAGCAGCACCTCCTGGCGGATCTGGGAGAGCAGGTCCTCCTCGCGGGCGACGTCGAGCGCGTCGTCCATGGCTCGCTTCTCGGCCTGCTTCTCGGTGCGCTGCGACTTGCGGCCGGACTTGCGGCCGGCGTCGTCGGCCGCCTCCGCACCCTGCGACCGGGCCCGCTTCGCCGCGTCCGACGCGTCCAGCACGGCCTCGCGCCGGCGCTGCGACCGCTCCCGGGCGAGCCTGCGCAGATGGGCGCGGGTGGAGCGGCTGAGCGCGATCGGCTGGAGCAGCGGCAGACAGTCCGCGACGGCGTCCGGGCCGAGTACCGCCAGCGCGGACGCGACCGCGCGCTCGGCCCCCACCCGCAGGCCCGTGGTGGTGAGCAGCTGGGCGACGTCCATCCGCAGGACCAGGTCACCGGCCGCGATCTCGCCGCCGCGCAGATCCGTGACGAACACCTTGCCGGAACGATCCACCAGGATGGCGTCACCGGTGAGCCTGCGGTGCGCGATCCGCCGCGACTGGAGCGCCCGCACCTGACGCCAGGCGCCCCGCACCAGGTCGTCGGTGATCTCGGAGTCCTCCAGCGCGTCGAGCGAGCGCCCGCCGATGTGCTCGTACACCAGCATCACGGCGTCCGGACCGAGCTCGGAGGTAGCGATCAGCTTGGGGGCGTTGGCGCCGGCGGCGATCGCCGCGTACGCCAGCAGCGCCTCCTGCTCCAGGGCCTGGCGCAGCGACTGGATGGAACGCCGCTGGGTGATGCCGCGCAGGGTGAGTCTGCGCCACAGCCGGTAGAAGAAGCCCTGCGCCTGCTGTTCGCGGTCCACGACCGTCACGTCGAGCGGTGGTCCGTCCTCCAGGGAGACCACGTAGCGGCGTCCGCGGTCGCTCTGGTCACCACCCGCGTCGGGCGCGTCGTCGGCGCGCATCGCGGTGACCGGCCGGAAGCCGACGTGGCGCAGACCGGCCATCAGGTGCTGGCCGGTCGGCCGGACGTTCGGCGAGCCGACCGCGTACAGCGTGCCGTACGCGACCGTCCAGCCGATGAGCACCGTGAGGATGATCGAGAGCGGGGTCGTGTACCCGCCCACCAGCATGGTGAAGGCGTCGAGCAGCAGCACCACCCACAGCACGACCCGCCACCGCGGCCGTCTCGCCATGCCGACCGCCGTCATATAGGCGATCACCGGGGCGAGATAGCCGTGTACGGGGTCGGTGAGCGCGTTGCCGGGCTGTGGCTGGGTCAGGGCGTCCTGAATGGTGCCGGCCGCGGAATTGGACACCCACAGGTCCGTGGCGAGCGTCACCCCGTGCGCGAGCACGGCGGCCAGGACACCGTCCGCGATCCGCAGCCCGTCGCGTTTGATCAGCCGCTCGATGGCGAAGGCCACCGGGACGAGCAGCACGGCGATGCTGGAGACGAGACCGGCGAGCTTGATGAGCAGATCGGGCGCCTGGCCGGTGCCCTTGTTGATGTCCTCTTCGAGGCCGGTCGTCGTGCCGTGGGCGAAGGCGGCGACGGCGAACACCACGACGATCGCCAGGACCCCGACGAGAAGCCGCAGCAGGTCTGAAGGGCGGTGCACCCGGGCGGGGAGCAGGGGTTCGTCACCCGAGACGCGGTCGGACAGGGCCTCGTCGGAGGTCGAGAGCGTCGAGCCGGCCAAACGGTCCGAAGGGGTCTGGGGGTCCGGGCCCGGCTGCTGCCCGTCCCCCTCGGGGCGCGGCTCGGCATCAGAGGCGTCGGCCGCCTTCGGTGGCTGCACGCCCTGCTCCTTCGTCGCCTCTGATTGGTCTTCGTGTTCTCGTATCACCGGTCACCGCCCGCATGATGGTGGCACGGCCGACGGGCGGAGGGGGGCATCAGGGTGCGATGCGGGAGTGCGCGGTGCGCAAGATACGCCCCCTTCCCCTCGTGCGCACACGCCGTGTGCGCATGAACACGCAACGGACCGGACTGTCGGTGGCGTACGGCAGGATGGGCTGGATGAGCGAACACCCGACGAGCGACGCGTTGCCGGAGTACGCGGAGCGCGTGCTCGACGTCGCCGACCTGATCCCGCCCGGCCGCGTCATGACCTACGGCGACATCGCGGAGTGGCTGGGGGACGGCGGACCGCGTCAGGTCGGCCGGGTCATGGCCTTGTACGGGGGAGCAGCGCCGTGGTGGCGTGTGGTGCGCGCCGACGGTGCGCTGCTGCCCGGCCACGAACTGCGTGCGCTGGATCACTACCGCGAGGAGAACACCCCGCTGCGCGAGGTCTCGCGGTCCGCGGAGGGACATGTCCCGCGGCTGGACATGCGACGCGCACGGTGGGACGGCGTGGCGGACGGCGGGCCGGGCACGGGGGGCGACGACGGCGGGGGATCTCACACCTGACAGCTTCGGCCATCCGGCGGCACATCGGGCGGAGCCGGGCCCGTACGACGTACAGGAAGCGTGAAGGGGTCGTGCCCGGCCCTTCCGTCGAGCCCGGCCTTCCGCTCGAGCCCGGCCCTTCCGCCGCGCCCGGTCCTTCCGCCGAGCCCGGTCCTTCCCTCGTGCTTGGTTCTTCCGCCCGGCGGAACGTGACGATCCACGCAGCCGTCCCGCCCCGATCGGCGGCCCCGCCGGAGTAGCGTCGTCAGTTCGCGGCCCGCGCCGCACCTTCACCGCAGCACCTCCAGCACACCCACCAGGACCGGCGATCCCCACGTGAGCTCCTCCTTCACCACCCGGAACAGTCCGCACCGTCAGGCACGGCGTCGGACCACAGGCGCGTACCGGCTGGTGCGTACCCTGCCGGGCTCCGTGGACCCCCCTCTCCTGGACGCCGCGCAGCGGGCTGTGGTTGACCACGCCGGCGGGCCGCTGCTGGTGCTCGCGGGGCCCGGGACGGGCAAGACCACCACGCTCGTCGAGGCGGTCGCCGCCCGTGTGGCCCGGGGCGCCGACCCGGCCCGCATGCTGATCCTCACTTTCAGCCGCAAGGCCGCCGTCGAGCTGCGCGACCGGATGGCCGCCCGGCTCGGGGCCGTGAGAGGGCCGCAGGCCACCACGTTCCACTCCTTCTGTTACGCCCTGGTGCGCGCCCATCAGGACGCCGACCTCTTCGCGGACCCGCTGCGGCTGCTGTCCGGACCGGAGCAGGACGTCACGGTCCGCGATCTGCTGGCGGGCCAGCTCGACCTGGAGAAGGAGGGCCACGACCACATCCGCTGGCCCGACGAACTGCGGGCCTGCCTGACCACCCGCGGCTTCGCCGACGAGGTGCGCGCCGTGCTCGCCCGCAGCCGTGAGCTGGGCCTCGGCCCGGATGCCCTGGCCGACTTCGCCCGGCGCACCGGCCGGCCCGACTGGGGTGCGGCCGCCGCGTTCCTCGCCGAGTACCTCGACGTCCTGGATGCCCAGGGCGTGCTGGACTACGCGGAACTGGTCCACCGCGCCGTGCTGCTCGCGGAGCGCCCCGAGGTGTCGGGGCTGCTGGCCGGCAGCTACGACACCGTGTTCGTCGACGAGTACCAGGACACCGACCCGGCGCAGGTGCGGCTGCTGCACGCGCTGGCCGGGAACCGGGGGAGCGCCCCGGGCGGCGGCGGGGGCCGGAACCTGATCGCGTTCGGTGACCCGGACCAGTCGATCTATGCCTTCCGCGGCGCCGATGTGAACGGCATCCTCGACTTCCCGGACGTGTTCCGGCGCGCTGACGGCGACCCGGCCCCGGTCGGCGTCCTCACCACCTCACGCCGCTCCGGCGAAGGGCTGCTGGCCGCGACCCGTCTCCTCACCCGCCGGATGCCGCTGACCCGGCTGCCGTCGGCGAAGGTGCGCGCCCACCGGGAACTCGGCGCGGTCCGCGAGGGCGGCAGCGTCGAGACGTACACCTACCCGACCGCGTCCACCGAGCTCGACAACATCGCCGACCTGCTGCGCCGGGCGCATCTGGAGGACGGGGTGCCATGGCACGAGATGGCGGTCCTGGTCCGCGCCGGCGGTCGTACGATCCCGGCGGTGCGCCGGGCCCTGACCTCGGCGGGGGTGCCGCTGGAGGTCGACGGCGACGACCTGCCCCTGCGCCACGAACCGGCGGTGGCCCCGCTGCTGACCGCCCTGCGCACGGTGGCCGCGGCGGCGCTCCGCCGGGTGGCGGACGCGGCGGCCGAGGACGAGGCGGAACCCGAGACCCTGGCCACCGCCCCCTGGCTCGACACCGAGACAGCGCTCACCCTCCTCGCCTCCCCCCTCGGGTCCATGGACGCGGCCGACCTGCGCCGGCTCGGCCGGGCCCTGCGCGACGAGGAGCGCGCCGCCGGCAACCGGGTGCCCGCGCCCTCCGGCGAACTGCTCGCCCGTGCTCTCGCCGAGCCGGAGCGGCTGGTGGCGCACGATCCGGCGTACGCCCGCGGCGCCCAGCGCCTCGGCGCGCTGCTGCGCACGGCGCGCGAGCTCCTCGAAGCCGGCGGCACCGCCGAGGAGGCCCTGTGGGCGCTGTGGTCCGGCACCCCCTGGCCGGCCAGGCTGGAGCGTGCCGCGCTGCGCGGAGGCGCGGGTGGCCGCAACGCCGACCGCGACCTCGACGCCGTCTGCGCCCTCTTCGACACCGCGGCCCGCGCGGAGGAGCGCACCGGAGGCCGGGGCGCGCTCAACTTCCTGGAGGAGGTCGACGCCCAGGACATCGCCGCCGACACCCTCTCCCGGCGCTCCGTGCGGCCCGACGCCGTACGTCTGATGACCGCCCACCGTTCCAAGGGCCTGGAGTGGCGCCTGGTCGTCGTCGCCGGGGTCCAGGAAGGCCTCTGGCCCGACCTGCGCCGGCGCGGCTCGCTGCTCGAGGCGGACCGGATCGGCCGCGACGGCCTCGCCGAACCCCTCACGCCCGGCGCCCTCCTCGCCGAGGAGCGCCGGCTCTTCTACGTGGCGGCGACCCGCGCCCGCGAACGCCTGATCGTCACCGCGGTCAAGGCGCCCGCCGACGACGGCGACCAGCCGTCGCGCTTCCTCGCCGAGCTCGGCGTCGAACCCCGCGACGTCACCGGCCGCCCGCGCCGCCCCCTGGCCGTCGCCGCCCTCGTCGCCGAACTGCGCGCCACCACCGTCGACCCCGGCGCCTCCGACGTGCTGCGGGAGGAGGCCGCCCACCGCCTCGCCCGCCTGGCGGCCCTCAGTGACGACGAGGGGCAGCCGCTCGTACCGTCGGCCCACCCCTTCCGGTGGTGGGGCCTGTACGAGCCGACGCGCTCGGCCGTCCCGCTGCGCGACCGGGACCAGCCCGTCGCCCTGTCCGGCAGCGCGCTCGACCAGCTCGCCAACACCTGCGCGCTCCAGTGGTTCCTGGGCCGCGAGGTGAAGGCCGATGCCCCGGCGACCGCGGCCCAGGGCTTCGGCAATGTAGTCCACGTCCTGGCCGACGAGGTGGCCTCCGGCCGGACGCCCGCCGATCTGGCCGTCCTCATGGAGCGGCTCGACTCGGTCTGGGACGGGCTGGTCTTCGACGCGCCCTGGAAGTCGCAGCAGGAGAAGCAGCAGGCCCGCATCGCCCTCGAACGCTTCCTGCGCTGGCACGTCATGGACCGCACCGGCCGCACCCCGGCCGCCAGCGAGCACGACTTCGACGTGACGCTGGAGGCGGGTGAGTACGAGGTGCGCATCCGCGGCTCCATGGACCGCGTCGAACGCGACGCCGACGGCCGGGCCTACGTCGTCGACTTCAAGACCGGCAAGCAGTCCCCGACGAAGGACGAGGTCGCCCGCCACCCCCAGCTCGCCGTGTACCAGCTGGCGGTCCGGGAGGGCGCGGTCGACGAGGTCTTCGACGGCACGCGCCCCGAATCCGGGGGCGCCGAACTCGTACAGCTGCGCCAGCCCGCCCCCAAGAAGGAGGGTGGCGACGCCGTCCCCAAGGTGCAGGCCCAGCAGCCGCCGGAGACCGAGTGGGTCTCCGATCTGCTGGCGACCGCCGCGGGCAGGGTCCTGGACGAACGGTTCACGCCCTCGACCGGCCAGCACTGCACCCACTGCACCTTCAGGGCCTCGTGCAGCGCACAGCCGGAGGGGCGGCACGTCCTGGAGTGAGCCGGTCCGCCGGGGCTGCCCGGTCCGCCGGAGCTGTCAGGGCTTGCGGGCCATCACTCCGTACACGCTGACGTCGGCGTCGGTGACGTCGTTGATCCCCTGGTAGCGCGTCCGGTCCAGCTCGTCCAGCCCCGCCACGAACTCCGGATCCGGGTTCCTGGACTCGGGCAGATCGACGACCGGCTCGGGCCGCCAACGATGCACCGCCACGACGCCGGGGTCGAGCATCTCCAGACCGTTGTCCGTCACGAATCGCTCGACCTGCGCGTGCGAGCGGCGGACCATGGCGAAACCGCGCTCCTTGAACGCCTTCGTCACCTGGCCCACCTGCTCGGGGTTGAGGTCCGAGCTGACATTGCTCAGTACGAGGAAGCTGCCGGGCGCCAGCGCGTCGAGGAGCTGCTCGACGATGGGGTAGGCCTCGTCGTCCTCGATGAAATGGAGGACGGCGGCGAGGACGAGGGCGACGGGGCGGTCGAGGTCGAGGGTGCGGCGGGCGGCTTCAAGGATCTTGGCGGGGTCGCGCAGGTCCGCCTCGATGTAGGCGGTGTGGCCCTCGGGGCCGCTGGTGAGCAGGGCCTGCGCGTGGACGAGGACGACCGGGTCGTTGTCGACGTACACCACACGCGCGTCGGGGGCGATCGCCTGGGCGATCTGGTGCACGTTCTGCTGGGTCGGCAGCCCGGTCCCGACATCCAGGAACTGCCGGATGCCGTTCTTCGCGGCGAGCGTGACCGCCCGCCGCATGAAGTCCCGGTTGTGCCGCACGGTGAGGTACCCGCGCGGATTGGCGGCCAGGGCCATGGCCGCGGCCTCGCGGTCGGCCGGGTAGTTGTCCTTCCCCCCGAGGAAGACGTCGTAGACCCGGGCCGGGTGCGCCCTCGTGGTGTCGATGCGCTTCCTGAGCTCGGCGGCGTCAGGGGCGGGTGCGTCGGCGCTCATGTGACCGTCCTCGTAAGGCTGTTCATGTGTTCAGTGGTGACCGGCTTCAACCTAGACCGGTCATCGGGCCCGGGGCGAGGCACTTCCCGGCTTTCCTGCGGTCCCGCACACCGCCCCCTCACGGCTTCGCGGGTTGTCGGTGCCTCCGGTTAGCCTCTGTGGAGTGTCCTCACGTATCACCGATCCCGAGCAGCTCAAGGAGCTGCTGGGGATCCCCTTCACCCCGGAGCAGACGGCGTGCATCATCGCGCCGCCCGCCCCACAGGTGATCGTCGCCGGAGCCGGGTCGGGGAAGACCACGGTGATGGCGGCCCGCGTGGTGTGGCTGGTCGGGACCGGCCAGGTCGCCCCCGAGCAGGTCCTCGGGCTCACCTTCACCAACAAGGCCGCGGGCGAGCTCGCCGAGCGCGTCCGCAAGGCCCTGATCGCCGCCGGGGTCACCGACGCGGACGTCATCGACCCGGACAACCCCCCGGGCGAACCCGGCATCTCCACGTACCACGCCTTCGCCGGCCGGCTCCTCACCGAACACGGGCTGCGGATAGGACTCGAACCCACCGCCCGTCTCCTCGCCGACGCCACCCGCTACCAGCTCGCCGCCCGTGTGCTGCGCGAGGCGCCCGGCCCCTACCCGGCCCTGACCAGGTCGTTCCCCACCCTGGTCAGTGATCTCCTCGCCCTCGACGCCGAGCTCGCCGAACACCTCGTACGTCCCGAACAGCTCGCGGAGTACGACACCGAGCTGCTCCGCACCCTGGAGACGGCCAAGCTCAGCAACGCGGAACTGCGCAAGATCCCCGAGACCGCCGAGGCCCGCCGCGAGCTGCTCTCGCTGACCCGGCGCTACCGCGAGGCGAAGCGCAGCCGCGACCTCCTCGACTTCGGCGACCAGATCGCCCTCTCCGCCCGGCTCGCCCTCACCCGCCCCGAGGTCGGCGCCATCCTGCGCGAGGAGTACCGGGTCGTTCTGCTCGACGAGTACCAGGACACCTCCGTCGCCCAGCGCCTCCTGCTCTCCGCCCTCTTCGGCAGCGGCCCCGACGGCACGGCGTCCGGCCACGCCGTCACCGCGGTCGGCGACCCCTGCCAGGCCATCTACGGCTGGCGCGGCGCCTCCGTCGCCAACCTCGACGACTTCCCGAGCCACTTCCCGCACGCCGACGGCACCCCCGCCGCCCGCTACTCCCTCAGCGAGAACCGTCGCAGCGGCGGCCGCCTCCTCCACCTCGCCAACGGGCTCGCCGCCCCTCTGCGCGCCATGCACGAGGGCGTCGAGGCATTGCGCCCCGCACCGGGCGCCGAGCGCGACGGCCTCGTCCGCTGCGCCCTGCTGCGTACCCACGCCGAGGAGATCGACTGGCTCGGCGACTCGATCGCCCACCTCGTACGCACTGGCAAGGCCCCCGGCGAGATCGCCGTCCTGTGCCGCACCGCGGGCGACTTCCCCGAGATCCAGGCCGCGCTCGTCGCCCGGGACATCCCGGTCGAGGTCGTCGGCCTCTCCGGGCTGCTCCACCTCCCCGAGGTGGCCGACCTCGTCGCCGTCTGCGAGGTCCTCCAGGACCCGGGGGCCAACGCCTCCCTGGTCCGGCTGCTCACCGGCCCCCGCTGGCGGATCGGCCCCCGCGACCTGGCGCTCCTCGGCCGCCGCGCCCGACTCCTCGTCCACCGAGCAGCCCACGCGGACGACGACGACTTCGACCCCGACCGCCGGCTCGCCGAGGCCGTCGAGGGCATCGACCCGGCCGAGGTGATCTCCCTCGCGGACGCCCTGGACACCTTCCTCGACTCCGGCGGTGAACAGGACGACCGCCTGCCGTTCTCCGCCGAGGCCCGCATCCGCTTCGCCCGCCTCGCCACCGAACTGCGCGAGCTGCGCCGCTCGCTCTCCGACCCGCTGATGGACGTCCTGCACCGGGTCCTTTCCACCACCGGCCTGGAGGTCGAGCTCTCCGCCTCGCCCCAGGCCCTGGCGGCCCGCCGCCGCGAGACCCTCGCCAACTTCCTCGACGTCGCCGCCCGGTTCGCCGCCGTCGACGGGGAGGCCACGCTGCTCGCCTTCCTCGGCTTCCTGCGGACCGCCGCCCAGTACGAGAAGGGCCTGGACAACGCGCTGCCCGGCGGCGAGAACACCGTCAAGGTCCTCACCGCCCACAAGTCCAAGGGCCTCGAATGGGACGTCGTCGCCGTGCCCGGCCTGGTCACCGGCCAGTTCCCCAGCGGCCAGTCCCGTGACGCCTGGACCTCCCAGTCCCAGGTCCTCCCGCACGCCCTGCGCGGCGACACGGCCACGCTGCCCGTCCTCCACTCCTTCGACGCCAAGGGGCTCAAGGACTTCAAGGCGGAGATGAAGGAGCACCAGCACACCGAGGAGCTCCGCCTCGGCTACGTCACCTTCACCCGGCCCCGCACCCTGCTGCTCGGCTCCGGCCACTGGTGGGGCCCGAGCCAGAAGAAGCCGCGCGGCCCGTCGGCGTTCCTGCACGCGCTGTACGAGCACTGCGCGGCCGGGTACGGCGAGATCGAGGCGTGGGCGGACGAGCCGGCCGAGGACGAGGAGAACCCGGCCCTCGGCGAGGCCACGGCCGACCACGCCTGGCCGCTGCCGCTGGACGACACCGCGCTGGCCCGCCGCCGGGCCGCCGCGGACACGGTGCTGGCCCACCTGGAGGCGCTGGCCACGGCGGGCCCGGTGCCTGACGCGTACGTGGCGACGGAGCCGCCGCCGTCAACGGATGCCTACTCCGACGACGAGCTGTTCCCCGAGGACGACCCCTTCCTGGACGACGCACCCTTCCCCGATGAGGACGGCGTGCCCCGGGCCCCCGTCGCCCCGCACGTCCCGGCGGCCCGCGCCCCCGAGCGGGTGCCCGCACGCCTCACCCCCGAGGAATCCCGCACCCTGGCCTCCTGGGACCGCGACCTCGACGCGCTCGCCGGGGAGCTGCGGCGTGCCCGCGCCACCGTGCGCGACGTCCTCGTACCCGCCTCGCTCTCCGCCACCCAGCTGCTGCGCCTCGCCGACGACCCGGACGGCTTCGCCCAGGAGCTGGCCCGCCCCATGCCCCGCCCCCCGCAGCCCGCCGCCCGCCGGGGCACCCGCTTCCACGCCTGGGTCGAGTCCCGCTTCGAGGAGCTGCCGCTGCCCATGCTCGGCCCCGACGAGCTGCCCGGAGGCGACGAGAGCGACGCCGACATCGCCGACGAGCGCGATCTCGCCGACCTCAAGGAGGCCTTCGAGCGCACCCCGTACGCCCGCCGCACCCCCTACCGCGTCGAGGCGCCGTTCCAGATCACCCTGGCCGGACGGGTGATCCGCGGCCGCATCGACGCGGTGTACCGCACGGGGGACACGTACGAGATCGTCGACTGGAAGACCAGCCGGACCAACACCGCCGACCCCCTCCAGCTCGCCGTCTACCGGCTGGCCTGGGCCGAACTGCACGGGCTGCCGCTCAGCGACGTCACGGCCACCTTCCTCTTCGTACGCAGCGGCGAGAGCGTCCGCCCCAGCCGCCTCCCGGGCCGTCCGGAGCTGGAGCGGATCCTCCTGGACGAGCCACCTCCTACGGACGGATAAGCTGAAGGTCATGAGCGACACCCCGGACAGCGCCGTCCGTACGTACACCGAGCAGCACCGCGAAGCCTTCCTCGACGACCTCGCGGAGTGGCTGCGCATCCCGTCCGTATCCGCGCAGCCGGAGCACGACGGAGACGTACGGCGCAGCGCCGCATGGCTGTCCGCCAAGCTGAAGGAGACCGGCTTCCCGGTCACCGAGATCTGGGAGACGGACGGCGCGCCCGCCGTCTTCGCCGAGTGGCCCTCCGAGGACCCGGACGCCCCCACGGTCCTCGTGTACGGACACCACGACGTGCAGCCGGCCGCCCGCGAGGACGGCTGGGACACCGACCCCTTCGAACCGGTGATCCGCGACGGCCGGATGTACGGGCGCGGCGCGGCCGACGACAAGGGACAGGTGTTCTTCCACACCCTCGGCGTCCGGGCCCACCTCGCCACTACTGGCCGCACCACCCCCGCGGTCCACCTCAAGCTCCTGGTCGAGGGCGAGGAGGAGTCAGGTTCGCCGCACTTCCGCGCCCTGGTGGAACAGCGGGCCGACCGCCTCACCGCGGACGCCGTGATCGTCTCCGACACCGGCATGTGGGACGAGAGCACCCCGACCGTCTGCACCGGCATGCGTGGCCTCGCCGAGTGCGAGATCGAGCTGCACGGGCCGCAGCAGGACATCCACTCGGGATCGTTCGGCGGCGCCGTCCCCAACCCCGCCACGGAGATCGCCCGCCTCGTCGCGGCGCTCCACGACTCCGACGGCCGGGTCGCCGTCCCGGGCTTCTACGACGGCGTGGCCGAACTCACCGACACCGAACGCGCCCTCTTCGCCGAGCTGCCCTTCGACGAGGCCACCTGGCTGCGCACCGCCAAGTCCGGCGCCGCGTCCGGCGAGGCCGGCTACTCGACGCTGGAGCGGATCTGGGCCCGCCCCACCGCCGAGGTCAACGGCATCGGCGGCGGCTACCAGGGTGCCGGAAGCAAGACGATCATCCCGTCCTCCGCCCTGGCCAAGATCAGTTTCCGTCTGGTCGCGGGCCAGGACCCGGACCACATCCAGAAGGCCGTCCAGGCCTGGGCCGAGGCCCGTATCCCGGCCGGCATCCGCCACCGGATCACCTTCCTTCCGGCCACCCGCCCCTGTCTCACGCCCCTGGACCACCCCGCGCTGCAGGCCGTGGCCCGCGCGATGGGGCGGGCCTTCGGCCAGAAGATCCTCTTCACCCGCGAAGGAGGTTCGGGACCCGCCGCCGACCTGCAGGACGTGCTCGGCGCACCCGTCCTCTTCCTGGGCATCTCCGTACCGTCCGACGGCTGGCACGCCCCCGACGAGAAGGTCGAACTCGACCTGCTCCTCAAGGGAGTGGAGACCACCGCCCACCTCTGGGGCGAACTGGCAGCCGCACTCCGCTGAATCCTCTGAACACCCGATCCATCCCGGGGGAGTAGGAAGCACCTGTGAGCACCTTCGACAACGCCACCACGGACCGTCCCATCGGTCTGACCGCGCCGAGCGGTATCGACCGCGCGGCGCACCACCGCCTCGACGAGGCCTGGCTGGCCGCCGCGTGGAGCCACCCGACGACCCGGGTCTTCGTCGTCTCCGGCGGGCAGGTGCTGATCGACGACACCGCCGACGGCACCGAACTCGTGATGACTCCCGCCTTCGAGGCCCCGGTCACCGAGACCCACCGCTACTTCCTCGGCACCGACGAGGAGGGCGTCAGCTATTTCGCACTCCAGAAGGACTCGCTGCCGGGCCGCATGGACCAGCAGGCGCGCCCGGCGGGGCTGCGCGAGGCGGGTCTGCTCCTCGGCGCCCGCGACGCCGGTCTGATGGTGCACGCGGTGGCGCTGGAGAACTGGCAGCGGCTGCACCGCTTCTGCTCGCGTTGCGGCGAACGCACGGTCATCGCCGCGGCCGGCCACATCCGTCGCTGCCAGGCCTGCGGCGCCGAGCACTACCCGCGTACCGACCCCGCGGTCATCATGCTGGTCACCGACGACCAGGACCGCGCGCTGCTGGGCCGCCAGGTGCACTGGCCCGAGGGCCGGTTCTCCACGCTCGCCGGTTTCGTCGAGCCGGGCGAGTCGATCGAGCAGTCCGTGGCCCGCGAGGTCTTCGAGGAAGCGGGCATCACGGTCGGCGAGGTCGAGTACGTCGCCAGCCAGCCCTGGCCCTTCCCCTCCAGCCTGATGCTCGGCTTCATGGCCCGGGCCACGACGTTCGACATCAACGTCGACGGCGAGGAGATCGAGGAGGCCCGCTGGTTCTCCCGCGAGGAACTGACGGCCGCCTTCGAATCGGGCGAGATCCTGCCGCCGTTCGGCATCTCGATCGCGGCCCGCCTGATTGAGATCTGGTACGGGAAGCCCCTCCCGAAGCCGGTCCGCGCGAGCTGACCCGGCGGGGCCGCCGGGTCAGCCGAGCAGCGCGGCCGTAAACGTCTCGCGGTGGGCGGACAGCCAGGCCTGCATCCGGTCCCAGCGCTGCCACCCGCCGCGCTCGGCCAGCACGCGGAGGTAGACGGGATCGCCGTCGGCCACACGGCGGCCGACGAACGCCCGGCAGACTTCCGTGGCCCGTTCGATCATGCCGGGCAGCGCGGCACGGTCCTCGGGCGAGAGGCCGTAGCCGTCGGCGAGGATCCGCAGCCGCGCGGACGCGTCCGGCCCGGCGGAATACAGGGCAGCCGCGGATTCCGGATCAAGCATCGGTACCCAGTAGCGGGCAGCCATGGCGACGTCCCAGAGCGGACGGCCGGGAGCCGCCAGGTCGAAATCGATCAGGGCGGCGGCACGGCCGTCGCGGAAGACGACGTTCTCCGGGCACACGTCGTTGTGGCACACCACCGTCCCGCCCTCCGGGTCGGCGAGGTCCCGGGGCCACACGACGTCCGGGCCGGCCGCGATGCCCGCAGAGGCCTCGTGCAGGCGGCGCAGCAGGACCCCCACGGACTCGAGCGCGGTCGTCGTCATCACCCAGGACGGGAACGGCGGCAGAGCCACATCACCGGGAACGAACGTCAGCCGCTCACGGCCGTCATCGGTGAGGCCCACGGGAGTCGGGGCCGCATCGAAACCGGACTCCTCCAGCGCGAGGAGGTAGGCATGGAGGGCGTGTACATGGTGCGGCGCCGGACGTTCCACCCACGCACCCCGGCGGAATACCGCCCCCGCGTTCGCCGTGCCTCCGGCCAGCTTTTCGCCGGACACCTCGTCCTCGGTCGTCATGCCGATCACGCTATCGCCGATCCGGCCCCGCGCGGGCGGGCATACGAAGACCTCCGATCCGGCCCCGCGCGGGCGGGCATACGAAGACCCCCGAACCGGCGCCGGGCGGGCGGGCATACGAAGACCCCCGAACCGGCGCCGGGCGGGCGGGCATACGAAGACCCCCGAACCGGCCCCGCGCGGGCGGGCATACGAAGACCCCCGAACCGGCGCCGGGCCGGTCGGGGGTCGTGTGCGTCGGTGGGTCAGGCGCCCAGCGCCTGCTTCACCTGGGCGAGGCTCGGGTTCGTCAGGGTCGAGCCGTCGGGGAAGAGCACGGTCGGGACCGTCTGGTTTCCGCCATTTGCCTTCTCGACGAAGGCCGCCGACTCCGGGTCCTGTTCGATGTTGATCTCGGTGTACGCGATGCCCTCGCGGTCCATCTGGCCCTTGAGCCGACGGCAGTAGCCGCACCACGTGGTGCTGTACATCGTCACAGTGCCCGGCATGTCTTCGCGCTCCTCTGTCTCATCGGTCGCGGCAATCCCGCCACATCCCGCCCCATCGCGTCCGAGTCTCGTCCGTCACACGTGAATCGGGGGGACATGCGTTGCCGCACGGAAGAAGAACGCACGTGACCTGGCCACCATTCCCGGACCCGCCCCCGATTAGTACGACGGATGGGGCAGCCCTGTGGACAACCTCCGCGGCCGCCCCTTCCGACCTGGCAGCATGGCGGGGTGACATCAGCAACGCACTCCACCCTCTTCCCCCAGGTCCCCGACTCCCCGGACGCCATCCTCGACGGGCTCGACCCCGAGCAGCGCGAGGTCGCCGTGGCCCTGCAGGGCCCGGTCTGCGTGCTGGCCGGAGCCGGTACGGGCAAGACGCGGGCCATCACGCACCGCATCGCCTACGGGGTGCGTGCGGGGATACTCCAGCCGTCGAGTGTGCTTGCCGTCACGTTCACCAACCGTGCCGCCGGTGAGATGCGCGGTCGCCTGCGCCAGCTCGGCGCGGGCGGGGTGCAGGCGCGGACCTTCCACTCCGCGGCACTGCGTCAGCTCCAGTACTTCTGGCCGAAAGCAGTCGGCGGCGATCTGCCCCGGCTGGTGGAGCGCAAGGTCCAGCTGGTCGCCGAGGCGGCGGCCCGCTGCCGCATCCGGCTCGACCGTAACGAGCTGCGCGACGTCACGAGCGAGATCGAGTGGGCCAAGGTCACCCAGACCGTGCCCGCCGACTATCCGGCCGTGGTCGCCAAGTCCCAGCGGGATGCCCCGCGCGATCCCGCCGAGATCTCCCAGGTCTACGCGATGTACGAGCAGCTCAAGCGCGACCGCACGGTGATCGACTTCGAGGACGTGCTGCTCCTCACCGTCGGCATCCTGCAGGACCGGCACGACATCGCCGACCACGTGCGCCGCCAGTACCAGCACTTCGTCGTCGACGAGTACCAGGACGTCAGCCCTCTCCAGCAGCGGCTCCTCGACCTATGGCTCGGCGACCGCGACAACCTCTGCGTCGTCGGCGACGCCAGCCAGACGATCTACTCCTTCACCGGAGCCACCCCCGACCACCTGCTCAACTTCCGCACCCGCCACCCCAGGGCCACCGTGGTCAAACTCGTCCGCGACTACCGCTCCACGCCCCAGGTCGTCCATCTGGCCAACGGGCTGCTCTCCCAGGCCCGCGGCCGGGCCGCGGAGCACCGGCTCGAACTGGTCTCGCAGCGCGAGTCCGGCCCCGAACCCGCCTACCTGGAGTATGCGGACGAGCCCGCCGAGGCCGAGGGCACCGCCCGTCGCATCCGCGATCTGATCGCCGCCGGCGTCCCGGCCGGTGAGATCGCCGTGCTCTACCGGGTCAACTCCCAGTCCGAGGTCTACGAACAGGCCCTCGCGGACGTGGGTGTGCCCTACCAGCTCAGGGGCGCGGAGCGGTTCTTCGAGCGCCCGGAGGTCCGGGAGGCGGGCGTCGCCCTGCGCGGCGCCGCCAGGGCGGGGGGCAACGACTCCCTGCTGGACGACGCGGAGGGGCTGCCCTCCGAGGTGCGCGCGGTGCTCTCCACCAAGGGGTGGAGCAGCGAGCCGCCCGCCGGATCAGGGGCGGTGCGCGACCGCTGGGAGTCCCTGGCCGCCCTCGTCAGGCTGGCCGAGGACTTCGAACAGGCCAGGCCGGGCGCGACCCTCTCCGACCTGGTCGCCGAGCTGGACGAGCGGGCGGCCGCCCAGCACGCCCCCACGGTCCAGGGCGTCACGCTGGCCTCGCTGCACTCGGCCAAGGGTCTGGAGTGGGACGCCGTGTTCCTGGTCGGACTGACCGAGGGCATGATGCCGATCACCTACGCCAAGACGGACGAGCAGGTCGAGGAGGAGCGCCGGCTGCTCTACGTCGGTGTCACCCGGGCCCGCTTCCAGCTCTGCCTGTCGTGGTCGCTGGCGCGCTCACCCGGTGGCCGGGCGGGACGCAGGCCGAGCCGGTTCCTGAACGGGATGCGCCCGGGCTCGGCGGCCCTCGGCGGCCGGGCGACGGCAGGCGGCAGCGGCGGGATCGAGCGCCCGACCCCGGCCCGGCGCAAGCGGCGCGGGCCGGCGTTGTGCCGGGTCTGCGGCAAGACGCTGACGGATGCCGGCGAGATGAAACTGATGCGCTGCGACGACTGCCCGTCCGACATGGACGAGGCGCTGTACGAGCGGCTGCGCGACTGGCGGGCGACGCGGGCGCAGGACATCGGCCAGCCCGCGTACTGCGTGTTCACCGACAAGACACTGATGGCCATCGCCGAAGCGGTGCCCGGTACCGGGGGTGAACTGGCTGGGATCGCAGGGGTCGGCGCGCGGAAGCTGGGCCGGTTCGGCGCCGCCGTGCTGGACATCTGCGCAGGTGGGGACGGGGTTGAGGGGGCCGAGACGGCCGACGAAGAGGTGTGAGAAAAACTCGTCGAAAAAATAGTTTGCGCCCGCCCCAGTCATCACCATAGGTTCTTAACCACGGGAACAGCGACTTCTCTGAAGCCCTGACCCTGTGCTGTACTTATCCGAATACGTAGGACCGGCCCGTCCGGTCCCCAGAGACGCCGAGAGGAGGCGATTGAAGTGATCAGCATCATCGAGACCAACAAAATGACCGATCTCTCGGTCGTCTCCGCCTGCTCGCTCGGCCTCGCCTGCTCTTCGGATTCCTCGCTGCGTGGCACCGGTATGTCCGGCATTTCCGCCGTCAGCCCGCTGTCCCTGGCAAGCCTTCCCGTGCGGGAGCGCAATGAGCGACCGACCCAGGCACCGGCAGCAGCAGTAGCGAAGGGACAGGCCCAGGCCTATGCCTTTGCGGCCGTCGGTGCGGGAGCGGAAGCCGGAGCCAAGAAGAAGACGACGCACCACCACACGATGTGGGCCTTCCGTGGGCCTGAACCCTGGAGTGATCCAGTCTGATCGACGATCGGACCGGCGCCTTCAGGGCCGCGGAACCCCACTCGGGATCCGCGGCCCTTTTGTTTTGTCCGAACGGACGAGACAGCACGAAGGAGCCTCGGGACAAGCAAGACCTGGTACCAGCCGCCCCCCGGCCAACAGGCCGGAAACGACCAGACGAGGACACCACCACCGTGCAACTCGAAGCGCACGCCCCGTCCGTACCGCCTTCCGAAACGATCTCCCCGCCCGGCCTCACGGAGGACTCCACCTTGATCCCCCTCACTGCGCTCACCGCGCTCGACGACGCCATCGAGAACCTCGGCGTGCCCGTCCCCTGCCGTTCCTACGACCCCGAGGTCTTCTTCGCCGAGTCCCCGGCCGACGTCGAGTACGCCAAGTCCCTCTGCCGCACCTGTCCGCTCGTCGAGGCCTGCCTCGCCGGCGCCAAGGAGCGTCGCGAGCCGTGGGGCGTCTGGGGTGGCGAGCTCTTCATCCAGGGCGTCGTCGTCGCCCGCAAGCGTCCGCGTGGCCGTCCGCGCAAGAACCCGGTCGCGGCGTGACCGCCGACCTGGGGGTCATGGCCCCCAAGCCCATGAAACGCATCGGAACCATCGACCGTCCCCTGACCCACGACCCCCGAAACCAGGCACCAATGACCCTCCCCACGAGGGAGCCCGTCGGCTCCGCGACACCGGACGTCACCATCATCGGCGCGAACGACTCGCGTCAGAACAGGACCCGTGAGATGCAACTCATCCCAGAAGCCCTGGCTCGTGCGCATATGCACGACCGCCTGCGGGAAGCCGATGCGGAACGTCAGGCCGTGCGCCTGATCAACGCGCGGCGGATGCAGCGCCGGGCCGAGCGCGCCTCGATGCGCGCCCGCCGTGCGCTGGCCATGGCGGTCATGCACTGAACCCAGCAGGACCGCACGCCGTCAGTACCCGCTGGGGAGCAGCCGCTCTCTGCTCCCCAGCAAGCAGGACCCATATCCGTACCCCTGCCGCGGGGCCGGTCCACTCGGACCGGCCCCGCAGCCGTGTCCGGGCCGGCGCCCCTGTCGTGCCGGTGCCGCCGATGCTGCGCCGTGTCGGATCGTGACGGCGGAGATATCGTCACGGGGTGGACGAGGAGACCCGTCGCTCCGGAGCGGGCGGCACCGAGGACGTCGCGTGCGCTCTGTGCCGAACCCCCGCCGGGAGCGAGAACGCACCGCCGACCTGGCTCTGTTCCGTGGAGGACGGCAGCCGTCGCTACTACTGCGATGACTGCGCGCGCACGCATATCCGGGCCATCGAGGGCCGCCTCGACTCCGCCTGGTGGTGAGGCCGGTGAGCGCGACGGCTGTGCCCGGCCGGGCAGCGGCTAATTGATGTCCGCGGGTGCCGCGGCCCCGTCCATCGCCTCTTCCTCCGCCGTCACCTCGTGCACCGTCTGCCCGTCCCCGGCCGGTGTCTCCCCGGCCGGCGGCGCCTGCTCCTCCTCCACCGGCAGGAACCCCGGGAGCCAGGACTCCAGTTCCTCGCGCAGCCGGACCGTGGCGCCGAGCTGACACAGCACCCCGATCGTGCTCAGCGTCACCCGGTGTATCAGCAGGTAGGCGGGCGGCAGATTCAGCTGCTTGCCCAGCTGATGAGCGGGAGAACGCGGGTCCGCTATACGGGCGGCCTGATTGCGCATCCAGGTCCGGCTGAAGGTGAACTCGTCCACCTCGGCCGGTTCGATGATCGGGAGCAGGTAGTCGAGGACCGCGTCCGGTGCGAGGTCGATCGAGTCCTTGACGAACCCCTCCTCACGCAGCAACTCGTACACGGAGTCCGCATCCCCCTGGAGCGTCAGCCGCAAGGAATCCCCGATGGTCCGAGGCAGCCCGCCCGGCAGCCGGTCCACGGTGCCGAAGTCCAGTACCCCCAGGCGCCACCGATCCGCGCCGGCATCCCTGGTGCCGTCCTGATCGGCTTCGCCGTCCACCGCGAAGGACGGGTCCGCGGGCAGCAGCCGGAAGTTCCCCGGGTGGGGGTCCGCGTGAAGCAGCCCGGTGCGCGCCGGGCCGGAGAACAGGAACCTGGCCAGCAACTGCCCGGCCCGGTCCCGCTGCTCGGGGGTCCCGTCGGCGATCACCTCGGCCAGCGGCACACCGTCGATCCATTCGGTGACCAGTACCTGATCGGACTGGTGGACGACCCCGGGGACCACGACGTCGGGGTCGTCCGCGAACTCCTCGGCGTGCTCCCGCTGAGACTGCGCCTCCTGTTCGTAGTCCAGTTCCTCCGACACCCGGTCGCGCAGCTCCGTGATGAGCGGCTTGATGTCCATGCCGGGGATCAGCGGGCCGAGCAGCCGGGCGAACCGGCTGAGCTGGGTGAGATCCGAAAGCAGCGCCTCGCCGGCGCCCGGATACTGCACCTTCACGGCCACGTCCCGGCCGTCGTGCCACACCGCGCGGTGCACCTGCCCGATCGAGGCGGCGGCCGACGGCTTGTCCTCGAATTCGGTGAACAGTTCCCGCCAGTCCTCACCGAGCCGCTCCGCCAGCACCGCGTGGACCGTGGCGCTCGGCAGGGGAGGGGCCGCCTCCTGCAGTTTCGTCAGGGCCGCACGGTAGGGACCCGCGACCTCCTCGGGCAGGGCGGACTCGAAGACGGACAGGGCCTGCCCGAGCTTCATGGCCCCGCCCTTCAGCTCGCCCAGCACCTTGAAGAGCTGATCGGCGGTGCGCTGCTGGACCTCGCGGGCGACCAGTTCCGCGGACTTCCCGCCGATGCGCTTTCCCAGCCCCCACGTGGCACGGCCGGCGAACCCCAAAGGCAGCGCGGCCAGCTTGGCGGTTCGGGTGACCGCCTTCCGGGGAAGATCAGACATATGCCCCTCCAAATCCCAGACTGCCGCGCTGCGTGCGGCGGTTACCCGGCCATTGTGTCGTGCGCCGTGCCGGCCCCGGAGGTGCGCACCCCCTCAGTGTGCCCACCCGCCCCACAGGAACAGTCGACGTGCGCCCTGATCTGCTCCGACCGCCAGTCCAACAGCGGCAGTGCCGCCTCCCACCGGGCGCCGGTGCTGGCCGGCAGCTCGCCGTCGAGGAAGGCCAGCGCATGGGAGGCCGCAAGCCCCGCCACCGCTGTCGCGAGTCCCAGGTCGCACGCCTGCACGGCGGTGCGGCGCCCGGACTGCCACTGAGCCAGCATCCGCGGCCATTGCGGGTCCCGGTCGCGCCGGTTCAGATCGAGACAGCCCGCGCAGGCCGTGCCTCCCGGCAGCACCAGCGGTCCGACGACCCCGGTGGCCTCGATGACCCCGGCATAGAGATGGGGTGTGCCGGAGGAGATCCACGGCTCGGCGGTGCGCGGATCGGGAACGTAGACGGACAGCCCGTCGCGAGGGGCGACGACGATCAGCGACAGGCCGGGCTCGCCGCTCGCACATCCGGCCGCCGGCTGCACGACCCGGGGCGCGGGACCGGGGGAGGATCGCCGGACCAACTGGCGCGCCGCCGAGTCCCGGCGCTCCCCGACCGCCGAGGCGGGCAGACCTCCGGGGGATACGTCGCCCACTTCGGCACATCCGCCGTCCAGGACCTCGACCCGGCCCACGCCGGATCCGGAGAGCACCGCCGCGACCGCCGCGCCGACCCGGCCGGCGCCCCGCACCTGGACACGCATGGAGCGGCGGGCCGCCAGCCGGCGCATGCCTCCTCCCGGTTCGGGATGTACGACGGAGAGTGACGCCAGGTCGGGCCGGTGACGCTCCAGCGCGTCCGCACGGTTTCGTAACGCATCGGCTTCCGGACCGCCCGCCCGCACGTCATCGATGAGCCCCGCGTCCATCAACCGCGCCACGAGTGTGTCCACTTGATGATCATTCAGATCCAGTGCCCGGGCTTCCTCGCGCAGCAGGGACATCCCGCGCGTCCCGTCGAGCAGTTCCAGGAAACAGCCCGTCGCGATATCCATCGGGCCGACCTTGACCGCATGTGCGGGCGTCACGCCGAATTGCACGGTGCCGCTGCCGCGCCATGCGCGGCGCAGTGCGGGCTTCAACATCGGATGCACGGCTTCCCCCGGTCTGTGTGGCTGCGTGAGTTCCATTGCCAGAATGAGGGGCGCCGCGGAACCGTGCGAAAAGTTATCCACAGGCGAGGGGTATTAGTCGTTCAAATGGTGCAAGCCGTGGGGCGGATCATGCGCGAACCGTCCCGGAGGCGGGACTTCCCCCACTGACAGCGGGTAACGTCGTGGCGTGCCCGCCGACCCGTCACCCGGCTTCGCCGGGGAGACTTCCGCGCGCGGCGCCGGAACCCGCCGGCGCAGTGCGGCCGACCATCCGCCCCGTGCCTCGGCGACGAGCGCGGTCGAGGTCCGCAGGAGCACCCGCCGCAGCAGGACGGTCTCCGCGTACCGGGAGGGCGACCGCACGATCGTGCTGATCCCCGCCCGGATGTCCGAGGCCGAGGAGCAGCGCTGGGTGAGCGTGATGCTCGACAAGCTGGCGGCCCAGGAGAACAAACGGATCCTCGGCGACAGCGAGCTCGCGGAGCGTGCGGAGCGTCTGTCGGCCCAGTATTTCGAGGGCCGGGCCCGCCCGGTGTCAGTCCGATGGGTGACCAATCAGAACACCCGTTGGGGGTCGTGCACCCCGGCCGAGGGCAGCATCCGGCTCTCGCACCGGCTGCAGGGCATGCCTGAGTACGTCGTCGACTACGTGCTCGTCCACGAGCTTGCCCATCTCCTGGTGCCCGGACACGGACCGCGGTTCTGGCGGCTCCTCGACGCCTACCCCCGTACCGAGCGGGCCCGGGGTTACCTCGAAGGGGTGGTCGCGGCCGACAGGTTGCCGCACCTGCCTGCCGCACGCGGCGAGTGACGTTCGCGATTTTGTACCGGGTCTGTACCGGCTTGGCCCAATGCCGGAGTTTGCGGTTAGCCTGACGCGACGCATTCACCTTCCGGATGGGGGACGGTCGTTACGCATGGCCAGGGAATTCCAAAGCGGCCACAAGGCCAAGATCAGCGATCTCACGCCGGGGACGGACCTGTACGTAGGTGTGCAGATCGCCGGCCCGGGACTGACCTTTGACATCAGCTGCTTCGGCCTCGATGCCAATGAGCAGCTCTCCGACGACCGTTATTTCATCTTCTTCAATCAGCCTAAATCGCCCGAGGAGTCCATTCAGCTCCTCGGCGCGCAGGCCGGCGACACGGAGTCGTTCCGCGTCACTCTGGACCGCATTCCGGCGAACATCCACAAGCTGTCCTTCACCGCGACGCTGGACGGTGCCGGACAGATGTCGCAGGTCGGCCCCGGGTACATCCGGATCGTCGCGGGCGGCGAGGAAGTTGTCAGGTACGCCTTCACTGGCTCGGAGTTCACCACCGAGCGTGCGGTGATGCTGGGTGACTTCTACCTCAAGGACGTCTGGCGGTTCGCCGCCGTCGGCCAGGGCTTCGACGGTGGGCTGGACGCGCTGCTGAAGAACTTCGGCGGCGAGGTCGCCGAGGAGGCCCCCGCCTCTCCCCAGCCGCAGTCCGCGGCCCCGCCGTTCGCCCCGCCCGCACAGGCGTCGGCCCCCGCGCCGTCCTTCGGCGCCCCGGCCGCACCGCAAGCCCCGCAGCCCGCGCCGTCCTTCGGCGCGCCGGCGGCTCAGGCTCCCGCGCTCACACCGCAGCAGCAGATGCACGCCGCGCCGACGATAGCGGCGCCGCTGGCACCCCAGGGCGGCAGCATGCCGCCCCCGCCCCCGCCCGCTCCCTACGGTCAGCCGCCCCAGCAGCCGCAGTTCGGACAGGTCCCGGCCCAGGCGCCGGGCGCCTTCGGTCAGCAGGCCCCCGCTCCGTACGGGCAGCCCGCTCCCGTTCCGTTCGGGCAGCAGCCGCCCGGTGCCCCGCAGGGGATGCCGCAAGGGGTTCCGCAGGCCGGGGCCGGTCTTCAGGCCGCGCTCCAGCCGTACAAGGAGACCGCCACCGGCCAGCGCTGGACCCCGCAGAACCAGCAGCTCATGCGCGTCGACCTCACCATGGGCGGAGCCGGGGTGCTGGCCCGGCAGGGCAGCATGGTGATGTACCAGGGCAAGGTCGACTTCGGCTACAAGGGCGCGGGTTTCGCGGGCCGGATGGTCGGCAACGCCACCGGTCAGGAAATGCAGCTGATGCGCTGTACCGGCCGGGGACAGGTCTTCCTCGCCGAGGACGGTTCCCATCTGCACGCCATCGAGCTCCAGGGCGACGGCATCTGCGTGTCGGCGGAGAGCGTCCTCGCCTTCGACGAGTCGCTGCAGTACGAGGTCCGCAGGATCGAGGGCCACGGCATTCCCGGCGGCGCGCTGTTCACCATGCAGTTCCAGGGCACCGGCACCATCGTCGTCAAGACCCACGGTGTCCCCGTCGTCCTGCCGGTCACCCCGACCACCTTCGCCGACTGCAACGCCGTCGTGGCGTGGTCGGCCGCCTCACAGGTGATCATCTCCAGCCAGGTCAGGCTGCGCCGCAACGCGTACCCCGGACACAGTGGAGAGACCGTCAACCTCCAGTTCCGGGGCGCCCCCGGCAACTTCATCGTCGTCCAGCCCTACGAGGTCTGAGGGAGCCCGTCATGAATCAGCAACTCGCGGGCTACGCCCCGACCCCCGTCACGGCCCGGATGGAGAACCACGGCCATTCGATGCTGAAGGTCGCCATGGCGACCGGCCAGGACCTGTACGCGCGCACCGGCTCGATGGTGGCGTACGAGGGCTTCATCCAGTACGAGCCCAACCCGCCGGCCGTCCGCCAGATCGCCTCGCAGTGGATCACCGGCGAGGGCGCGCCCCTGATGAAGTGCGCCGGTGACGGACTGCTCTACCTCGCCGACTACGGCGCCGATGTGGTCGTCATCAATCTCAACAACGACTCCCTCTCGGTCAACGGCACCAACGTCCTCGCCTTCGACGGCCACCTGACCTGGGGCGTCGAAAGGGTCAAGGGACTGGCCAAGTTCGCCGGCCAGGGCCTGTGGAACGTCTGCATCTCCGGCACCGGCTGGGTCGCGATCACCTCGCGCGGCACGCCGATCGTCGTCGACTGCGGACGGGGCGAGGACGAGACGTACGTCGACCCCGACGCCCTCGTGGCGTGGTCCCCGAACCTCAAGGTGAAGGGCAAGCGCAGCTTCAAGGCCTCCTCGCTCATCGGGCGGGGCAGCGGCGAGGCGTTCCAGATGGCCTTCTCCGGCCAGGGGATCGTCGTCGTCCAGCCGAGCGAGGACAGTACCGACCGCCTGCGGGTCCGGAACTGACGGGGAGGGAGAACACACCATGCAGAGTCCGCTTTTCAGCTATACGGAACAGCAGTCCCAGGAGCGGTACACGGTTCAGAACCCGCAGCTCCTGCGGGTCTCGCTGACCGGCCACGACGATGTCCTCGCCCGCAAGGGGGCCATGGTCGCGTACCAGGGCCTGATGGAGTTCGACGGCGAGTACCAGTCGCACGGACAGCGCCGCGCCCGCGCCACCACCGGTGAGGGCCTCGACCTGATGCGCTGCTCCGGGCAGGGCACGGTCTACCTGGCCAACCTCGCGCAGTACGTCCACGTGGTGGACGTCGACCGCGACGGTCTGACGGTGGACAGTGCCTACGTCCTGGCGCTCGACTCGTCCCTCCACAGCGAGGTCATCGCGGTGGACAGCCAGTACGGCATCTCGGGCACCGGCAAGTACCAGCTCAACATCTCCGGCACCGGCAAGGTCGCGCTGATGACCTCCGGCCAGCCGCTGATGATGCAGGTCACGCCCGACAAGTACGTCAACGCCGACGCCGACGCGATCGTCGCCTGGTCCAGCTCGCTGCGGGTGCAGATGCAGGCCCAGACGCATTCCTCGGGAGTGTTCCGCCGACGTGGCAACACGGGCGAGGGCTGGGAGCTCAGCTTCCTCGGCCAGGGCTTCGCCCTGGTCCAGCCGAGCGAGGTGCTGCCGCCGCAGGGCGCCCAGATCGGCCAGGGGCTGGCCGCCCAGTTCGGCATGGGCCAGCAGGGATCCCACGCCCAGAACCAGAACAACGCGTGGAACTGAGCCGTGCGGCCCGTCCCCGTGTACGAGGGGTGGGACGGGCTAGGTGATACGGGTAAGGGGCGGCCTCTCAGGAGGTCGGCCCTTACCCGTATACCGTCCGCTTCCGGTTCCGGTTACCGGCCGGCGTTCAGGGCGGCGCGCGTACGTTCCATCAGGCGGACCACCGAGGAGTCGGCGACCCCGGCGACCTCGGCGTAGGCGAACCAGCGCAGATCGAGCGATTCCTCACTGATCCGCTCCGCCGCGCCCGACGGCGCCAGCGCCGCGTACTGAACGTCCAGGTGCCAGTGGCACGGCGCTGGGATCGGATGACGGTCCAGGACCACCGGGCCGCCCGCCAGCAGGGTCAGGCCGTCGATACCGGACTCCTCCGTCGCCTCACGCAGCGCGGCGGCGGCCAGAGTGGCGTCGCCGGGCTCGCAGTGGCCACCCATCTGCAGCCACATTCGCAGCTTCCGGTGCAGCGTGAGCAGCACCTTGCCGCGCTCCGGGTCTATGACCAGGGCGCTGGCCGTCAGGTGCCCGGCCCCGCAGGCCTTCCACATGCCGTCGGGATGCAGTGCCAGATGGTCCAGATAGGCGCTGCGCAGCTCCTCCTGGGCGTCGTCCGGCCGGTGCGTGCCGTCCGCCCCGTGCCGGTAGTTCTTCAGTACGAGAACGGCGTCGTCGTGCAGGCTCACTTGTCGGTGTCGTCCTTGCCGTCGCCGCCCCCGGCCCCGTCGTCCGGGGTCGCGTCGGTGTCGCCGGTCCCGTCGGCCTCGTCGTCAGAGGCGCCGTCGGTGCCCGGGGCGGGCTTCTGCGACCCGTTCGCCGCCTCGCCGAGCATCTTGTCCAGCTCGGAGAAGTCCAGCTGCTCGTGGTGGACGAAACCGTCCGGGTCGTCCAGGTCGTGGGCGGTGGGCAGCATGTCGGGGTGCTCCCACAGCGCGTCGCGCCCGTCGAGACCCCGCGCGTCCGTGAGCGAGGCCCACAGCCGCGAGGCGTCACGCAGCCGCCGCGGACGCAGCTGGAGACCGATGAGCGTGGCGAACGTCTGCTCGGCGGGACCGCCGGAGGCGCGCCGCCTGCGCATCGTCTCGCGCAGCGCGTCGGCGGAGGTCAGCCGGGGCTTCGCGGCCTCGTGGACCACGGCGTCCACCCAGCCCTCGACGAGCGCGAGCGCGGTCTCCAGGCGGGCCAGGGCGGCCTTCTGCTCCGGGGTGTCCTCCGGCTGGAACATGCCCTGCTGAAGCGCATCCTGCAGCTGTTCCGGGTTCGACGGGTCGAACTGGCCGACCACGTCCTCCAGCTTGCTCGTGTCGACCTTGATGCCGCGCGCATAGCCCTCGACCGCACCGAACAGATGCGAGCGCAGCCACGGCACATGGGCGAAGAGCCGCTGGTGAGCGGACTCGCGCAGGGCCAGGTACAGCCGGACCTCGTCCTGCGGCACGCTCAGGTCCTTGCCGAACCGCTCGACGTTCAGCGGAAGCAGCGCGGCCTTGCCGGCCGGTCCGAGCGGCAGCCCGATGTCGGTGGAACCGACCACCTCACCGGCGAGCACGCCGACGGCCTGCCCGATCTGCTGGCCGAACATCGCACCGCCCATCGACCGCATCATGCCGATCAGCGGGCCAGCCATGGCCTGCATCTCCTCGGGCAGCACATCACCCATGGCGAGGCCGACACGCTCGGCCACCGGGTCGACCAGCTTCTGCCAGGCGGGGAGGGACGCCTCGACCCACTCCGCACGGCTCCACGCCACGGTCGAGACGGAACCGGAGGGCAGCGACGTCACACCGTCCAGCCACAGGTCGGCCAGGCGCAGCGCCTCGTCGACCGCGGCACGCTCGGACGGGCCGACGCTCGCGTCCTTGGTGCCGTCCGGGGTGCCCTGCGAGACCGTCTGGCGGGCGATCTGCTTGGCCATGTCCCAGTTCACGGGACCGCCCTCGTAGCTCAGCATCTGGCCGAGCTGCTGGAACGCGGCGCCCAGGTCGTTCGGGTTCATGGAGCCGAACATGGCGGCGAAGGGATTGTCACCGCCTGCGCCGGGGCCGAAGCCGAACGGGTTCGCCGGACCGCCCGAACCCTGCCCACCTCCGGTGGGGTCGTTCTTCTTGCCCTTGTCGCCGTCGTCCGGCTCCTCCGGCGGAAGGCCGAATCCGAATGGGGTGTCACTCACGGGTTTCCTCGGCTCGTAGGGCCGCCGGCTCGAACCGACGGCGACTGCCCGACATCACCATCCAGCGTAGACACCAAGTCCGCTCGGGGCCTCAGTGCTCCGCCTGCTCCCGGCCTGCGGCAGGATGGACGCCACCTGGTACGTACGCGTCATTCGGGTACGTACTGAAGACAACCGCTGGAGACGCCCGGTGAGTTCCCCAGATCCTCAGGTTCGCGCAGCGCGAAACCTGACCGCCCCTTCCTCCGAGAACGAGCCCGAGAACAAGCCCGAGAACGAGCCCGAGAACGAGCCCGAGAACAAGGCCGAGAACAAGTCCGTCCGCAGCCGCTCCAGAAGCCGCGGCCCCGTCGTGGCCGTCACCGGAGCCGCGACGGGTGTCGGTGAGCTGCTCACCGCACGCCTTGCGGCCTCCGAGGAGATCAAGCAGGTCATCGCCATCGACGAGCGCCGCGGAGAGGTCTCCGAGGCCACGTGGCACATCCTCGACGTGCGCGACCCCGCCATCGCGGAGAAGCTGCGCGGCGCCGATGTGGTGGTGCACCTGGCGCTCGATCTCGACCTGGAGACCGATCCCGCAGCCCGCACCGCCTACAACGTGCGCGGCACCCAGACCGTGCTGACCGCCGCCGCGGCCGTCGGCGTCCACCGCGTCGTGCTGTGCACCTCGGCGATGGTCTACGGCGCGCTGCCCGACAACGACGTCCCGCTCGCCGAGGACGCCGAGCTGCGGGCCACGGCCGAGGCGACCGGTGTCGGCGACCTCCTGGAGATCGAACGGCTCGGCCGCCGCGCACCCCGCGCCCACCCCGGACTCCAGGTCACCGTGGTCCGTCCCACGATCCTCGTCGGCGGTACGGACACGGCGCTGACCCGCTACTTCGAGTCGCCGCGCCTCCTGGTCGTCGCCGGATCGCGGCCCACCTGGCAGTTCTGCCACGTCGACGACCTGGTCACGGCGCTGGAGTACGCCGCGCTGGAGAAGATCGACGGGGAGTTCGCGGTCGGCTGCGACGGCTGGCTCGAACAGGCGGAGGTCGAGGAGCTCAGCGGTGTCCGCCGGATGGAGCTGCCCTCGGCCGTAGCGCTCGGGGCCGCCGCCCGGCTGCACCGGATCGGCCTGACCCCGTCCCCGGCGGGCGACCTGGCGTACACGATGCATCCCTGGGTGGTCAGCGTGAGCCGGCTGCACGACGCGGGATGGCGCCCGGGCTGGACGAACGAGGAGGTGCTCGCCGCACTCCTCGAAGAGGTCGAGGGACGCCACACCGTCGCCGGGCGCCGGCTCGGCCGCAAGGACGCGACCGCGGCCGGAGCCGCCGGTGCGACCGTGGCGCTGCTCGGCACCGCGGCGCTGGTACGCCGCGCCCGCAAGGCCCGCCGCCGCTTCTAGCGCCGTGACCGGCGGAGCTCTCCGGAGGTGGGCACCGGATCGTGTCCGGCGCCGGCGGCTGTAGGAGGCTCCAACGCGGCCGACGGCCCGCCGGGTGAAAGGCGTATTCCGCGATGCCGGAGCGGTACGGCACGATGGCTGCCATGGCAACCACGTATGACCACCCCGGCGAGCAGGCGGCACAGGACCCCATCCGGCTGCTGGAGATCCGCGACACGCCGCTGTCCCTGGACGAGGTCTTCCGCGCCGTAGGCGACGACGCGGCGGGTGGTACCGCCCTGTTCGTCGGCACCGTGCGCAATCACGACGGTGGTCAGGACGTCGGGGCGCTGGGCTATTCGTGCCACCCCTCGGCACAGGACGAGATGCGCCGGGTGGCGGAGAAGGTCGTCGCCGGGTTCCCGGTCCGGGCACTGGCCGCCGTCCACCGGGTGGGTGAACTGGAGGTGGGCGATCTCGCGGTGGTGGTGGCGGTATCGTGCCCGCACCGCGCAGAGGCCTTCGAGGCCTGCCGCAAGCTCATCGACGACCTCAAGCACGAGGTTCCGATCTGGAAGCACCAGCGGTTCTCCGACGGTACGGAGGAGTGGGTCGGCGCCTGCTGAGCGCAAACCCCGCGGGTGGGCATCGACCCCGATTTGCGTAACCACACCCCTGCCATGAGCGTTGGTCCTGCAGATGGTTAATCTGCTGATCATTCGGTTGCGGTCGCTCATGAGGCAGGAGGTCGTCATGGCAGCACTCGCCTGGTTGTTGATTCCGCTTTTTGCTGCGCTCGGTGCTGCGATATGGGGGAGCTGGGCTGCCCGTAATCGCACCACCGGCGATGTCACCGAGCTCGCCGGTTACGCCCGGTTCCGTGAAGCGATGGAGCGCTCGCACTCCGCTTCCGAGCCGGTCGAGCAGATATCGAACGTCTGACGCCACACCGGTCGTACGCAGTCGCCAATCCGCTGCCGACCCTCTCCGGCCCCGCCGCCCGGCGTCCTCGCCACGCCCGGCCCCGGCCCTCGTACGGACCGGCCCCGACGGTGCACTGACAGGCCCTTCCCGTACTGTCGTTCCATGCCACGCCGCACCGCGACGATGCTCGCCTCCACCCTGATCCTGATCGCGCTGCTCTGCGCAGGCGTGCTGATCAAAGTGCCGTACTCGGAGATGTCCCCCGGGCCGACGGTGAACACACTCGGCAAGGTGGGCGGCGACCCCGTCCTGCAGATCACCGGGCACAAGACGTACGAGACCTCCGGCAATCTCAACATGACGACGGTCAGGGTCACCGGCGCCGACTACAACATGAACCTCGTCGAGGCCGTCTACGGCTGGCTCGGCCACGACAGCGTGGTCGTACCGCACGACACGCTCTACCCGGACGGCAAGACCGAGGAGCAGTCGACGCAGGAGAACGCCGAGGAGTTCAGCCAGTCCCAGGAGAGCGCCAAGGTCGCGGCCCTCACCGAGCTGGGCATCCCGGTGGCCTCGCGGGTCGTCGTCTCCACGGTCCTCAAGGACAGTCCCTCCCAGGGCAGGCTGCACGCCGGCGACGTGATCAAGGCCGTCGACGGCACGGAGGTCAAGCAGCCCGCAGACGTGGCGAAGCTCGTCACCAAGCACAAGCCCGGCCAGGACGTCACCTTCACGATCATCCCGGCCAAGACCGCGGCGGCGGCCGAGAAGGCCGGCAAGGAGCCCGAGGGCACCGAGAAGATCACCATCACCACCGAGAAGGCCCCCAAGGAGAACCGGGCGATCGTCGGCATCCAGGCGGGGACGGACCACACCTTCCCGTTCGAGATCGACATCAAGCTCGCCGACGTCGGCGGTCCGAGCGCCGGCCTGATGTTCTCCCTCGGCATCGTCGACAAACTGACCCCGGGCCAGTTGACGGGCGGCAAGTTCATCGCCGGCACCGGGACGATCGACGACAAGGGCAAGGTCGGGCCGATCGGCGGGATCAACATGAAGCTGGTCGGCGCGCGCAACGCCGGCGCACGCTACTTCCTGACCCCCGACGAGAACTGCGGGGCGGCCGCCTCCGACACGCCGGACGGACTCACCCTGGTGAGGGTCAAGACCATCGACGACGCCAAGAAGTCGCTGGAGAAGATCCGCACCGGGGACGCGGCCGGACTGCCGAGCTGCTCGACAGGCTGACCGCGCCCCCGCTGACGAGGGACGGACGGGTCAGGACTCGAAGGTCGCGGCCAGCGCCTCGGCCAGCCCCGGCACCAGACCGGCGCCCGTCAGCACGTCGTTCGGCGAATCCTTCTCCCGCAGACGTACGGCGGACTCCCGCGCTCCGTCCCGCAGGACGGCCACCGTCATCCGTACCTCCTGACGGTCGGGGTGCTTGGCGACCCACTTGGTCAGCTGGGTGTCGTCGAGACCTTCCGGTACGGAGGCCTCGGCGGACGGCGGCAGCATCAGCCGCTCCACCGTCATGGCGCACCCGACGACAGCGTCGGGCCAGGCGATCGTGGCGAGGAACTCATCCAGTGCGGTACCTGCGGGAAGCTCCTCCTGCTCGATAGGGGTGAGTGCGGCGGTCGTCGAACCGCCGTCGTCGAGGCCGAGCTGAGCGGCGAGTCCGGGCTCCTGGACCCGCAGCCGTGCGGTGTCGACCAGGGCGAAGAGCCGGGCGGGCTGGTCCCAGCCGAGGCCGGAGATGTACTCGTCGATTTCGAGCACCGCGACGGTGAGCGGGCTCGCGGCCATCGGGGGGCCTGAGGGGGAAACGTTGGGCATGGACAACATCCTGCCTCCTTCCGCCCCGGGAACGGGAACTAGGTAAAGCCTCAGTAAGTTGCATAGGTGGGCTCTACGATCGCTGGGCCCGCTTCACACGACCCGCGAACTTCGAGGTGCGCACGTTGGCTTTCCAGATGCCGGACCGCGGCGGAGGCCCGACCGGGCCACGGATCAGAGTCGGCCGCCCGTCACGGCGCGCCCGAACCCTGCTCATGACACTCGGCGTCCTGGCGATCCTCGCCATGGCGTTCGTCATGTTCGCCGGGTTCTGGACGGACTGGCTCTGGTACAGGTCGGTCGAGTACTCATCCGTCTTCACCACTACCCTGTGGACCAAGATCGGGCTGTTCCTCGTCTTCGGACTGCTGATGGCCATCGCCATCGGTGTGAACATCTGGCTCGCGCACCGGCTCCGGCCGCCGCTGAGCGCGATGTCGCTGGAACAGCAGAGCCTGGACCGCTACCGGATGAGTCTCGCCCCGTACAAGAAGTGGGTGCTGCTCGCGATCACCGCGCTCGTCGGTCTGATCGCCGGAGCGTCCGCCTCCGGCCAGTGGCGTACCTGGCTGATGTATGTGAACGGAGTGTCGTTCGGTCAGAAGGACCCCCAGTTCCACCTGGACGTGTCCTTCTACGCCTTCGACCTGCCGTGGTACCGCTTCATGCTCGGCTTCGGCTTCGCGGCGACGGTGCTTTCGCTGATCGCCGCCGCGTTGACCCACTACCTGTACGGCGGGCTGCGCATCACCAGCCCCGGTGCGCGGGCGACGGGGGCGGCCACCGGCCATCTCTCGGTCCTGCTCGGCATCTTCGTCGCGCTGAAGGCCGTGGCCTACTGGCTCGACCGCTACGGGCTGGCCGTGAAGTCGAGCGACTTCAAGGCCACGGACAACTGGACGGGCCTGCGGTACGTCGACGCCAACGCCTACCTGCCGGCGAAGACCATCCTGTTCTGCATCGCCGCGATCTGTGCCGTGCTGTTCTTCGCGACGCTCTGGCGTCGCACCTGGCAGCTTCCGGTGATCGGGTTCGGCCTGATGGTCCTCTCCGCGATCCTGATCGGCGGGCTCTACCCGGCGATCGTGCAGAAGTTCCAGGTCCAGCCGAACGAGCAGGCCAAGGAAGCCCCGTTCATCCAGAAGAACATCAAGGCCACACGGGACGCCTACGACATCGATGACGCGAAGGTCACCGACTACGCGGGCAAGTCCACCACGGACGACGACGCGAAGCTCCGCGCCAGCGCGGACGCGGCTGCCAGCTACCGGGTGATGGACCCCAACGTCGTCTCCCCGGCCTTCCAGCAGCTCCAGCAGAAGAGGAACTACTACCAGTTCCCCAAGACGCTGGACGTCGACCGGTACAAGGACGAGGCCGGCAAGGAGCAGGACACGGTCATCGGTCTGCGCGAGCTCAACCTCCAGGGCATCCCCAAGCGCAACTGGATCAACGACCACTTCACCTACACCCACGGCTACGGCGCGATCGCGGCCCGGGGCACCACCACCGGCAAGAACCCGAAGGGATCTCCCGACTTCACCGAGTCCGGCCTGCCGACCACCGGCGAGCTGGGCGAGTACAAGCAGGAGATCTACTACGGCGAGAAGACCGAGCAGTACTCCATCGTCGGCGGGCCCCAGAAGGAGCTCGACTACGAGGAGGACGGCGAGAAGACCACCAGCTACAAGGGCAAGAGCGGGGTCAGCCTCTCCAACGCCTTCAACCGCGCCGCCTACGCGGTGGCGTTCAGCGAGCCGCAGATCCTGTACTCGGGAGCCATCGGCGACGGCTCGCGGATTCTCTACAACCGCACCCCGAAGGAGCGCGTCGAGGCGGTCGCCCCGTGGCTGACCATCGACGGCGACGCCTACCCGGCCGTGGTGAACCACCGCATCCAGTGGGTGGTCGACGCGTACACCACGACCAACGGCTACCCGTACGCCTCGCGCACGACGCTCGGTGACACCACGGCCGACTCGCTGACCACCAACCAGCGCGCGGTCGTCGCCCAGCAGAACCAGGTCAACTACATCCGCAACTCGGTGAAGGCCACCGTCGACGCGTACGACGGCAAGGTCACGCTGTACGAGTGGGACACCGAGGACCCGGTCCTCAAGACCTGGCGCAAGGCGTTCCCCGGGACCGTGCAGCCCAAGGCGGACATTCCGCAGGACCTCATGGACCACCTGCGCTACCCGCAGGACCTGTTCAAGGTGCAGCGCGAACTGCTCACCCGCTACCACGTCACGAGCCCCGCGCAGTTCTACAGCGGCAGTGACGCGTGGCAGGTCCCGGACGATCCGACCAACAAGGAGTCCGGTGCGGTTCCGCCGTACTACCTGAGCATAAAGATGCCGGACCAGACGGCTCAGAAGTTCTCGCTGACGACGACGTTCACTCCCAAGGGGCGGCCCGACCTAGGGGCGTTCATGGCGGTCGACGCCGATGCGGCCAGCAAGGACTACGGCACGATAAGACTGCTGAGAGTCACCACCACGGTGAAGGGCCCGGGCCAGGTACAGAGTGAGCTCAACGGCAACGACGACGTCGCCGAGTTCGTGAGAAACCTCAAGGGCACGGACTCCGACATCGAGTACGGCAACCTGCTCACGGTGCCACTCGAAGGGGGCTTCCTCTACATCGAGCCGGTGTACACGCGCGGTGGCACGCAGAACTATCCGCTGCTGCGCAAGGTCGCCGCCTCGTACGGATCGAAGATCGTCTTCGAGAACAGCCTCGGTGAGGCGCTCAACGCGGTCTTCGGGGTGGACGGTTCCGACACGACCGAGCCACCGGCCGACACGACGCGACCACCGGGCGACACCACGGAGCCGCCGGCCACCGGCGACGCCGCGCTGAAGAAGGCGATCGCCGATGCGCAGAAGGCCTACACGGCAGGTGAGACGGCCCTGAAGGAACAGGACTGGGCCGCTTACGGCCAGGCTCAGAAGGACCTGCAGGACGCGCTGCAGCGGGCAGCGGCCGCCCAGCCCAAGTCCGGCAGTCCGAGCACGGCGGATGAGTCGAAGAAGCCGGCGGCGTCGGCGAGTGCCGACAGCGGCGGCTGAGTAACCCGGTAAAGCTTCACCCCCGCGTCGTGGTACGGTTTGAACACAACGACGCGGGGTGGAGCAGCTCGGTAGCTCGCTGGGCTCATAACCCAGAGGTCGCAGGTTCAAATCCTGTCCCCGCTACTGAAAGACGAAGGCCCGGATCCTCCAGGGGATCCGGGCCTTCGTCATGTCATGGTGTCTTTTGGTCGTGGTGTCTTTTGTGTGCAGTCTGCGTGAAGTGCGGTTCGTAGGGCACGAGTTGGGCACGAGCGTGTTTGACTTGTCTCTCTGTGGGCATGTCGACAAAACGCTGTAGTGACCTCGATGGCCGCGCAATAGCAGGTGTGCGCGGGTTGCGGGTGGTGCGACGATGGTATTTATGGGGGACAGGGCAACTCTGTTGGAGACAGGGCGGTTTGCGCAGCAGCGCGTCCATCCGGCGGAAAAAGTGGCGGATGTGGCATTTGCTGCTGCCGTCGCGCAGTACAACGACCACATCGAGACCGCCGAGACTGCGGAGTGTGCCGCGACCGTCGAGAGTGCAGAGACCGTGGAGACCGCCGACGGTGTGGAGAACGCCGAGAGCGCGGAGACCGCAGCGAGCGCGGACAACGCCGAGAGCGAGGCGCGCCACCGCCGGGCCGCCGACGCCGGGGACACCGTGTCGATGAGCGTCCTGGGCGCGCTGCTGCTGCGCCGGGGCGACCTGAGCGGCGCCGAACGCTACCTGCGCGCGGCCACCGCCGACGGCGACCGCGCGGCGGCCAACAACCTGGGCGTCCTCCTGCACCAGCGTGGCTACGCGGACGAGGCGGCCGACTGGTGGCGGATCGCCGCCGTCGCCGGTTCCGCCGCGGCCGCGCACGCCCTGGGACGCCACTACCGCGAGCGCGGTGACGAGCCCGGGGCCGAGTACTGGCTGCGCCAGTCCGCCGAGCAGGGCCACGCGCTGGGGGCGTACGCCCTGGCCGACCTGCTGGAACACCGCAGCGATGTGGGCGCCGAGCGCTGGCTGCGCGCCGCGGCCGAGCAGGGGCACCGCGAGGCGGCGTACCGGCTGGCGCGCATGCTGGAGCGCCATGCGACGGACGACGCGCACGATGCGTTCGGCCGCCCCGGCCTGGGCCCCCGTACCGGACCCGAGTCGGAGGCGGACGCCGGAGGGCGTGGGCCCGTCGTGCGCAGGGGCGACAGCCCGGTCGCGGGCCCGGACGCGGGACGTATGGGTGAGGCCGAGCAGTGGTACCGGCAGTCCGCCGCCCGCGGACACCGGCGTGCCGCTCTGCACCTCGGCGCCATCCTGGAACAGCGCGGCGAGCTCAAGGAGGCCGGCCGCTGGTACCTCATCTCCGCGAAAGCCGGTGAGGCTCGGGCTGCCTGCGCGCTCGGCTTCCTCCTGCGCGACGCGGGCGACCAGGAGAGTGCCGCCGTGTGGTGGCTGCGGGCAGCCCAGGAGGGCGACGGCAACGCCGCCAACGCCCTCGGCGCGCTGCACGCGGCCCGGGGCGAGCAGCAGACCGCCGAGCGCTGGTACCGCGCGGCGATGGACGCGGGCGACGTCAACGGCGCGTACAACCTCGGGCTGCTCTGCGCCGCCCAGGACCGCACGCCGCAGGCCGAGCAGTGGTACCGGCGCGCCGCCTACGCGGGCCACCGCGAGGCCGCCAACGCACTGGCCGTACTCCTCCTCCAGGCGGGCGACGCGACCGGCGCGGAGCCCTGGTTCTCCAAGGCGGCCGAGGCCGGAAGCGTCGACGCCGCCTTCAACCTCGGCATCCTGCACGCCGGGCGGGACGAGGACCGTACGGCCCTGCTCTGGTACGAGCGCGCCGCGGCGGCAGGCCACACCGAGGCCGCGCTCCAGGTCGGGATGGCGCTGCTGCACCACGGCCAGGAGCGCGAGGCGGAGCGCCACCTGCGCTGCGCGGCGGGCGGCGGCAGTGCGGAGGCCGCTTTCCGGCTGGCGGGGCTGCTGGACGCGCGGCAGCCGCCGCCCGGACCTCCCGCGCTCGGCGAGGCCATGCCGGACAAGACCGAGTGCGAGGAGTGGTACGAGCGCGCCGCGGAGCAGGGGCACCGCCGCGCCCAGGTCCGCGTCGGCATGCTCGCCGCGGCCCGGGGGGACGTGGAGAGCGCCGGCGGCTGGTACCGGGCGGCGGCCGAGGCGGGCAGCCGCAACGGCGCCTTCAACCTCGGACTGCTGCTCGCCCGCGAGGGCAGCGAGCGCGAGGCCGCGCTGTGGTGGAGCCGCGCCGCCGGTGACGGACACGGGCGGGCCGCGCTGCGCCTGGCGCTGTTGGCCGCGCGCCGCGGGGAGCTCACCGAGGGGCAGCGGTGGTGTGCGCGGGCCGTCGAGCTGGGGCCCGCGGAGGTCTCGGAGCGTGCGGGGCGGCTGAGCGAGGCCCTGCACCAGGAACTGACCGCGTAGCGGAGGCCTCCGGGTCCGCTCCGGCGGCCCTTGGACGAGGTCTCGGGGTCCGCTCCGACGGCCCTGGTCGCGCCTCCGGCTCCTCCCCGACGGCCCCTGGACGAGGTCTCAGGGGTCCGCTCCGACGGCCCCTGGGTGAGGTCTCCGGGCCTGCCCCGAGGGCCCGCGGAAAGGGATTTGCGCTGGTCCAGGGCGTGACGTAGAGTTGCAATCACAACGACGCGGGGTGGAGCAGCTCGGTAGCTCGCTGGGCTCATAACCCAGAGGTCGCAGGTTCAAATCCTGTCCCCGCTACTGAAGACAGAGGGCCGGATCCTTTCGAGGATCCGGCCCTCTGTGCATGCCTGGACGCATCTGTCGGCTCAGGGCTCAGGGCTTGTGGCCCACGGCCTCGCCGTACATCGCACGGTCCACCGCCTTGTCCTCCGGCACCGGCGAGCCCGTCGAGACGCCGGAGGCGGCGTACGCCTTCTGCAGCCGGTCCGTGGTTCCCTTCCGGATCTCCCAGTCCATCCGCATCGACGGTGTCGACCGCAGGGTGGCCTCGTCGGTCTTCATCAGCTCGGCCAGTTCGGCGACGAAGGCGGGGTCGGCCTTGTAGTCGTCGGCGAAGTAGGTGTTCACCGTCCGGATGTAGGCCCGGAGGAAGGCGACGCCCGCGTCCGGGTCCTTGTTCAGCAGCGTCGGTCCGAAGAGGAGCCCGCCCAGCGGCTCGCCGACGGGCTGGCCGCCCAGGAAGGCGTACTTCTTGTCGCCGTCCACCTTCCGCCAGATCGGGTCGAGCAGCCAGGCGGAGTCCACGCCACCGTTCTGCAGGGCGGTGAGCACGTCCGCGGAGCCGAGCTGCTGGAAACTGATCTTGTCGAGCCCGCCGCCGTGCTTCTTCAGTGACGTGTCCATCGGATACGCGATCACCGATCCCTTCCCGATCATCGTGCCGAGCTTCCGCCCCGCCATGTCCACGTGATCGGCGCTCTCTCCGTCCTTGAGCCGTACCCAGAGGCCACTCTTCGACGTCGGGTCGGGGGAGAAGTTGCCCGCCACCCACTTGATGGCGAAGCCGCCGTTGATGCCGTTCATCACCGCGGCCTCGGGCGCCGCCCACTGCGCGTCCACGTCGCCCTTGGCGAGCAGGGGCAGGGCGTCCGGGGTGGGCAGCACCTTCAGGGAGACGTCAAGACCCTCCTTCTCGAACTCGCCCTTGGCGACCGCGACCTGGAGCGGAGCGACGTACTCCGCGCTCAGGGTGCCGGTGGCGACGGTGATCTTCCGCTTCTTGGCGAGCGGCTGGGGGGCCGGTGCGCCCTTGTCGCAGCGGGCGGGCTTGCGGTCGGGTGCGAGGTCCGAGGGGTCGGTCCAGCCGCCGGCGCCGCAGCCGGCGACCGGCTTGACGGTGCGCGGTGCGGCGTCAGCGGCGTCGGCGCCGTCCGACGCGTCGTTCCCGGCGCAGCCTGCCGCGCCGAGCAGGGACGCCGCCACGAGCACAACGGTGCAGGTGAAGGGGGTACGTGTACGCACAGTGCCTCCGTACGGGGAGCGGGTGGAGCCGTTCACGACTGACTGCGGCCGCGGTCGCGCGGTGCCCACGGGGTGAGCAGCCGGCCCGCGATCCGCACCACTTCGGAGAAGACGACGCCGAGCACCGCCACGCAGACGATGCCGACGAACATCACGTCGTTCTGGAACAGGGCGCGGGAGTCGAAGATCAGGTGCCCCAGCCCGTCGGCCGCGGCGATCTGCTCCGAGGCGACGATGACCAGCACCGCCACCCCCGCCGCGATCCGAGCACCGACCAGGACGGCGGGGAGCGAGGCGGGCAGCAGGATGTGCCGGAACATCTGCCAGGGCGAGGCACCGAACACCTGCCCGGCGTCCCGGTGACCCGTCGGAACGGCGAGCACGGCCGCCATCGTCGAGATCCAGACGAAGAAGAAGACGGTGGCGGCGACCAGGGCGATCTGCGGTCCTTCGCCGAGGCCGAACATATTGAGGAAGACCGGCAGCAGCGCCAGTTTCGGTACGACGTAGAGGGCGTCGAGCAGTGGTTCCAGTGCGGCCCGTACGAGCGCGAGCGACCCCATCAGCAGGCCGAGGGCGTAGCCGGCGACCGTGCCGATCGCATAGCCGCCGAGGACCCGCTTGAGCGTGGCCCACACGTCCGGCCACAGAGCGCCGTCGGCCGCGCGGTCCCAGCCGTCCGCGAGGATGGTGGAGGGCGCGGGGTAGACGCGGGCGTCGATCCAGGACCTGGCGGCGGCCAGCTGCCAGAGCAGGACCAGGAGCAGCGGTACGGCGACGGCGAGCGCGACCTCCAGGGTGCGGCGCCTGCGGTGGGTGCGTACGGGGTGGAGTTCCTGCGGCCCGGGCCTGCGGACGAGGACCTGTTCCTCGACGCTCGTGGACTTCACGGCTGTGCTCATACCGGGGCCGCCTCTCCGCCGACCTCGCCGCGCAGCAGGTCCCACAACTCGCTCTTCAGCGCGGTGAACTCGGGTGTCGAGCGGATGTCGCCGGTGCGCGGGCGGGCGAACGGCGGGCGGTGTTCGGCGATGATCCGGCCCGGTCTTGCAGACATCACGAGGACCCGGTCCCCGAGCACGATCGCCTCTTCCAGACTGTGGGTGATGAACAGGGTGGTGGTGCGGGTGGTCTGGGTGAGGTCCAGCAGTTCGTCCTGCATGATCGTGCGCAACTGGGCGTCGAGCGCGGCGAACGGCTCGTCCATCAGCAGGATCTCGGGCTCGACGGCGAGGGCGCGGGCGATGGCCACCCGCTGGCGCATCCCGCCGGAGAGCTCGGCGGGATAGGCGCCGGCGAAGTCGGCGAGCCCCAGCCGGGCCAGCCAGTCGCGCGCCCTGGCATCGGCCTGCCGGCGGGGCACGCGCTGGATGTCCAGGCCGAAGCGGACGTTGGCGAGGACGGTCTTCCAGTCGTGGATCCCGTAGTCCTGGAAGATCATCGCGGCCGGGCGGGGTGATGTCGTACGGATGGACAGCTCACCGGCGCTGGGGCGCAGGAGTCCGGCCGCGATCCTCAGCAGGGTGGACTTTCCGCAGCCGGACGGTCCGACGATGCAGGTGAACTCACCCGGTGGGATGTCGAGATCGACCGGGCCGAGAGCGGCCAGGGCCCGGGTGCCGCGTCCGAAGGAACGGGACAGGGCGTGGGCTCGGAGTTTGGGTGCGGTGATCGGTGGCGCGGTTGCCTGGAGTGGGTTCGGGTGCGGGTCTCCCACGGGTCTCTCCTCGTACACATCGAGGTGCACAGCCGTCGCGGGGACGGCTGTGATCGCCGATGACGATATGACGGCCCGTCAGATTCGGGAAGGGGTTACGCGGGGATGAGGAGGCGGCGGCGTGGCGCGCGCCGGGTGCTGGAGCGGCGATACCGGGGCGTGCCGACAACGCCCCCGCCGGAATGTCCGGTGGGGGCGGAGGGGGAGTTGCGGAGGTCAGGCGGCCGTGGCGCAGTTCGGGCAGATGCCGCGGTACGTCATCTCGACGCCGGAGACCATGAAGCCGAAGCGCTCGCCGGCCGGAAGGTCCGCGAGCGGATCGCCTGCCGGGTGCACGTCGCGGATGGCGCCGCACTTCGCGCAGACCAGGTGATGGTGCGGGTGGTGTGCGTTCGGGTCGTAGCGCTTGGCCCGGCGGTCGGTGGAGACCTCGATGACCTCGCCGAGGGTCACCATCTCGCCCAGCGTGTTGTAGACGGTGGCGCGGGAGATCTCGGGCAGCTTGGCGACGGCCCGCGCGTGGACCTCGTCGGCCGTCAGGTGTACGTGCTGCCCGTCGAGGACCTCGGCCACGACGCGCCGCTGTGCGGTCATGCGCCAGCCGCGTCCACGGAGTCGTTCCAGCAGGTCACTCATGGCGCAAGCCTAACAGTGGTGAGGGCCAGGTTCTGAACAGGTGTGGCTTTGGATGCCACCTTGACTTGGACTTAGTCCATTGTAGGATCGACTGCGAGATAGGCCAGGGACAGGCTGTGCTCGCCATGACGGCACGACAACGTGGCGTATACGCAGGAACGACGCAGGAGGCGCACGTGACACAGGGACCGCTCACTACGGAGGCCGGCGCACCGGTTGCCGACAACCAGAACAGTCAGACCGCGGGCGTCGGCGGTCCCGTCCTGGTGCAGGACCAGTCGCTGCTGGAGAAGCTCGCGCACTTCAACCGTGAGCGCATTCCGGAGCGCATCGTCCACGCCCGCGGCGCCGGTGCGTACGGCACGTTCACGCTGACCCGTGACGTCTCGCAGTGGACCCGGGCGAAGTTCCTCTCCGAGGTCGGCAAGCAGACCGAGACCTTCCTGCGCTTCTCCACGGTCGCGGGCAACCTCGGCTCCGCCGACGCGGTGCGTGACCCGCGCGGCTTCGCGCTGAAGTTCTACACCGAGGACGGCAACTACGACCTCGTCGGCAACAACACCCCGGTGTTCTTCATCAAGGACGCCATCAAGTTCCCCGACTTCATCCACACCCAGAAGCGCGACCCGTACACCGGCTCGCAGGAGGCGGACAACGTCTGGGACTTCTGGGGTCTGTCGCCCGAGTCCACCCACCAGGTGACCTGGCTCTTCGGTGACCGGGGAATCCCGGCCACGCTGCGCCACATGAACGGGTACGGCTCGCACACGTACCAGTGGAGCAACGAGGCCGGCGAGGTCTTCTGGGTCAAGTACCACTTCAAGACCGACCAGGGCATCAAGAACCTCACCCAGGACGAGGCGAACAAGCTCGCCGGTGAGGACCCGGACAGCCACCAGCGCGATCTGCGCGAGTCCATCGAGCGCGGCGAATTCCCGTCCTGGACCGTGCAGGTCCAGATCATGCCGGCGGCCGAGGCGGCGACGTACCGCTTCAACCCGTTCGACCTCACCAAGGTGTGGCCGCACGCGGACTACCCGCCGATCGAGATCGGCAAGCTGGAGCTCAACCGCAACCCGGAGAACGTGTTCGCCGAGACCGAGCAGTCGATCTTCAGCCCGGCGCACTTCGTGCCCGGCATCGGTCCGTCCCCGGACAAGATGCTCCAGGGCCGTCTCTTCGCGTACGGCGACGCGCACCGCTACCGCGTCGGCATCAACGCAGACCACCTGCCGGTCAACCGCCCGCACGCCACCGAGGCGCGCACCAACAGCCGTGACGGGTACCTGTACGACGGCCGCCACAAGGGTGCGAAGAACTACGAGCCGAACAGCTTCGGCGGGCCGGTCCAGACCGACCGCCCGCTGTGGGAGGCCACCCAGGTCACGGGCGGCACCGGTACGCACGAGGCGCCGACCCACGCCGAGGACAACGACTTCGTGCAGGCCGGGAACCTCTACCGGCTCTACTCCGAGGACGAGAAGAGCCGGCTGATCGACAACCTGGCCGGGTTCATCGCGAAGGTCTCGCGCGACGACATCGCCGAGCGCGCGATCAACAACTTCCGTCAGGCCGACGGTGACTTCGGCAAGCGCCTGGACGCCGCCGTGCAGGCCCTGCGCGCGTAGGGCCTCTCGTTTGGATCAGGCCGGTTGCGCGTCCGGCCTCAGCCGACCAGCTCGACCGGATGGCGCCTGGCCGGTGTCCAGCAGCGGATGATGTCGCGCACCGAGACGATGCCGACCGGCCCGTCGTCGTCCAGCACGATCAGATGCCGGAAGCCCCCGTGCGTCATGGCCTCGGCGGCCTCCTCCAGGGTCCAGGTGGGTGCGGCGAAGACCACGTCGGTCGTCGTGTGGGTGGAGGCGGTCTCCACGTCGGGGTCCTGCCCCGATCCGACCGCGTTGAGGATGTCGCGCTCGGTGATGATGCCGAGCCCGCAGGTGTCCGGGTCGTGGACGACGGCTGCTCCGATCCGGCGCGCCGACATCAGCCGGGCGGCCTGGCGGAGGGTGTGGGTCGGGCCGATGGTGAGGACCATCGTGCTCATGGCGTCGCGGACGAGCATGAAGGGAGCCACCTCCTTCGTGAAGCGACTCTGTGAGTCGATTCACAAGTTCACAAGTGGGGGGACTCTCAGAGTTGCACCGATGAGGGACGGCAACAAGGGGGAGCGAAGATCGTTCGAGGGGCGTGCGGTGACATCGCACGCCCCTCGGCGGTCTCGTACGCCTGCTCAGGGCCGTGAAGCCCGGTGCGACGCGGTCAGTAGCGCTGGTTCAGGTAGCCCAGCAGTTCGTGGTGGAGCGTTCCGTTCGACGCCGCGGCATTCCCGCCGCCCGGCCCGCTGACCCCGTCCAGGCTGGTGAACCGGCCGCCCGCCTCCTGGACGATGATCGCGTTCGCGGCCATGTCCCAGAGCGAGAGCTCCGGCTCGGCGCAGATGTCCACCGAACCCTCGGCGACCATCATGTACGGCCAGAAGTCCCCGTACCCACGGGTGCGCCAGCAGGCCCGGGTCAGGTCCATGAAGCCGTCCAGCCTGCCTTGCTCCTCCCAGCCGGTCAGCGAGGAGTACGCGAACGAGGCGTCCGCGATGCGCTCCACCTTCGAGACGCTGAGCCGGGTCGCGGAGGTCAGGCTGCGGCCGGAGAACGCGCCCGCGCCCTTCGCCGCCCACCAGCGCCGCTGCAGCGCGGGCGCGGACACCACACCGACCACCGGCTGGAAGCCGTCCTCGCCGGCCTCCATCAGCGAGATCAGCGTCGCCCAGACCGGCACGCCGCGCACGTAGTTCTTGGTCCCGTCGATCGGGTCGATCACCCAGCGGCGCGGCCCCGTCCCCTCGATCCCGTACTCCTCGCCCAGGATCGCGTCGCGCGGCCTTGCCCGATGGAGGTGGCCGCGGATCAGCTCCTCTGCGGACTTGTCGGCCTCGCTCACCGGCGTCATGTCCGGCTTGGTCTCGACCTTGAGGTCCAGAGCCTTGAACCGGTCCATCGTCGTCGCGTCGGCGGCGTCAGCCAGCACGTGGGCGAGGCGCAGATCATCGTGGTAATCGGGCATGCCGTCACAGTATCCACCGCGGGTGAACGGAGCCACAGGGCCCCGGAGGCTGTGTGAAGCCTTGACAGTGCGGGGGAGCGCCTCAACTCTGAAACGCAGAGCCCTCGGTGCGGGAGGCGACGATGCCGACAGCGCGGGAAGCACTGCTGGACGCCGCCCACGCGGCGTTGGCCGCCCGGCCCTGGCCCGCCGTGCGGATGGTCGATGTCGCCGCGGCCGCCGGGGTGTCCCGCCAGACACTCCACAACGAGTTCGGCAGCAAGGACGGACTGGCCAGGGCCCTGCTCCGGCGCGCCGCCGACGAGTATCTGGCCGGTGTCGAGCGGGCACTGGGATCCGCGGGCGGTACGGGCGACCGGCTGGCCGCCACCGCCGCCTGGACGGTCCGCGCCACCCGGGCGAGCGCCCTCGTCAGAGGGTTGCTCACGGGTTGCTGGGGTGAGGGGTGGTTACCCCGGCCCGTCGCCCCGGTGCGGCGCTCCGTCTCCGCCGTGCCGGCCCAGCGCCTGGCCGATGCCGGACCGCCGACCCCCGCCGAACTCCTCGGCCAGGTCAGGGACCGGGCGGTGGCCGCACTGGACGAGGGGCGCCCGCCGCACGACCCGGCGGTCCTGGCCATGATCTGCGAGCTCGCTCTGCGGCTCGCCCTGTCCTACGCGCTGGTGCCGCCGCCCGCGGGGGTGGCGGGGGACGGGGCGCAGTTGGTGCGCGACGTCGTGGACCGGCTGCCGGACGTGGCCGCCTGAGCACGGCGGGGGAGATGCCGCGAGGGGCCGCCCGTCAGTGGGACGAGCCGGACAGCTGAAGACCGATCACGCCGAGGATCACCAGCGAGATCGAGACCAGCTTGAGCGTGGAGACCACGTCGTCCAGGAAGATCATGCCGTAGATCGCGGTGCCTGCCGCGCCGATGCCGGTCCACACGGCGTAGGCCGGGCCGACGTCGAGCTTCTTCAGCGACATGGTCAGCAGACCGAAGCTGCCGAGGGCGAAGACGCAGAAGGCGATGGTCGGCCAGAGCCGGGTGAAGCCGTGCGAGAGCTTGAGACAGACCGCGAAACCGGTCTCCAGAAGTCCCGCGACCACGACCAGCAGCCACGCCATCGTCAGTGCCCCTCCCGCGTAGGTGACCGCCTCGTACCGCTGGGCGTGATTCGTGATTATGCACTTACCGGTGGCGAGTGATCGCAAACGTGCCCGGATCAGTCGCCTTCGCGTCGCTCCCGAGTGGACAGCAGCCGGCGCAGGGAGTCCAGCCGGGCCGGATCGGCGTGCCCCTCGGCCACCCAGGCGTCCAGCGCGCATTCCGGTTGCAGGCTGTCGTGGGTGCAGCCGCGAGGGCACTCCTCGGTGCCGGGCTGGAGGTCGGGGAAGGCGTTGATGACCCGGGACGGGTCGATGTGGTGCAGGCCGAACGAACGCACGCCCGGCGTGTCGATCACCCACCCCCGGTAGTCCGGCAGCGGGAGCGCCAGCGCCGACGTGGTGGTGTGCCGGCCACGGCCGGTGACCGCGTTGACGACCCCGGTGGTGCGCCGCCTGTCCTTGGGTACGAGGGCGTTGACCAGGGTGGTCTTGCCGACACCGGAGTGCCCGACGAAGGCGGTGACCCGGTCGTTCAGCTGCTCGCGGACCCGGTCGGCGGCGTCGCCGTTCTCCAGTTCCTCGCGGCTGGTGACGATGAACGGGACCCCCAGCGGGGTGTACGCCTCCAGCAGTTTGTCCGGCGAGGCCAGATCGGACTTGGTCAGCACCAGGAGGGGGGAGAGCCCACCGTCGTACGCGGCGACCAGGCAGCGGTCGATCATGCGCGGGCGGGGTTCCGGATCGGCCAGTGCGGTGACGATCGCCAGCTGGTCGGCGTTGGCCACCACCACCCGCTCGAACGGGTCGTCGTCGTCCGCCGTCCGGCGCAGCACCGTCCGGCGCTCACCGATCCGGACGATCCGGGCGAGGGTGTCCTTCTCGCCGGACAGATCGCCGACGATGGAGACGGTGTCGCCCACCACCGCGGCCTTGCGGCCCAGCTCACGGGCCTTCATCGCGACGACCGTACGGCCCTCGACGAGACAGGTGAGGCGGCCGCGGTCCACGGTGAGGACCATGCCCTCCTCGGCGTCCTCGTGCTTGGGTCGAATATGCGTACGAGGCCGGTTGCCCTTGCGGTTGGGGCGGACCCGGATGTCGTCCTCGTCGGGGTTCTTGCCGTAGCGGCGCATGTCTCAGGCCCCGAGCATTCCGGTCCACATCTGCGGGAAGTCGGGCAGGGTCTTGGCGGTCGTCGCCACGTTCTCGATCTCCACTCCGGGGACGGCAAGGCCGATGATCGACCCCGCGGTGGCCATGCGGTGGTCGTCGTACGTATGGAAGGTACCGCCGTGCAGCGGCCTGGGCCGGATGTGGAGGCCGTCGGCGGTCTCCGTGACGTCGCCGCCCAGCTCGTTGATCTCCTTGGTGAGCGCGGCCAGCCGGTCCGTCTCGTGCAGCCGCAGGTGGGCGACGCCGCTCAGAGTGGAGGGGGAGTCGGCCAGGGCCGCGACGGCCGCGATGCCGGGGGTCAGCTCGCCGACCTCGCCGAGGTCGACGTCGATGCCGTGGATCCGGCCCGAGCCGGTGAAGGTGAGCCCGTGCTCGGTCAGCTCGCAGCTGCCGCCCATCGCGGTGAAGATCTCGCGCAGAGCGTCACCGGGCTGCGTGGTGCGCAGCGGCCAGTCCGGAATGGCGACGCGGCCGCCGGTGACCAGCGCCGCGGCCAGGAACGGCTGGGCGTTGGAGAGGTCCGGCTCCACGGTCAGGTCACGGCCGAGCAGGGCCGAGGGGGAGACCCGCCAGACGTCTCGCTCGCCGCCCGTCTCCGGCTCGTCCACCTGGGCGCCGACGGCCCGCAGCATGTCGACGGTCATCCGGATGTGCGGCATGGAGGGCAGCCGGGCGCCTGTGTGACGTACCTCCACGCCCTGGTTGAAGCGGGGCGCGGACAGCAGCAGTGCCGAGACGAACTGGGAGGACGAGGAGGCGTCGATCGCCACCGGGCCGCCGTCCAGCGCCCCGCCGCCGTGCACGGTCATCGGCAGCGAGCCGCGGCCGTCGTCGTCGATCCGGGCGCCGAGCACACGCAGGGCGTCGATCACGCCGGTCAGCGGGCGCTCGTAGGAACGGGGGTCGCCGTCGAAACGGACCGGCCCGTTCGCCAGGGTCGCCACCGGGGGCAGGAAGCGCATGACCGTACCGGCATTGCCCACGTCGACGGTCACGGGGCCGTGCAGGCCGGCCGGGATGACCCGCCAGGCCTCGCCCGAACCGTCCGGGCCGCCCGCGACGGACGAGCTGGAGGACACCGTCTCCTCGATGCCGACGCCCATCGCGCGCAGCGCGTCGGCCATCAGCAGGGTGTCGCGGGAGCGCAGCGGGCGGCGCAGCCAGCCGGGCTCCGAGGAGAGCGCGGCCAGCACCAGCGCGCGGTTGGTGACCGACTTCGATCCGGGCACCGTGACGGTGGCGTCGACGGCTCCGCTCGCGTGAGGGGCGGGCCAGAGGGCGGGGTGCACGGAACTTTCGGTCATGGGCTCACTTTAGTGGCTCCCCGCCCACCCGGATTTTGACCAAACGGTACGAAACAGGGACGTAACGCGGGGCTGATAGGGGAAGCCCGCTCGAAGCGCGCTCACGGTCCGCTCACAGACCCAGCAGCCAGCGCCCGCCGCCGATCAGCGAGCAGAGCGACACCGCGTGGAACAGGAACAGCCACAGCGCGCCCGGTACGTCCGTCAGCCGGGCCAGCTGGTCCGCGTCCGAGTCCGGCGCCCCGCCGTGCCGCCGCTTGGACTGCAGCTCGAACGCCGGGCGCACGCCGCCCAGCAGCAGGAACCAGACCGCGCTGTAGGCGAACAGCGACTGCCAGGCGGGCGAGGCCAGCCATGACATCAGCAGGAAGAGCGAACCGGTGAGGATCACCGTCAGCGCCCCGTACACATTGCGGATCATCACCAGCATCACCGCGAGCAGCGCCGTGGCCACCCAGAGCAGCAGAGTGATCCGGCCGTTCACCAGCAGCCAGGCACCGCCCAGACCCAGCAGCGACGGAGCGGTGTAGCCCGCCGCCGCGGTCAGGACCATGCCGATCCCCGTCGGCTTGCCCCGGCTCACCGTCAGTCCACTGGTGTCCGAGTGCAGCCGGATGCCCGAGAGCTGCCGTCCGGTGCACAGGGCGATCAGGCCGTGGCCGCCCTCGTGGGCGATGGTGATCGCGTTGCGTGACAGCCGCCATATGAAGTTCGGTACGACGGCGATGAGCGCGGCCGTGGCGGTCACCACCACCAGCCACTGCTCCGGGGCGGGCTGGGTGCCGACGATGCGCTCCCACAGATTGCCGAGATCGGTGCTGTCCATGGGACGGGCGGCTCCTTGCGGTATTGACGTCCGGTCGGGATGACGGTCGTGGCAGTCTGGCACCTATGTGCGGACGGTATGCAGCGAGTCGGCGGCCCGAGGATCTGACCGGACTCTTCCAGGTGGAGAAGTGGGAACCGGCCGAGACGCTGGAACCCGATTACAACGTGGCGCCGACCAAGGAGGTCTACGCCGTACTGGAACGTCCTGTGAAGGACGCCGACGACCAGCGTCCGGTTCGCCAGCTGCGCGCCCTGAAATGGGGGCTCGTCCCCTCCTGGGCCAAAACCCCCGAGGGCGGCGCCCGGATGATCAACGCCCGCGCCGAGACGGTCCACGAGAAGCCGTCCTTCCGCCGCCCCTTCGCCTCCCGGCGCTGCATCCTGCCGGCCGACGGCTATTACGAGTGGGTGACCGGCAGCGAGGAACGGCAGCTGGAGGAGAAGGGCCGCAAGAAGCGGCCCCGCAAGCAGCCGTACTTCGTGACGCCCGCCGACGGATCGGTCTTCGCCATGGCCGGTCTTTACGAGTTCTGGCGCGACCGGACCCTGCCGGACGACCACCCCCAGGCCTGGTGGGTGACCTGCTCGGTGATCACCACCGAGGCGGAGACGAGTCCGCTCGCCGTCGCGCCCGCCGAGGGCCCGGCCGCGCTCGCCGACATCCACCCCCGGATGCCGCTGATGCTGACCCCGGACCGCTGGGACGACTGGCTGGACCCCTCCCGCACCGACGTCGAGGAGCTGCGCGGGCTGCTCGCACCCCCGCCCGGCGGGCTGATGCGGGCCTATCCGGTGGCCACCGCCGTCAGCAACGTCCGCAACAACGGCCCCGAGCTGCTCGAGGAGCTGGCCGCGCCCGAGGTGAGCACGCTCTTCTGAGGGACGCGCCGGACCCCGAACACCCCGTCACGGGTTGGTTGGATGGGGGGCGTGAAAGCCACCGAGACAGACCCCCGCACCGAAACGGTCGACACCGACGCCGGCACGGCCCGGATCACCTGGGTCCCCGCAGCGAAGCCGCGCCTCCTGCTCGCGCTCGGGCACGGCGCCGGCGGCGGCATCGAGGCCCGCGACCTGCGGGCGCTGGCCGCCACGCTGCCCGCGCAGGGGGTGAGCGTCGCCCTGGTGGAGCAGCCCTGGCGGGTCGCCGGGAAGAAGATCGCCCCCGCCCCGAAGACCCTGGACACCGGCTGGCGCGGCCTGTGGCCGGCGCTGGCGGCCCCGGGGCTCCCGGTCGTCGCCGGCGGGCGCAGTGCCGGGGCCAGGGTGGCCTGTCGCACAGCGGCCGGGCTCGGCGCCCGCGCGGTCCTCGCGCTCAGCTTCCCGCTGCACCCCCCGGGCCGCCCGGAGAAGTCCCGCGCGGACGAACTCCTGGCCTCCGGCCTCCCCACGCTCGTCGTCCAGGGCGGCAACGACCCGTTCGGCAAGCCGGCCGAATTCCCACCGGGGGAGTACCGGATGGCCGAGGTGCCGCACGGGGACCACGGCTTCGCCGTGCCGAAGCGGTCCGGGCTGACCGAGGATCAGGCGATGGAGATCCTCACCACGTCCGTGACCGGCTGGCTGGCCGAAATCGGCTGAACCGGTACGGGTTCCGGACCCGGGAATGTTGGACGGGGGGCCGATGTTGTTCGGGACGTCGGTACACCAACGTCGTATGTGGAGAGGAAGTCCGTCGCATGGGTTCGACCATCTGCCCGCGTCGCTCGAACGCCGCTGACCTGGAGTGGACGGTGCTGCATGCGGCCAAGACCACTCCCGAGCGGGCACTGAGCGGATCGGATCGACAGCCCGCGTCGGACCAAGGTCGACTATTCTCCGATTCGAGCGGGTCCGGTTTCGGCTCCGCCACAGCGTTGGAGGAGGTGGGTCCGGTCACTGGGACCGACACAGGGACCGACGACGGCCGCCCGCAGGAGACGACGGCCGAGCGCAACGCGCGTTTCGAGCGCGATGCCCTCGGTTTCCTCGACCAGATGTACTCGGCCGCGCTGCGCATGACGCGCAACCCCGCGGACGCCGAGGACCTGGTCCAGGAGACGTATGCCAAGGCGTACGGCTCCTTCCATCAGTTCCGTGAGGGCACCAACCTCAAGGCGTGGATGTACCGCATCCTCACCAACACCTTCATCAACTCGTACCGCAAGAAGCAGCGCGAACCCCAGCGCAGTGCCGCCGAGGAGATCGAGGACTGGCAGCTGGCCCGTGCCGAGTCGCACATGTCGACCGGTCTGCGCTCCGCCGAGTCCCAGGCCCTCGACCACCTGCCCGACTCCGATGTGAAGTCTGCGCTGCAGGCGATCCCCGAAGAGTTCCGCATCGCGGTTTATCTTGCCGATGTAGAGGGCTTTGCCTACAAGGAGATCGCGGACATCATGGGGACTCCCATCGGTACGGTGATGTCCCGACTGCACCGGGGCCGCCGTCAACTGCGCGGCATGCTGGAGGACTACGCCCGTGACCGCGGGCTCGTCCCGGCCGGCGCCGGTGAGTCGGACGATCGGAAAGGCTCGGGCTCATGAGCTGCGGAGAGCCGCACGAGACGGAGTGCGCTGAGGTCCTCGATCACCTCTACGAGTTCCTCGACCGGGAGATGCCCGACAGCGACTGCACCAAGTTCGAGGTGCACTTCGGCGAGTGCTCCCCCTGCCTGGAGAAGTACGGTCTGGAGCAGGCCGTGAAGAAGCTGGTCAAGCGCTGCTGCGGGCAGGACGACGTGCCGTCCGACCTGCGCTCGAAGGTGATGGGCCGGATCGACCTGATCCGGTCCGGGCAGGCAGTGCCGGAACAGGACGTCACGGTTTCCGACACCGAGCTGCCGGCCGCCGCCGGCGAATGACGCATCACCCGAACGTGCTAATCGCGGTCGTCGGCCCTCGGTCGGGACGCCCAACTCGCTAGCCTGGCGCCTCCATTGGCGTTGGTGATGCTGGGGGCGGGCGGAACGGGTGAGAGCCACACGTGGCGCGGCGCGGGCGTACATCCTGGCCGTCGCGCTCGGCGCCGCCCTGTGTGTTCTGCCCGCGCTGCGTCCCGGCGCGGGCACCCCGTGGACCACCCTCGGACTACTCGCCGGGCTCTACCTCGTCTGTGAACTTCCCGGCCGCTGCCCCTTCTTCGGCAGCTCCGTGCCGATCAGTGCCGGATCGTTCTTTCCCCTGCTGCTCGCGGCGGCCTTCCTGCTGCCGCCCCCGGCCGCCGCGCTGGTGGCGATTCCGGGCTCGCTCGTCGGCCGGGTGGAGAAACCGCCCGCCACCGCCCGCCGGATCTGGCGTGCGGGCCAGCTGCCCGTCACCGTCTGGGCCACCTCGTCCGTCCACACCCTGCTCGGCGGCCCGGCCGCGCTCGGCGGCCCCGGACCTGACCGGCTGCCCGACCTCCCGTACGCGCTGCTGCCCGCCTGCGCCGCCGCGCTGGTCTTCAGCCTCGTCCTGTCCGCCCTGGACGGCTCCATCCTCGCCGCGGCCGAACACCTGCCCCTGCGACGCGCCTGGAGCGGGCTGCTGCCGCGCTCGCTGGGGCCGCACCTGGTGCACGGCCTCGCCGGGCTGATGATGGCCATCCTGTGGAACAGCTCGTACGGGCCGCTGGCCGCGCTCTTCGTCCTGCTGCCGATGTACATCTCCTGCTGGGTCTTCGCCCAGTACCACCGCGAGCACGCCGCGCACCGCGCCACGATCAGGGCCCTGGTGCAGGCCGTCGACATCAAGGACACCTACACCCGGGGGCACAGCGAGCGGGTGGGACACGCGTCCGTGCTCATCGCCCAGGAGCTGGGCATGGCGCAGGAGCGCATCGAGGTCCTCCGGTTCGCCGGGATCCTGCACGACGTCGGCAAGCTCGGGGTGCCGACGCGGGTGCTGCGCAAGGACGGGCCGCTGACGCCCGAGGAGCGTCGGGTGATCGAGCTGCACCCGGAGTACGGGCACGAGATCGTCCGCGGCATCGGCTTCCTCGGTGAGGCCCGGGCCGCGATCCTGCACCACCACGAACGGCTCGACGGCAGCGGGTACCCGTACGGGCTGACCGGCCGGCGGATCCCCGAGTTCGCCCGCGTCGTCGCCGTCGCCGACGCGTTCGACGCGATGACCTCGACCCGCTCCTACCGGCCGGGCCGCCCGGTGCCGGTCGCCGTGGCGGAGCTCAAGCGCTGCGCCGGCACCCAGTTCGACCCGCAGATGGTGCGGGCCCTGGCGCGGGGCCTGGAACGGCACGGGTGGTCGGGGGCCGTGACGGCGGACGATATGCAGGTCCCGATGCCGATGCCGATGCCGATGCCGATGCCGATGCCGATGCCGATGCCGCGGGGTGAGGGCGGGGGCGGGGCTCGGGGTATGGGTGCCGGAGCCGTCCGCGATCCGGTTCGTCCTCCCTCTCCCCCATGGCCTGAAGGGCATGGGAGGTACCCCCTCGACGGGCTCGATTCGGGCCGGCCCCGGTGAGCCCGAGATGGGTGCGGCTGCCGCCCGTCGTCCTGGCCGTTCGCGGCGCCGCCCTCGCGCTCGCCGCCGCCGGGCTGGCGCACACGCTCTGGGGCGGCCTCCACGAACCCGGCCACGCCCTCGCCTTCGGAGTGCTCATCACCATCGGTGAGCTGGCCCGCTGGGGTGCCCAGCCGGGGGAGCGGGAGCCTGCGCCGCTCGGTGCCGCCGGGGCGCTCGCGTACGCCCTGCTCGGGCGCAGCGGCGGGGAGCCCACCAGCCACGGGGTGCTCCAGGTGATCGCCGTGCTCGTCGCGGCGCAGCTCGTCGCCTGCGTGCCCCATGTCGCCCGCGGCAGCGGACCCGGCCCCGACCAGGTGGCCCGCCGCGTCCTGATCGTCGCCTTCGCGGCCGTCTGCTTCCAGCCGCTCTACAACTCCGGACGGTCCGAGAGCCTGTTCGGCGAGGGCCCGTACTACGCGGCGTTCCTGCTCGTGCTGCTCGGCCTCACCGCCCTGTGCGACGCGGTCCTGGGCGCCCTGCTGCTGCGGGCCCGCACGCTGCCCCGCGGCCTCCGTGCGGCGGGCGCCACCCCCGTCCCGTACGGGCCACTGCTCCGCGACGAGCTGCGGGCCCTGACGGGCATCGGGTCGGCGGTCTGCGCGACCGGTGCCGTGATGGCGCTCGGGGTCGCCGTCGCCGGGCTGTGGGCGCTGCCCGTCCTGTGCGTGCCGCTGCTGCTCACCCAGGTGTCGTTCCGCCGGTTCGCCGCCGTACGGACCACCTACCGGCAGACCATCGCCTCGCTCGCCCGGTCCACCGAGATCGCCGGCTACACCCCGCACGGCCACGCCCGCCGGGTGGCGGTGCTCTGCACGGCCGTCGGGCGCGAGATGGGCCTCTCCGGGCCCGAGCTCACCGTCCTGGAGTACGCGGCGCTGATGCACGACATCGGCCAGCTCTCGCTGGTCGACCCGGTGCCCGACGGGGCGACCGCCCGCCTGCCGGCCGCCGAGCAGCGCCGCATCGCCCTGCTGGGCGGTGCGGTGGTCCGCCAGACCGGGGTGGACACCGGGGTCGCCGTCGTGGTGGAGCAGCAGGCCGACCCCTTCCGCGAGCAGCCGCTGTCCGCCAGGATCATCCGGGCGGTCAACGCATACGACGACCTGTGCGGGGAAGGGATCGGCGGGCCGCTCGGCGCACTGGAACAGCTCAGGCTCGGGACCGGCCGTGATTACCAGCCCCAGGTCGTGGAATCGCTCGCCAGGGTTCTGGCCAGGGGCGGTCTGACCCCCGTCCCGCCTGGGTAACCCATGGGTAATGAGCGGGCGTCCGGCCGGGCATGGTTGGATGCGAAGAGAGCGGTAAAACGAGGGTGTCCAGTCGGGACAGGCGGGAATCGTGAGGATCTTCGGGAAGGTACGGCATCGGCCCTCCGCCTCTTGGCGGCAGGCAACGGACCGCGCGTTCACGCTGATCGGCGACGGCCGGTACGAGGACGCGGGCGCGCTGCTGACGCGTGCGGCGGACCTGGAGCCCTGGCTCTCCGAGTCGTGGTTCAACCTGGCGCTGCTGCACAAGTTCCGGCACGACTGGGAACAGGCGAGGGCCGCGGGCCTGCGGGCCGTCGCGCTGCTCGACAAGGAGTCCGGCGCCCCCGACTGGTGGAACGTCGGGATCGCCGCCACCGCGCTCCAGGACTGGCCGCTGGCCCGCCGGGCCTGGCAGGCGTACGGGCTGAAGGTGCCCGGCGGCGGGCAGCAGACACCGGCGTCGAACAGCGAGCCGGTCGGCATGGAGCTGGGCAGCGCGGCCGTACGGCTGTCGCCCGAGGGCGAGGCCGAGGTCGTCTGGGGCCGCAGGCTGGATCCGGCACGGATCGAAGTGCTGTCGATTCCGCTGCCGTCGTCCGGGCGGCGCTGGGGCGAGGTCGTCCTGCACGACGGGGTGCCGCACGGCGAGCGGATCACCGCGGCCGGGCCCTCGTACCCGGTGTTCGACGAGATCGAGCTGTGGGCCCCGTCCCCCGTGCCCACCTGGGTGGTGCTCCTCGAAGCGGCCACCGAGGCGGACCGGGACGCGCTGGAGCAGCTGGCGTCCGACGCCGGCTTCGCCGCCGAGGACTGGTCCTCGTCCGTCCGGCTGCTGTGCCGGGCCTGTTCGGAGAGCCGGATGGAGAGCGACGAGGGCGACGGGGAGCACCTCGACCCGCACGACCACAGCGAACCGGGCCATCCCGGCCCGCTGGGCCACCGCACCGCCGGCGAGCTGTGGGTGCCGGAGCGCGAGTGCGGTCTCGCGGCCCCCGCCGGGCTGGTGCGCGGGCTGCTCGACGGCTGGGTGGCGGACAGCCCGGACAGCCGTGAGTGGCGGGATCTCGAAGAAGTCTGCTGACGTCTCGAAGAAGTCTGCCGACAGGTGCCCGTAGGCTGTACGCGCACCGATTCCGGTGCTCGGGTGCCCGGGTTCTCGCGAGCCGCGGATCCCGGGTTTCAGGTTGTGAGGAAGGCGTACGGCGGACATGGCGCAGCAGGAGACGGACGAGCAGATCAGCGTCGACGAGGAAGGTTTCCTCGTCGACACCGAGGACTGTGAGGCGCGTGAGGCGGCCCACCGCGAGCGCGGCACCTCGCGCCCGATCACGGTCGTGGGCAACCCGGTCCTGCACAAGGAGTGCCGGGACGTCACCGCGTTCGACGACGAGCTGGCCCAGCTGATCGACGACATGTTCGCCAGCCAGCGGACGGCGGAGGGCGTGGGCCTGGCCGCCAACCAGATCGGGGTCGACCTCAAGGTCTTCGTCTACGACTGCCCGGACGACGACGGGGTCCGGCACACGGGCGCCATCTGCAACCCGGTGCTCGAGGAGCTGGCGCCCGAGGAGCGCGTCCTGGACGACTCCAACGAGGGCTGCCTCTCGGTCCCGACGGCATACGCCTCGCTGGCCCGCCCGGACTACGCGGTGGTGCGCGGCCAGGACGCCCGGGGCAACCCGGTCAAGGTGCGGGGCGACGGCTACTTCGCCCGCTGCCTCCAGCACGAGACGGACCACCTGTACGGCTACCTGTACATCGACCGCCTCTCCAAGCGCGACCGCAAGGACGCGCTGCGTCAGATGGCGGAGAACACCCCGCGCTACGAGGTCGTCCCGAACGACTGACCGGGCTGCGCGCGTGTTCTGCGAGGGGCCCTGTTCCGGTACGCCGGAGCGGGGCCCCTGTCGTGTCTCCATGCCGTCAACTTTCGTTCTCCTGCACATAGTTGACGCGCGTCGACTCGTCCGCCAGGCTCACACTCCACACCTTCACCGTGGTAGGGAGCCCCCCCATGCTCAGACGTTCCGCACGACTCCTGCTCGGCCTTGTCATGACCATGGCGTTCGCCTTGGGTGGTGCGGTGGTGACCGCCGGAACCGCACAGGCCGACGGCTGCTACACCTGGACCCGCACCCTGTCCCCGGGCGCCACCGGCAACGACGTCGTCCAGCTCCAGATCCGCGTGGCCGGATACCCCGGATACAACTCCGTGCTCGCCGTCGACGGCTCCTACGGGCCCGCCACCACCGCCGCCGTCAAGCGCTTCCAGGCCGCCTACGGACTCGCCGCCGACGGCATCGCGGGCCCCGCCACGCAGTCCAAGCTCTACGCGCTCCAGGACAACGACTGCACGCCCGTTCACTTCACGTACGCCGAGCTCAACCACTGCAACAGCACCTGGGCCGGTGGTGCCGTCGCGGCGGGCACGGCCAAGGCCAACGCCCTGAGCACCATGTGGAAGCTGGAGGCGCTGCGCCACGCGCTCGGTGACCGGCCCATCACCGTCAACAGCGGCTTCCGCTCCACGTCCTGCAATAGCGCGGTCGGCGGTGCGTCGAACAGCCGTCATCTGTACGGTGACGCGGCCGACCTCGGCGGAATCGCCTTCTGCACCCTCGCCCAGCAGGCCCGCAACCACGGGTTCAACGGGATCCTCGGCCCGGGCTACCCGGACCACAACGACCACGTCCACGTGAACCAGGGGCCGAGCCACTTCTGGTCAGCGCCCAACTGCGGCATCTGACACGCGTGTGGGGCCCGCCGGCACCGGCGGGCCCCACACCTGCGGTCAACCGGTCAGCCGGTCTTCGCCGTCAGGCGCGTCCCGCCCGTCGTCTGCACCGCGGCGCCGTCCGCGGACCGCTCCGTCAGGCGGAGCTGCGAGATGGCGTTGCGCAGGACCAGCGCGCCGGCTCCGGCGTCCAGCTGCCAGCGCTGCGTGCGCGCGCCCGCCGAGCAGGTCCCGAGCGACAGCTCGGCCCCCACCTCCAGCGGAGCGCCCAGGTACTTCTTCCCGCGCACCGCGTCCAGGCACAGGCCGCTGTCCGCGGACTTCACGGTGTAGTAGCCGTCGGAGGTCGCTGTCAGCGTCCAGGCCGCCTTCGCGTCCCTGGCCAGCGAAACCCCGGCTTCCTCGCCGGGCGCCAGCGCCTTCGCGCCCGCGGTCAGCCGGTACGTGCCGTCTGCCAGCGGGGTGCGGTCGGTGTTGTCCCAGCCGGGGGCGTGCCCGACCCGGCGGGCCAGGGCCTCGAAACCGGCGTACGTCGCGCTGGGCTTCGGGCCGCCCCAGGTGGCCTGCGCGATGAAGCGCAGCGGCATGAAGACCTTCGCCTCGACCTCGTTCTCGGTCTCGGCCGCCGCACTGTCCGGCCACAGGCTGATCTTCGCGCCGGTCAGGTTCGCCGCTGTGGCCGGCAGCGTCTGGCCCTCGAAGCGCAGGGGCGTCCAGTCGCTCTCGTACAGCTTCTGCGTCTGCGTCGTGTACCCGCCGCGCACCAGGTAGAGCGCGTACGGGGAGTTCATCACCGGCCGGCCCTCGGCCAGCAGGGCGGACGGCTGCTGGATGGCGCCGCCGCCGAGCCAGTGCTCGACGGTGATGTCACGGTCGAGGGGGACGATGCTGTTGCGGCCCATCAGGCCGTCGTTCCAGATCCGCAGCGACCGGCCGTCGGCCTTCACGTGGGCGTTGACCTGGTTGATGAAGTCGGCGAAGAGATCGTCGGGGGTGGCCGAGGCGCCGAACTTCGCGGTCGCGGCCGTCTGCAACTGCGGATAGTCCGGGTACGAGGAGCCGATCATGTACTCGTCGGCGCCCATGTGCCAGGTACGGGTGTCCCACACCTCCAGGGCCTCGTCGACCATCGAGGTGTAGTACGCCAGCGCCTCGGGGCGCGAGATGTCCAGCCGGGGCGGCGAGGCGACGCCGTCCTTGTCCTTGAGCTGGAGCTCCGGGTGGTTCTCCAGGTAGGTGTCCATGTGGCCGGGGGAGTTGATCTCCGGCACCAGGTCGATGTGGTACTTCTTCGCCATCGCCACCAGGGCGCGGACCTGCGGCTTCGTGTAGTAGCCCCAGAACGCCGACTCGGGGTCGACGTCGCTTCTTACCTTCGCCTCGATCCAGAGCTGGTTGAGCTTCTGCGAGGCCATGTCCTTCATCAGCCGCTCGAACCAGGGCAGCGAGACGTTGATGTAACAGGCGCACACCCCGACCCCGCGCTCGCGGTACGCGGGCACATCGGTCGCCGAACCGCGCGCGGCCCGCCCGTCATCGTTCAGCAGCTGGAGCACCGTACGTGAACCGTAGAACACGCCCGCCGACGTCGCGGCGGTGACCGTGACCCGGTCGCCGACGTCCAGGCGGTAGCCCTCCGCGCCCAGCGAGCCCTTCAGGGACGGGTCCTGGCGCAGCACGATGTCACCTGAGCGGGCGCTGCCCCGCGAGACCGGTGCCTTGCCGGCCAGCTCGCCCGCGAACCGCGCCGCGTCGGCCGCCGTGCGCTGCTCCCGCACCCCGTCCAGCACGATCCTGGCCCGGTCCGTGAGGGTGAACTCCCCCTCGCCGGCCTGCCACTGCCGCAGCGAGGGCAGCACCTCGGGCGGCGGCGCGGCTGCTGCCCCGTCCACGGCCGAGGCGCTCTGCAGAGGCAGCAGAGTGGCGGCGAGCGCGGCCACCACGGCCCCGATGGTCCTTCGTTTAGCCATCCGGATGTCCATGCGCCCGACCCTGGCGTGCCGACAGCGGCCCGGTCTATGGACAGGTGAGGGAATCGGTTGGACGAATGATCCGACGTCAGATCTATGGCGATCAGGCCACTTCGGTCAATTCGGTCGGGCCGCGGAAGGTTCGGCGGTACGCGTTCGGCGTGGTGCCCAGGGAACGTACGAACTGATGGCGGAGCGCGGCGGCGTTTCCGAAGCCGGTCCGTCCGGCGATCGTATCCATCGTTTCATCGGATGTCTCCAGGAGGTGCTGGGCCAGCAGCACCCGCTGGCGGAGCAGCCAGCGGTACGGCGTGGTGCCCGTCTCCTGCTGGAAGCGGCGGGCGAAGGTGCGGGGCGACATGTGTGTCTGGGCAGCCAGCTGCTCGACGGTCATCTCCTGGTCGAGGTGGCGCTCCATCCAGGCGAGGGTGTCGCCGACCGTGTCGCAGCGGTTGCGGGGCAGTGGACGCTCGATGTACTGCGCCTGCCCGCCGTCGCGGTGCGGCGGCACCACCATGCGGCGGGCGATGGTGTTGGCGGCGGCGGTCCCGTACGCCTGGCGGACCAGGTGCAGACAGGCGTCGATCCCCGCGGCCGTGCCTGCCGACGTGATGACCGGGCCCTCGTCCACGTACAGCACGTCCGGCTCGACGATCGCCCGCGGGAAGCGGTGGGCCAGCTCGGCGGCGTGCCGCCAGTGGGTGGTGCAGCGCCGGCCGTCCAGCAGACCGGCCGCGCCGAGCATGTACGCCCCCGAGCAGACGCTCAGCACCCTGGCCCCGCGGTCCACGGCCCGGCGCAGTGCCTCCAGGGCGTCCTCGGGGAACTCCCGGTCGGCGAAGCGGCTGCCGGCCGGGACGGCGATGAGGTCGGCCTCCTCCAAGCGGTCGAGGCCGTGGGCGGTGGTGAGGGTGAACCCGGCATGCGTCCGCAGGACCGGGCCCTCGGCGGAGACCACGGCGAAATCGTGCACCGGCAAGCCCTCCTCGCTGCGGTCGAGTCCGAACACCTCGCACAGCACGCCGAGTTCGAAGGGATTGACCTCGTCGAGCAGCAGGGCGGCGACATTCTTCAGCATGCCCCCAGTGTGGCAGTAATTCGATGCTCTATGACAGTCCTGCCACTGCCGCAATCTCCGGGAACCGACGACAGTAGAGGCATGAACACATTCCTGAACTACCTGGGCATAACCGTTGTTTTCGCACTCTTCCTGCTGCCGACGCTGGTCGGCATCGCCCGCGAACGCCGCATCGACCGCCACCTCCGGGAGGCGGAACGGGCCGGGAGTACCGAACCTCCGCAAACGGCTGACGCCGCGCAGCCGGTGAGGGCCGCACGGCGTCCGTACATCAGAACCTGGGCGCGGATCTAGAAGTCGTCGTCGAAGCCGACCGTGCCCTCGACGGCCACCTGGTAGGCGGAGGGGCGGCGCTCGAAGAAGTTCGTCAGCTCCTGGACGCCCTGGAGCTCCATGAACGAGAACGGGTTCTCCGACCCGTACACCGCGGGGAAGCCCAGCCGGGTGAGCCGCTGGTCGGCGACGCACTCCAGGTACTGGCGCATCGACTCGGTGTTCATCCCGGGCAGGCCCTCGCCGCACAGGTCCCGGCCGAACTGCAGCTCCGCCTCGACGGCCTCCTTCAGCATGTCGGTGACCTGCTGCTGGAGCGCGTCGTCGAAGAGGTCGGGCTCCTCCTTGCGGACGGTGTCGACCACCTCGAACGCGAAGTTCATGTGCATCGTCTCGTCACGGAAGACCCAGTTGGTGCCCGTGGCGAGACCGTGCAGCAGCCCGCGTGAGCGGAACCAGTACACGTACGCGAAGGCGCCGTAGAAGAACAGCCCCTCGATGCACGCCGCGAAGCAGATCAGGTTCAGCAGGAAGCGGCGGCGGTCGGCCTTCGTCTCCAGCCGGTCGATCTTCTCGACCGAGTCCATCCACCGGAAGCAGAACTGCGCCTTCTCGCGGATCGACGGGATCTCCTCGACCGCGTCGAAGGCGGCCGCGCGGTCGTCCGGATCGGGCAGATAGGTGTCGAGCAGCGTCAGATAGAACTGGACGTGCACGGCCTCCTCGAAGAGCTGCCGCGACAGGTACAGCCGCGCCTCGGGGGAGTTGATGTGCTTGTACAGCGTCAGCACGAGGTTGTTGGAGACGATCGAGTCACCGGTGGCGAAGAACGCCACCAGCCGGCCGATCAGGTGCTGCTCGGCGGGCGACATCTTGGCGAGGTCCGCCACGTCGGAGTGGAGGTCGACCTCCTCCACGTGCCAGGTGTTCTTGATCGCGTCCCGGTAGCGCTCGTAGAAGTCCGGGTAACGCATCGGCCGCAGGGTCAGTTCGAAGCCCGGGTCCAGCAGGTTCTTGTTCTTGTCGGTGCTCATTACTGACAGGCCTCGCAGGACTCGGGGTTTTCGAGGGAGCAGGCGATCGCGTCCGCGTCGGGCGAGGGAGCCTGCTCGGGGATCGGGGCGGCGGACGCCGCACGGGCGATCCGGGTCGCCGGGCGGGAGCGCAGGTAGTACGTCGTCTTCAGCCCCCGCTTCCAGGCGTACGCGTACATCGAGGAGAGCTTGCCGATCGTCGGCGTCTCCAGGAACAGGTTCAGCGACTGGCTCTGGTCGAGGAACGGCGTACGGGCCGCCGCCATGTCGATCAGTCCACGCTGCGGGATCTCCCACGCGGTGCGGTACAGCGCCCGCACCTCCTCGGGGATCCACGCGAAGCCCTGCACCGAGCCACTCGCCTCGCGCAGCGCCTCACGGGTCCGCGCGTCCCATACGCCGAGCTTCTTCAGCTCGTCCACCAGATAGGCGTTGACCTGGAGGAACTCACCGCTGAGCGTCTCGCGCTTGAAGAGGTTGGAGACCTGCGGCTCGATGCACTCGTACACGCCCGCGATCGAGGCGATCGTCGCCGTCGGCGCGATGGCCAGGAGCAGGGAGTTACGCATCCCGGTCTTCGCGACCCGGGCGCGCAGCGCGTCCCAGCGCTCCGGCCAGTTCAGCTCGGTGTCGTAGTGGTCCGGGTGCAGCACACCGCGGGCGGCACGCGTCTCGGACCACGCGGGCAACGGGCCCGAGCGCTCGGCGAGGTCGCAGGACGCCTCGTACGCTGCGAGCATGATCCGCTCGGAGATCTTCGTCGACAGGGCGCGGGCCTCGGGGGAGTCGAACGGCAGCCGCAGCTGGAAGAAGACGTCCTGGAGCCCCATGGCGCCCAGACCCACCGGCCGCCAGCGGGCGTTGGAGCGCCCGGCCTGCTCGGTCGGGTAGAAGTTGATGTCCACGACCCGGTCGAGGAAGGTCACGGCGGTACGGACGGTGGCGTCGAGCCGCTCCCAGTCGATCGTGCCGCCCTCGACGAACGCGCCGAGGTTGACCGAGCCGAGGTTGCAGACGGCCGTCTCGCCGTCGTCCGTGACCTCCAGGATCTCCGTGCACAGGTTCGACGAGTGCACGACACGGCCCGGTTCGGCGGTCTGGTTCGCGGTCCGGTTGGAGGCGTCCTTGAACGTCATCCAGCCCTGGCCGGTCTGTGCGAGGGTCCGCATCATCCGGCCGTACAGCTCACGGGCCGGCATGGTCTTGCGCGCCAGGCCCTTGGCCTCGGCGGCCCGGTAGGCGGCGTCGAACGCGTCGCCCCACAGGTCGACCAGTTCCGGCACGTCGGCGGGGGAGAACAGCGACCAGGTGCCGTCCGCGTCGACCCGGCGCATGAACTCGTCGGGGATCCAGTGCGCCAGGTTGAGGTTGTGGGTGCGCCGCTGGTCCTCGCCCGTGTTGTCGCGCAGCTCCAGGAACTCCTCGATGTCCGCGTGCCACGTCTCCAGGTAGACGGCGGCGGCGCCCTTGCGCCGGCCGCCCTGGTTGACGGCGGCGACGGAGGCGTCGAGCGTCTTCAGGAACGGCACGATGCCGTTGGAGTGCCCGTTGGTGCCGCGGATCAGCGAACCGCGGGCGCGGATGCGGGAGTACGAGAGGCCGATGCCGCCCGCGTGCTTGGACAGGCGCGCCACCTGGTGGTAGCGGTCGTAGATCGAGTCCAGCTCGTCCAGCGGGGAGTCCAGCAGGTAGCAGGAGGACATCTGCGGGTGCCGGGTGCCGGAGTTGAAGAGCGTGGGGGAGGAGGGCAGGTAGTCCAGCCGGCTCATCAGCCCGTACAGCGCGGCGACCTCGTCCAGGGCGCGCTCGGAGGTGTCCTCGGCGAGCCCGGAGGCGACACGCAGCATGAAGTGCTGCGGCGTCTCGATGACCTGCCGGGTGATCGGGTGGCGCAGCAGGTAGCGGCTGTGCAGGGTGCGCAGGCCGAAGTAGCCGAAGCGGTCGTCGGCGCCGTCGGCGAGCGACTGCCCGACCAGCGCGTCCAGGGCGGCCGCGTGGAGCGTGACGAACTCGGCGGTACGGTCCGCGATCAGGCCCTCGCGGTGCCCGACGGCGACGGAGGCGGAGAACGACGTCGCGCCCTGCCCGGCCGCCTCGTCCGCGATGGTGCGGGTGAGGAGGCGGGCGGCGAGCCGGGAGTAGGCGGGGTCCTCGGAGATCAGGCCCGCGGCGGCCTCGGTGGCCAGCGAGCGCAGTTCGGCCTCGTCCGACCGGGCGTTGCGGCCGCGCAGCGCGGCGGCGGCGACGCGTCCGGGGTCGGTGTCGGGCAGATCGGCGGTGAGGTCGGTCAGGGTCCGCAGGAGTACGGTCCCCGGTCCGTCGCTCGTGGTTCCCGTTGACTCGGCCACGGAAACCGGATCGGCTGGCGCGATGGTCACGCGGTGCTCTCCCTCGCTCGGCTCGGGGCCTTCGGGGGAGCGGGGGCAGCCGGACGGAGCGGGACCCGGCAGGGCAGCGCTCCGTGCGGCGTCCACCGGCCCATCCACGAGGCCCGGACGTCTGGGCATCCGGATCGGTCGAGCCGGATGCGCTGTCGGCAGGACCTCGGACTCGGGGGTGCGCAAATGCACACCGAATACACCGTTGCGGGACAGTTCCGGATTCGCACCGGATTTCCCTGCGGCGACAGCAGGCATGAGCATACATGTGGGGGCTGCCGGTTGCGGCAGCCCCCACATGTTGTGTCGTGCTCGCTGTTACGCCGGAGGGCGCAGCTCCAGACGGTACGTCAGCAGCTTCAGGTCCTCGATGGGGTTCCAGTCCTTCTCGGGGGTCCGTACGAAGCCGAGGCGCCCGTAGATCCGGTGGGCCCCGAGCATCGCCGGCTGCGTCGACAGGACGAGCCCCGTGACCCCCGCGGCGCCCCGTGCGCGGTCGATGCAGGCCCGTACGAGCGCCTCGCCCGCCCCGGCGCCGCGGGCCTCGCGGGAGACCGCCAGCATCCGGAACTCGGCCTCGTCCGCCGCCGCGATGTCGGCCCACGGGTTGCCCGGCGGGGCGTAGGTGACCCCGCCCAGGACGCGGCCCCGCGCGTCGGCCGCCACCAGCACCTCGGCCTCGGCGGCCCGGCGGGGTACGTCGCGCAGCTGCACCAGGTACGGATCGTCGGCACCGTAGTCCAGGAGCCCGTCGCCGAGATAGGCCTCGGCGGTGATCTCGCCGAGGAGTGTGTGCTCGGCGGGCTCGACCGGCCGGATCGCTATGTCCATGGGCGGAAGTCTGCCGCACGCGGGGGCCGGAGCCGCAAGGGTTTTTCTGCGGGACACGCGAACGGGCCGCCGCACCCCAGCCCGCAGGGGTGCGGCGGCCCGCTCACGCGTATCCGGCGGTCAGTGGCCGCCCGGCGCACCGGCGGTGGCCGGCGGGAGCTCCGCCTTCACGCCGGGGTCGCCCGCGTCCGCGGTGTAGTCGCCCGGGGAGGTCTCGTCGATCCCGGCGGGCGCCTTGACGGCGTTCAGGACGAACGTGAGGACGATGACCACCACGACGTTCAGCACGATGGCCGTCAGGCCGATGTAGCCGATCTCGCCGAGGCCCGGGATCTCCTTGGAGGACCCGCCGAAGTGCTTCTGGGTCGGGCTGGCGACCCCGTACGCGGCGAGCGTCCCGTAGGCCATGCCGACCGCCCAGCCCGCGAGCAGCGCCCAGCGGTGGAACCACCGGGTGAACAGCCCGCCGACCAGGGCCGGCATCGTCTGGAGGATCCAGATCCCGCCCAGCAGCTGGAAGTTGATCGCGACCGTCTTGTCCATGGTGAGGACGAAGGCGAGCGCGCCGACCTTCACCAGCAGCGACACCAGCTTGGAGACCTTGGTCTCCTGCGCGGGTGTCGCGTCGGGCTTCAGGAAGTCCTTGTAGATGTTGCGGGTGAACAGGTTCGCCGCGGCGATCGACATGATCGCGGCGGGCACCAGCGCACCGATGCCGATCGCGGCGAAGGCCACGCCCGCGAACCAGTCGGGGAACATGTTCTCGAACAGCTGCGGGATGGCCAGCTGGCCGTTGTCCACCTTGACGCCGGCGGCGATCGCCATGAAGCCGAGCAGTGCGAGCAGGCCCAGCATCAGCGAGTACAGCGGCAGGATCGTGGTGTTGCGGCGGATCACGTTACGGCTGCGGCTGGAGAGCGTCGCCGTGATCGAGTGCGGGTACATGAAGAGCGCCAGCGCCGAGCCCAGGGCCAGGGTGGCGTAACCCCAGTGGCCCGCCTCACCGGGTGCGAGTCCGGCCACCGGTTTGCCGGCCGCCTCGTTCTTCGCCGAGAACGCATCGCCCGCCTTGGCGAAGATGTCGTCGAAGCCGCCGAGCTTGATCGGGATGTAGATGATCGCCACGACGATGACCAGGTAGATCAGCCCGTCCTTGACGAACGCGATCAGCGCCGGCGCGCGCAGCCCGGAGGAGTACGTGTACGCGGCGAGCACCGCGAACGCGATCAGCAGCGGCAGGTCCTTGATGAACCAGTGCGTGTTCTCGCCGCCGCCGACGCCCATCACGTCCAGCACCGCCTGGATGCCGACGAGTTGGAGCGCGATGTACGGCATCGTGGCGAGGATGCCGGTGACGGCGACCGCCAGCGAGAGCCCCTTGGAGCCGAAGCGGCCGCGGACGAAGTCCGAGGTGGTGACGTAGCCGTGCTTGTGCGACACCGACCACAGGCGCGGCAGGAAGGTGAAGATCAGCGGGTACACCAGGATGGTGTAGGGCACCGCGAAGAAGCCGGCCGCGCCCGCCGCGTAGATCGCCGCGGGAACGGCGACGAAGGTGTACGCGGTGTAGAGGTCGCCGCCGAGCAGGAACCAGGTGACCCAGGTGCCGAACGACCGTCCGCCCAGCCCCCATTCGTCGAGACTGTCCTCGTTCTCGGCCTTGCGCCACCGGGCGGCCATGAAGCCGACGACCGTGACGGCCAGGAAGAAGAAGATGAAGACGCCGAGCGCGACGCCGTTCACGCCGTCCTTCATGCTGACGCACCCCCCTTGCGGGCGCGCTGGTCACGCTGCCACAGCTTGTACGCGATCATCGTGAGCGCCGTGGAGATGAGCACCCAGAGCATCTGGTACCAGTAGAAGAACGGGATGCCGATGAAGGTCGGGTCGACCTTGGCGTACGAACTCACCCAGAGCATCGCCACGAACGGCGCGATGAGACAGAGGGCGATAACCACCCGCATGGGTGTGACGGTGGGTGGTTTTCCTTCTGGTTCTTCCGGCATGGCGGCGACTCCGTCCCCTCGCTGATCACCTGGTGTGGGGCCGACCGGCACGTGGGGGGCGGCGTCGCGGGGCTGGGCACGCACATCTGCGACGTTGTCGTCAATCACCAACGCTCCGCGTTGCCTCAATCCTCCGCCTTGCAGCTGCGCGCACCCAGCCCCGCTCCTTCACCCACCCCCCACGTGCCGGTCGGCCCAATGCGCACGAAATCTAGGCGAGGGTCCCGCCCACCGTCACCCCCTGTCCGCATTGCGGTCCGGCAACGGTCCTGTGGCGTCGGACGCCTGGCCGAAATGACGTCAAACGTCGGGGTGTTGGTCCAGGCCAATCAAAGGGGTGGACGCCCGCGGGGCAGCAAACAGCCCCCGCGGGAAGGGTTCCACGGGGGCTGTTCAACGCATCCGGTGACGGCCTCAGTCCAGCGGCCGCTTCAGGCGGGCCACGAACTTGTAGCGGTCGCCCCGGTAGACCGAGCGGACCCACTCGACCGGCTCGCCCTGTCCGTCCAGTGAGTGTCGGGACAGCATGAGCATCGGCAGCCCCACGTCCGTACCGAGCAGGCCGGCCTCGCGCGGGGTGGCCAGGGAGGTCTCGATGGTCTCCTCGGCCTCGGCCAGCCGTACGTCGTACACCTCGGCCAGGGCCGTGTAGAGGGACGTGTACTTCACCAGCGAACGCCGCAGCGCGGGAAAGCGTTTGGCCGAGAGGTGAGTGGTCTCGATCGCCATCGGCTCACCGCTCGCCAGGCGCAGCCGCTCGATCCGCAGCACCCGCCCGCCCGTGGTGATATCGAGCAGCCCGGCGAGTGTGTCGTCGGCGGTCACATAGCCGATGTCCAGGAGCTGGGACGTCGGTTCCAGCCCCTGGGCGCGCATGTCCTCGGTGTACGAGGTGAGCTGCAGGGCCTGCGAGACCTTCGGCTTGGCGACGAAGGTGCCCTTGCCCTGGATGCGCTCCAACCGGCCCTCGACGACCAGTTCCTGGAGTGCCTGGCGCACGGTGGTGCGCGAGGTGTCGAACTCGGCGGCCAGGGTCCGCTCCGGGGGCACGGGGGTGCCCGGCGGCATCGTGTCCGTCATGTCGAGCAGATGTCGCTTCAGCCGGTAGTACTTCGGGACGCGCGCGGTACGCGTGCCCGCGCCCGAGCCCGTCTCGTTCTCCGTACTGCCCCCGTCGGCACCCATGGCCCGCCTTCCCGACTGCTGCGTTGCTGCCGTCACCGGCTCCTCCGTCTGTCGCGGCTCACATGGTGGCACGGTCCGGTCACGGCTCGTCGCCCTCCCTCAGGTGTCGGTCCTGTAACGGACGCGAGTGCACTTCTTATACACCCTTGACACCCCTAAAGGTCTAGGCCAAGCTCCCGGTACTGGTCTAAACCATTAAAGACCAGGTCCCAGCCCCACGGGCAGTACCCGTCGCATGTATTTGTGCGATGGACGGCGTTCTCGGGTGGTGGGGGGAATTCTCTTGCAGCCCTGAGGAGGGTGTCGTGAAGCGCGGACTCATCGCGGCCATTGGCGTCGTGGCTCTGTTGGCCGGTGCCACTGCCTGTGGCTCGGACGACAAGACCGACAGCAGCAGCAAGAAGACCGGCCCCGACAGTTACAAGGGCCAGACGCTGACTGTCTGGGCCATGGACGGCTCGACGCCTCCCGGCTGGACCAAGGACCTGACCGCCGCCTTCGAGAAGAAGACCGGCGCCAAGCTGAAGTTCGAGACCCAGAAGTGGGACGGCATTCAGCAGAAGATCACGACGGCTCTCTCCGAGTCGACCCCGCCGGACGTCATCGAGGTCGGCAACACCCAGACCCCGGCATACGCGGCCACCGGCGGCCTCTCCGACCTGAGCGACCTCAAGAAGGAGATCGGCGGCGACTGGGTCGAGGCGCTCAACGAGTCCTCGGTCTTCGACGGCAAGCAGTACGCCGCCCCGTGGTACTTCGCCAACCGCGTCGTCATCTACAACAAGAAGGTCTGGGCCGACGCCGGCATCAAGGACACCCCGAAGACGCGGGACGAGTTCTTCAAGGACCTGGACGCCATCAAGGCGAAGGGCAAGGCCGAGCCGATCTACCTGCCCGGCCAGAACTGGTACTTCTTCGACGGCCTGACCATCGGCCAGGGCGCGGACCTCGTGAAGAAGGAGGGGGACAAGTACGTCTCCAACCTCTCCGACCCCAAGGTCACCGCGGCCATGGAGCTGTACAAGAAGTACCAGGGCTACTCCAAGGCTCCCAAGGACAAGGACGAGGCCACCCCGCAGCAGGCCGAGGTCTTCGCCAAGGGCAACGTCGGTGCCTTCATCGGCATGGGCTGGGAGGCCGGCACGGCCATCGCGGCCAACAAGAAGATCGAGAGCGACATCGGCTACTTCACCATCCCGGGTGAGACCGCCGAAAAGCCCGAGGGCGTCTTCCTCGGTGGCTCGAACTTCGCGGTCGCCGCGGGCAGCAAGAAGCAGGAGCTCGCCAAGGAGTTCCTGAAGCTCTCCCTGTCCGACCAGTTCGAGGGCCAGCTGGCCAAGGAGAACGGCGTCATCCCGAACAAGGAGTCGCTCAACTCCAACCTGACCGGAAACGGCGCCGCCGAGGCAGCCGCCCCGGCCGCCGCCGTCGGTGGCACCACCCCGCTCATCCCCGAGTGGGCCGCTGTCGAGAACGCGCCGAACCCGATCAAGAGCTACATGACCGCGGTTCTGAACGGCAAGTCCCCGGCCGAGGCCGCCAAGGCGGTCGAGTCGGAGATCAACAAGCGTCTCTCGCAGAAGAGCTGATCGCACGCGCCGGGGGGCGGGCAACGACCGCCCCCCGGCGCACTCGCGTGACTCGACCGTACGGCCCAAGACAGAGATGGCGAGCATGTCAGCGCAGACCGAAAAAGTGGACTCGGTCCCGGCAGCCGGCGTCCGCAAGGACGACGCTCCTTCCGGCGGCCCCGCCGCATCGAGCAAGGGGCGGGCCGGTGGCTCCGCCCCCTACCTCCTCCTCGTGCCCGCACTGCTCGTCACAGCGGTGCTCCTGGGCTACCCACTGGTCAAGAACGGCATGCTGTCGTTCCAGAACCTCAACCCGCGCCAGCTGATCCTCCACCTGACCGAGTGGAACGGCATCGACAACTACAAGGAAGTCCTCGGCAGTTCGGACTTCTGGAGGGTCGTCGAGCGGTCGGTCCTCTTCACCGCGGCCAACGTCGTCCTGATCATGGTGATCGGGATGCTGGTCGGCCTCCTGCTCGCGCGGCTGGGCAAGAGGATGCGGCTGGTGCTCATGCTGGGCCTGGTGCTTGCCTGGGCCATGCCGATGATCGCGGCGACGACGGTCTACCAGTGGCTGTTCGCCCAGCGGTTCGGAGTCGTCAACTACGTCCTCGACAGCCTCGGCTGGCACTCGATGGCCGACTTCAACTGGACGAGCAGTCAGCTGTCCACCTTCTCGCTGGTCACCCTGGTGATCGTCTGGCAGTCCATCCCGTTCGTGGCGATCAACCTGTACGCCGCGTCGACGACGATCCCCAAGGAGCTGTACGAGGCCGCCTCGCTCGACGGCGCCAACTCCTGGAAGAGCTTCACCCTGGTGACGCTCCCCTTCCTCAAGCCGTTCCTGCTGGCCACGACGTTCCTCGAAGTCATCTGGGTCTTCAAGTCCTTCGCCCAGATCTTCGCGATCAACGGCGGCGGCCCGGACCGGCTCACCGAGACCCTGCCCGTCTACGCGTTCGTCGAAGGCGTCGGCAACCAGCACTTCGGCATGGGTGCGGCCATCTCGTTCCTGACGATCATCGTCCTGCTGGCGATGACCGGTTACTACCTGCGCACCGTACTCAAGCAAGAGGAGGACGAGCTGTGAAGCGCTCACTGTTCGGCCGGATCTGGCCCAACCTGACGGCTGTCGTCCTCTTCATAGGCTTCGCGTTCCCCGTCTACTGGATGTTCAGCACGGCCTTCAAGCCGACCGGCGACATCATCACGGACACCCCGGTGTGGTTCCCCACCGACATCACCTTCGAGCACTTCAAGAAGGCGATGGCGGCCGACCACTTCTGGACACTGGTCAGAAACTCCTTCACGGTGACGATCATCTCCGTGGTCGCCTCGCTGGTGATTGCGCTGCTGGCATCCTTCGCGATGGCCCGCATGCGCTTCAAGGGCCGCCGCGGCATCCTGCTGACGTTCATGATCGCGCAGATGGCACCCTGGGAAGTCATGGTCATCGCGATCTACATGCTGGTCCGCGATGCCGACATGCTGAACAGCCTGGTCCCGCTGACGGCCTTCTACATGATGATGGTCCTGCCCTTCACCATCCTGACGCTGCGCGGCTACGTCGCCGCCGTGCCCAAGGAGCTGGAGGAGTCCGCCATGGTCGACGGCTGCACCCGCCCGCAGGCGTTCAGGAAGGTGATCCTGCCCCTGCTCGGCCCCGGTCTGATGGCGACCTCGCTCTTCGGTTTCATCACCGCCTGGAACGAGTTCCCGCTCGTTCTCATCCTCAACAAGGACATCGAGTCCCAGACCCTGCCGCTGTGGCTCTCGCAGTTCCAGACCGCGTTCGGTGACGACTGGGGAGCGACCATGGCCGCCTCCTCACTCTTCGCGATCCCGATCCTGATCCTCTTCATCTACTTGCAGCGCAAGGCCGTCAGCGGCCTCACCGACGGCGCAGTGAAGGGATAACGCCTCCCATGACCACCCTGACTTCCACCACGGACACCGTCACCCGCGACGCCCTCGCCGTCCTGCAGCCGGGCTTCACCGGCACCACCGCACCGGACTGGCTGCTGCGCCGCGTCGGTGAGGGCCTCTCCTCCGTCGGTCTGTTCGGCCGCAACATCGTCACCCCCGAGCAGCTCGCCGCGCTCACCGCACAGCTCCGGGCCGAGCGCGACGACGTGCTCGTCGCGATCGACGAGGAGGGCGGCGACGTCACCCGGCTGGAGGTGCGTCACGGCTCGTCCTTCCCCGGCAACCTGGCGCTCGGCTCCGTCGACGACGTCGCGCTGACCCGAGCCGTTGCCCAGGAGCTGGGCCGCCGGCTCGCCGACTGCGGCGTCAACCTCAACTGGGCGCCCTCCGCGGACGTCAACTCCAACCCCGGCAACCCGGTCATCGGGGTGCGGTCCTTCGGCGCCGACCCCCACCTGGTCGCCCGGCACACCGCCGCGTACGTCGAGGGCCTCCAGGCCGCCGGCGTCGCCGCCTGCACCAAGCACTTCCCGGGGCACGGCGACACCGCGGTCGACTCGCACCACGCGCTGCCCCGCATCGACGTGGACCTGGAGACCCTGCACGCCCGCGAACTGGTGCCGTTCCGGGCAGCCATCGCGGCAGGCTCCAAATCGGTGATGAGCGCGCACATCCTGCTCCCCGCGCTCGACCCGCACCGCCCGGCGACCCTGAGCCCGCAGATCCTGACCGGTCTGCTGCGCGAGGAGCTGGGTTACGACGGCCTGATCGTCACCGACGCCGTGGAGATGCAGGCCATCGCCTCGACGTACGGGATCGAGCGCGGCTCGGTCCTCGCGATCGCGGCCGGTGCCGACGCGCTCTGCGTCGGCGGCGGCCTCGACGACGACAGCACGGTCCTGCGACTGCGCGACGCGCTGGTCGCGGCCGTCCGTGCCGGTGAACTGCCCGAGGAGCGGCTGGCCGACGCCGCAGCCCGGGTACGGGCCCTCGCGTCCTGGACGCGGCGGGCCAGGGGGGCTGTCTCGGAGCCGGGCGCGGCAGTGCAGGAGGGGACCGCGCCCGGCACCGGAAGCAGCAAGGGCATCGGCTCGGACATCGGTCTGATCGCCGCCCGCCGCGCGGTGAAGGTGACCGGCACGGGCGAGCCGCTCACCGGACCGGCCTACGTCGCCGCGTTCACTCCGGTCGCGAACATCGCCGTGGGCGACGAGACCCCGTGGGGCGTCGCCGCCGAACTGGCCCGGCTGGTTCCGGGTACCGGGACGGACACGTACAGCGGCCGCACCGAGGCACCCGCGGCCGGTGTGCTGCGGGCCGCGGGGGAGCGGCGCATCGTCGCGGTCGTCCGCGACGCGCACCGTCACCCGTGGATGACCGAGGCCCTCGACGCGGTGCTCGCGGCGCGCCCGGACACGATCGTGGTCGAGATGGGCGTCCCCCAGGCCGAGCCCCGGGGCGCCCTGCACATCGCCACCCACGGCGCGGCCAGGGTCTGCGGCCTAGCAGCGGCGGAAGCGATCGTGTCACCGAAGTAGAACCAGGAAACGGTCAAGCCGGCCAGGTTAAACCAAGCCCGTCCGGCGATTGAGGACAAAGCCGGTACCGGACGGCCGGGTCGTCACATTCAAGCCCGCCCGGCGCTTGAGGGCAGAACGTCCACGCGGGATGCCCCCGCACGCGAGAGGGCCGGGACACCACACGGTGTCCCGGCCCTCCCGCGTACCGGCAGAACTAAATACCCTGCCACAGCGGCTTCGCCGCATACGTGGCGCGGAAGTAGTCCGCCAGCTTCAGCTTGGACGCCGCCGCCTCGTCGACCACGACCGTCGCGTGCGGGTGCAGCTGCAGCGCCGACGCGGGCACGATCGCGGCGATCGGGCCCTCGACCGTCTGCGCCACCGCGTCCGCCTTGCCCTCGCCCGTCGCGAGCAGGATCGGGTGGCGGGACTCCAGGATCGTGCCGATGCCCTGGGTGATGACGTGGTGCGGCACCTGCTCGATGTCGTCGTCGAAGAAGCGCGCGTTGTCGACCCGGGTCTGCTCGGTCAGCGTCTTGATCCGGGTACGCGAGGCGAGCGAGGAGCACGGCTCGTTGAAGCCGATGTGCCCGTCCGTGCCGATGCCGAGCAGCTGGAGGTCCACTCCGCCGGCTGCGGCGAGCGCCTTGTCGTAGGCCTCGCAGGCGGCCTGGACGTCCTCGGCGGAGCCGTCCGGACCCATGAACGAGGCCTCGGAGAGCCCGAGCGGCTCGACGACCTCGCGCAGCACCACGGAACGGTACGACTCCGGGTGGCCCGCCGGCAGCCCCACGTACTCGTCGAGCTGGCAGATGCGGGCGCGCGACGCGTCCACCGCGCCGGAGCGGACCTTTTCGGCCAGCGCCTGATAGATGGGCAGCGGGGTCGAGCCGGTGGCAACGCCGAGAAGGGCGTCGGGCTTACGGCTCAGCAGGGCGCCGATGGCCCCCGCGATCAGTTCGCCGCCTGCCTTGGCGTCCGGGACGATGACAACTTCCACGCGGGGCCTGCCGATCTGGAGTGAAGACGTGTGGTATAGACCACTTAAAGGCCTAATCTAGCAGAACTCGCGCTCCCGGACACGGCCCCGGTCACCCGTCGGGGACGCGTTGCAGGGCCCCCGGTCAAGTGCGCGCCGGCGCCTTCCGCTGGCGGGCCCGCGGTGCCCCGTGTTGGACTTGACCGACGCATCGCGACACCCCGGGAGGCACCAGACATGTCCGCCACGTACCCGGCCGACGAGAGCGAGCAGCCCGGCCGGATCATGTCCGGCGAGATGGCCGAGCAGCCCGAGATGCTCCGGCGCATCCTCGACCGGGGCGCACCCGCCATCCGGGCGGTGGCCGCCGAGATCGCGGCCAGGAAGCCGCGTTTCGTCCTGCTCACCGCCCGCGGCACGTCGGACAACGCGGCCCTCTACGCGAAGTACCTGCTGGAGATCACGCTCGGCCTGCCCTGCGGCCTGGCCTCGATGTCCACGACCACCGCGTACGGCGCGAAGCCGGACCTCAGGGACGTCCTGGTCGTCACCGTGAGCCAGTCCGGCGGATCGCCCGACCTGGTGGCGTCGACGAAGGCGGCCCGGGAGGCCGGAGCCATCACGCTGGCGGTGACCAACAGCCCGGACTCACCGCTCGCCGCGGTCTCCGAGTACCACATCGACATCCTGGCGGGGCCGGAGAAGGCCCTGCCGGCCACCAAGACGTACACCGCTTCGCTGCTCTGCCTGTACCTCTTCGTGGAGGGTCTGCGCGGCGGCGACGGGGCGGCAGCCGCGATCCTGCCGGAGCTCGCCGAGGCGATCCTGGCCCGCAGGGACGAGGTCAAGGCCCTGGCGTCCCGCTACCGCTTCGCCGAGCGCATGGTCATCACCTCGCGCGGCTACGGCTATCCCACGGCCAAGGAAGCCGCCCTGAAGCTGATGGAGACGAGCTACATCCCCGCTCTGTCCTACTCCGGCGCCGATCTGCTGCACGGTCCGCTGGCCATGGTCGACAACATCTCCCCGGTGATCGCCGTGGTCACCGACGGCCGGGGTGGCGAGGCCCTCCAGCCGGTCCTCGACCGGCTGCGCGGCCGAGGGGCGGACCTCTTCGTGGTCGGCCCGAAGGCCCAGGTGGAAGCGGCCTCCGCGGGGTTCGTGCTGCCGATGGCCGGGGTCGCCGAGGAGGTTCAGCCGATTCTGGAGATCCTGCCGCTGCAGATGCTGGCCTACGAGGTGACGATCGCCCGGGGCCAGGACCCGGACGCGCCGCGCGCGCTCGCGAAGGTCACCGAGACCCGCTGAGGGCCATGCGAACCGGCCCGGGAAGCACGCGGTGAGGGCGGTGGAGCCGGGCCCGGAAACACCCGCGGGCCGCGGCGCCGGGCCGGGACCCTCAGCCCGACCAGCACCGCAGCCCGGAGTAGGACCGCCCGTTACGGGCGGCCGGCTCGGCCGGCGGTGTGCGGTGCCCCCGGCCGGGGAGAGGCACCGGCGCAGTCAGGGCAGAGAGCGCGGGTACCTCGTTCCGCTCTCCTGTGCGGGGAGAGCGGAGGCTCTGTCTTCTGCATTGTGGACTAGACCACTCGCGGTGTCCATCCGCGGGACACGGCGATTTCCGGCCCTTCCTCCTGCACGTACGGGCGGGCCGTCCGGTTCGGAACCTGTGCACATCCACAGGTACGCTCGCACACGTGCCCTCCATGAACGACCTCGTCCGCCAGCACACAGCCCTGAGTGACACCGACCTCGAGTGGCTCCATCTGCTGGTCTCGGAGTGGCAACTGCTCTCCGACCTGTCCTTCGCCGACCTCGTGCTCTGGGTCCCGACGCGTGACGGCACCCGCTACGTGTCCGTCGCCCAGATGCGGCCCAACACCGGCCCCACCTCCTACCAGGACGACATGGTCGGCCACCTGGTCCCGCGCGGCCGCCGTCCGCTGCTGGACGCGGCACTGGACGAGGGCCGGATCGTGCGCGAGGGCGACCCGGAGTGGCGCGAGGAGGTTCCCGTACGGGTCGAGTCGATCCCCGTGCGCCGGGAGGGCCGCGTCCTGGGCGTCATCGCCCGTAACACCAACCTGCTCACGGTCCGTACGCCGTCCCGGCTGGAACTCACCTACCTCCAGTCCGCCTCCGACCTGGCCCAGATGATCGCGGCCGGGTCCTTCCCCTTCCCCGGCCAGCAGGTCGACATGGACGCCTCGCCGCGGGTCGGCGACGGGCTGGTCCGCCTCGACGCCGACGGCGTCGTCCAGTACGCCAGCCCCAACGGCCTCTCCGCCTACCACCGCCTGGGCCTCGCCTCCGACCTGGTCGGACAGCACCTCGGCGGGATCACCGCCGAACTCGCGCCCTCCCGCGGCCCGGTGGACGAGGCGCTGGTCAAACTGGCCAGCGGTTACGCGCCCCGTGAGTTCGAGGTCGAGTGCACGGGCGGCGTGATCCAGCTCCGGGCGATCCCCCTCAAGCCCAAGGGGGTCCGCATCGGCTCCCTGGTCCTGCTGCGCGACGTCACCGAACTGCGCCGCCGCGAGCGCGAGTTGATCACCAAGGACGCCACGATCCGGGAGATCCACCACCGGGTGAAGAACAACCTCCAGACGGTTGCGGCCCTGTTGCGCCTGCAGGCCCGCCGGATGGACTCCCCGCAGGGCCGCGAGGCGCTCAACGAGGCGGTGCGGCGCGTCGGTTCGATCGCCATCGTCCATGAGACGCTGTCCCAGAATCTGGACGAGCGGGTGGAGTTCGACGAGATCGCCGACCGGGTCATCGCCATGGTCGCCGAGATCTCACCCGGCAAGGTCACCTGCCGGCGCACCGGACGCTTCGGCATCCTCGACGCCGAAGTGGCCACCCCGCTGGCGATGGTCCTCACCGAGGTGCTGCAGAACGCCCTGGAGCACGCGTTCGGCGTGGCCGAGTCCGGCACGGTCGAGGTTTCTGCGGTGCGCGGCGGTTCACCCACCGAGGGGCGGTTGCTGATCACCGTTCAGGACGACGGGTGCGGTCTGCCCGAGGGATTCGACCCGCAGCGCGCCGGGAATCTGGGACTCCAGATCGTGCGCACGCTGGTGGAGGGCGAGCTGAGCGGCTCGTTCGGCATGGTGCCGGCGCCCGAGCGAGGCACCCAGGTCGTCCTCGACATCCCGGTCCGCGCCGACAAGTAGCACGTATGAGCGCATTACCGGTCCGCGCGGACAAGTGACACGTAACGCGTTCCCGGTCCGCGCCGACGAGCAGCGCGGACGTACGCACAGCAGAGAGCCCGGACCGTTGGTGAACGGTCCGGGCTCTCTGGTCAAGCATGCGCTTCGGGGGTACTGCGCGCTGCGACTCGGGGGGCGGGGTGATGCGTACACTCCGTACGCGCCGCCTGGCTGAGGTTCGTAGCGGTGGCGTCGGTCAGGCGCTGGCGTTACGCGCCCGGTTGCGAGCGGCGCGGCGCTTCATTGCGCGGCGCTCGTCCTCGCTGAGGCCACCCCAGACGCCGGAGTCCTGGCCGGACTCGAGCGCCCACTGCAGGCACTGCTCCATGACGGGGCAGCGACGGCAGACGGCCTTGGCTTCCTCGATCTGCAGCAGCGCAGGACCGGTGTTGCCGATGGGGAAGAACAGCTCCGGGTCTTCCTCACGACAAACGGCGTTGTGACGCCAGTCCATGGCTGCTACCTCTCCTTGGTATACGTACTGTGGCTTGTGAATGTGAACGCTTTCACGAATCCCCCCGCAAGTGTCGAGCCGACGCCCAGATGAACTGGTTGTGGTCCTGTGCAGTGAGGAGGGGTTCTGGCTCTCAGTGGAGGCCGTTGTTGCGGGCCGTCCCGATCGCCATGTAGAGATTCGCAAACCTCGGCGACGGATACAACCCCTTCTGGAAAGTTTTTTTTGATTCCTCGGTGTCGGCTAGGTCACAGCCGTACTTCTAGAGGGTGGAAGCCAGTCCAAACGTTCGAGTTAAAGGACTTTGGTCCCTTCCACTCACACAATCACACGCAGTGCACGGCGTACGCCTGTGAACGTCACACTCGTACGCAGCCCCAGGTGGTCACCGTCCATCTGGAAGGGCAGTGGGGCCTTTGAATGCAAGGTGAAGTCCGTGAGGTCATGCAGTGAAACAGCGTGCTTGCCGCGCGGGCCCTTTTCCGGGCTCGAAGTGAGCAGCTGCGTGGCGTACCGGGTGACCGCGGCGGTGGACAGACGCTGCAGGCCGAGGACGTCCAGGGCGGTGTCGAACGAGGCCTTCGGGGAGGCGTACATCGGCCGGTTCCCCAGGTAGGTCCAGGGGGCCGTGTTGCAGATTATGGAGAGCGCGAGGTCGGTGACCGGGTCCTGACCGGGCGCCTCCAGCGTGATCATCCCCTGCCGCCGATGCGGCTCCTCCAGGAACTGGCGCATCACCTGGCGCACGTACAGCGCATGGGTCGAACGCTTGCCGCGCTCACGCTGCTGTTCGACGCGGCCGATCACTCCGGCATCGAATCCGAGGCCGGCGCAGAAGGTGAACCAGCGCTCCGGGACGGATTCGTCCTCCGTGCCCGGGGTACCGGCCGCCAGCCCCAGGCCCACCGTGCGCTCGGTCCGGTTGGCCAGCGCGTCCAGAATGGCGCCGGTCGCCTCCACCGCGTCGTTCGGCAGACCGAGGGCGCGTGCGAAGACATTGGTGGAGCCACCGGGAACCACGGCGAGTTTCGGCAGGTTGTCGATGTCGGGGCCGTTGTGGAGCAGGCCGTTCACGACCTCGTTGACCGTGCCGTCACCGCCGAGCGCGACCACGAGATCGATGTCGTCGCTGTCGGCGGCCCGTCGTCCCAGGTCGCGGGCGTGCCCGCGGTACTCCGTGGACACGGCCTCCAGCTTCATCTCGCTGGCCAGCGCGTGAATCAGCACGTCACGGGTCCGCGCACTGGTGGTGGTGGCAGCTGGATTGACCACAAGAAGTGCGCGCATGACTGCCAGACTACCTACCGCGAGGTACGGGCCTGAAGTCCTGCCCGGTTGCCTTCACGCTGAGTGACGAACTGGGCGCGGCGTGCGGGTCCGCGCGTGGCGTGCGCCGGCGATCCGGTGGTGTTTCGACCCCGGCTTCGCTTTCGTGTGCCCGGGATGCCAACCTGCAAGGGTGAGTACTCAGGAGAACGCGCCCTCGCCGATGCCTCTGGCCGAACCGCCGAAGCCGGCCAGGATCACGCTCGTGGCCGGACTCAACGTCCTCGAAGGCGCGGCCCTGGTCATCGGCGGTGTCTACATGCTGGTCATGGGGCTGCTCGGGCGCCCCGACAGTCCGCAGCAGGCCGAAATGGGCGGCCTGACGGTGATCGCGCTGGGGCTGATCCCGCTCATCGCCGCCCGCGGACTGCTCCGGCGACGCAGCTGGAGCCGCGGACCGGCGCTCATCACGCAGATCATCGCGCTGCCGGTGGCCTGGACACTGCTGCGGTCCCACGGGGTGCTGATCCCGGCCGGGATCGTGCTCGCCGCGGTGGCGCTGACCGCGTTCTACCAGCTGGCGAGGCCCACGACCATCGAGGCGCTCGGCATCCGCCGGCCGGGCACGACTCCCGACGCGGACAGCGCCGACGCCTGAGGAGCTGTACGGCGATCCGGCAGCCTCGGGGCGGCCGGATCCGGACGGGGGTGCCCCGCCCGGCCGCCCCTGCGCCCGCCTACTCCTCGACGAGCAGCCGCTCGCGCAGCTGGGCCAGCGTGCGGGCCAGCAGCCGGGAGACGTGCATCTGTGAGATGCCGACCTCCTGGGCGATCTGCGACTGGGTCATGTTCCCGAAGAAGCGGAGCAACAGGATCCGCTTCTCTCGCGGCGGCAGGTCCTCCAGCAGCGGCTTCAGCGACTCCCGGTACTCGACACCCTCCAGCGCCTCGTCCTCGGAGCCGAGCGTGTCCGCGACGGCGGGGGACTCGTCGTCCGTGTCCGGCACGTCCAGCGAGAGCGTGCTGTACGCATTGGCCGATTCCAGGCCCTCCAGAACCTCTTCCTCGGAGATGCCGAGCCGCTCCGCCAGTTCGTGCACCGTCGGCGAGCGGCCGTGCTGCTGGGAGAGCTCCGCGGTCGCCGTGGTCAGCGAGAGCCGCAGCTCCTGGAGCCGGCGCGGCACCCGCACCGCCCAGCCCTTGTCGCGGAAGTGCCGCTTGATCTCGCCGACGACCGTGGGTGTCGCGTACGTCGAGAACTCGACGCCGCGCTCCGGGTCGAACCGGTCCACCGACTTGATCAGACCGATCGTGGCGACCTGGGTGAGATCGTCCAGCGGCTCGCCGCGGTTGCGGAAGCGCCGCGCCAGGTGCTCCACCAGCGGCAGGTGCATCCGCACCAGCCGGTTGCGCAGCTCCGCCTTCTCGGGTGACCCGTCCGGGAGCTTGCCCAGCTCGATGAACAACGCCCGCGCCGCGCTGCGGTCGTGTGGATCGTGGTGCCCGTGCTCGCTCATCTGGCCTGCCCGCTCCGCCTGCGACTGCTCCACCGCGACCGTAATGCCGGCGGGCCCCTGTGCCCCGTCCACCGCACGGGGCACGTCCGCCCCGTCCACCGGATGAGGCAGGGCCTGCTGTTCCGGGATGCCTGCTGCGCGCACCACCCCTGGTCGGATCGTCTCGTCCCGCACAGGACCGTCCCCGTTCCCGTTGCTCACGCCGGCCCGGGTCCCGCGCCGCGCTGTTTGTACAGGCTGATGCTGACCGTACGGTCATCGGCGACCGAGGAGTCGACCTTTCCGGCCAGTGCGGAGAGCACCGTCCACGCGAACGTGTCGCGCTCCGGGGCCCGGCCGTCCGTCGTCGGGGCCGAAACCGTCACCTCGAGAGAATCGTCGACGAGCCGGAACACGCAGCTGAGGACGGAACCGGGCACGGCCTGCTGGAGCAGGATCGCGCAGGCCTCGTCGACCGCGATGCGAAGATCCTCGATCTCGTCGAGAGTGAAGTCCAAACGCGCTGCGAGACCGGCCGTAGCCGTACGCAGCACCGACAGGTAGGCACCCGCAGCGGGCAGCCGGACCTCTACGAAGTCCTGATTCCCGGGCTCGCCTGCGATCTGGGACACCCTCACCTCCAAGGTGGCACAAACTCTTCGAGGATCCGGGAAGGGTCGCCCGGAGCCATGCGGTACGTCTTCGGTTCTTGGTCCGGCGACGCTATCGCGATCCATGATGCCGTGTCGCCGAGACCCATCCCATGACTGTCACTCATGGTAAGCCCATGAGTACACACAGTGGCTAGAGGTCTGCGACGGTCAATTACGAACAACAGGCGCCGGTTTGACGTACCCAGACGTCAGACGATCGAACCGTCCTCGAAGCACCAGCGCCAGCTCTCGCCGGCCTCGAAGCTCCGCATCACCGGATGACCGGTCTCCTTGAAGTGTCCCGTGGCGTGCTGCCGGGGCGACGAATCGCAGCAGCCGACATGGCCGCACATCAGGCAGAGTCGCAGTTGCACGGGGTGGGTGCCCGCCGCGCGGCATTCGAGACAGGTCTCGGCGAGGGCTGCGGGTTCGGGGCGCGGCAGGTCCGGTACATGCGGGCACTCACTCATGATGGCCAGGTTACGACGGATGCGAGGACCGTGAGATGGACGCATTGCCACTGGTGGCGCTGGTGGCGGCCAGTGCGGCGACGGCCGGTCTGGCCCGCCGGACGCCGGTGCCGGCCCCCCTGTTGCTGGTGGCCCTCGGGCTGATCGGCTCGTATCTGCCGGGCGTGCCGACGTACACGCTGGACGCGCACATCGTGCTGCCGCTCCTGCTGCCGCCGCTGCTCTACACGGCGGCCGTGGACAGTTCGTACCTGGACCTGCGGGCCAATATCCGCCCCGTCGCCCTGCTCTCCGTCGGCTATGTGCTGTTCGCCACCGTCGCGGTGGGCTGGCTGGCGTACCGGCTGGTGCCCGACCTGCCGCTCACGGCCGCGCTGGTGCTGGGCGCCGTCATCGCCCCGCCGGACGCCGTCACCGCCGCCGCCATCGCCCGCCGGGTCGGCCTTCCCGCGCGGGTCACGACGATCCTGCAGGGCGAGTCCCTGGTGAACGACGCCACCGCGATCACCGCCTACAAGGTGGCGCTCGCCGCGGCCGTCGGCGAGGGCGTGAGCTGGGGCGGCGGGATCGGCGAGTTCCTGCTCGCCTCGGTCGGCGGTGTCGGCGTCGGCCTGGTGCTCATGGTCCCGCTGCACTGGCTCCGGACGCACCTCAGGGAGCCCCTGCTCCAGAACACCCTGTCGCTCCTGATCCCGTTCGTGGCGTACGCCGCCGCCGAACGGGTCCACGCCTCCGGGGTGCTCGCCGTGGTCGTCGTCGCGCTCTACCTGGGCCACCGCTCCTGGCAGGTCGACTTCGCCACCAGGCTCCAGGAGGCCGCCGTCTGGAAGATGGTCGCGTTCATCCTGGAGTCCGCCGTCTTCGCCCTGATCGGCCTCCAGTTGCCCTTCGTACTGAAGGGGCTCGGTACGTACGCCGTCGGCGAGGCCCTCTGGTACGCGGTGGCGGTGTTCCTGGCGGTCGTCGTGGTCCGGTTCATCTGGGTCTATCCGGCGACCTACGTGCCACGCCTGCTGTCCAGACGCATCCGGGAACGGGAACCCGAGACCGACTGGACCTCGCCGCTGATCGTCGGCTGGGCCGGGATGCGCGGCGTCGTCTCGCTCGCCATCGCCTTCTCCATCCCGATGGTCACGAGCGCCGGCGAGGCGTTCCCGGCCCGCAACCTGGTGCTGTTCCTGACGTTCACCACCGTCATCGGCACCCTGGTCGTCCAGGGGCTCACCCTGCCGGTCATGGTGAAGGTCCTGAAGCTTCCGGGGCGCGACCGGCAGGCGGAGACGCTCGCCGAGGCGCAGGCCCAGAGCGAGGCGTCCACGGCCGCCGAGGCGCGTCTGGAGGAGCTGCTCGCCGATCAGCGCAACTGCCTGCCCCAGCCGCTCACCGACCGTTTGCGCACGGTCCTGGAGCGCCGCCGCAACGCGGTCTGGGAGCGGCTCGGTGCGGCCAATCCGGTGACGGGGGAGTCGGCGGACGACACCTACAGGCGGCTGGCCGGCGAGATGATCGAGGCCGAGCGCGAGGTCTTCGTAAGGCTGCGGGACGAGCGCGGCATCGACGACGAGATGATGCGGACCCTGCTCAGGCGCCTCGACCTGGAGGAGGCCGCGGCCTACCGGGAGGAGTCGGACGACTGATCCTCCGGGGGAGCGTCGGGGCGCGCCGTGATGACGGCTGCCACGGTGGATCCGGAGGGGAACGCGCCCTCCCCGGCCAGCTCGGTCAGCGCGTACAGGAGTTTGGCCACATAGAGCCGTTCGACCGGGAGCCCGTGCCGGTCCTCGAAGTCGTCGGCGAACGTGTGCAGGGCGGGCGTGGTGCGGGCGTATCCGCCGAAGTGGAACCGGTCGTCGAGGGACCACGCTCCGGCCGGTCCGCCGAACGCCTCGCGCTGGAGTTCGCGTACCGCGTCCCCCAGGAAGCCGCCGCGCAGGACCGGGATGCCGAGGGCGCGCTGTCCGGGCGCCAGGCCCGCGGCGAGTCCGGCGAGGGTGCCTCCGGTGCCGCAGGCCACCGCCGCCACGTCGACGGACCCGCGCAGTTCGTGGCCGAGCTCTGTGCAGCCCTGTGCGGCCAGGGCGTTACTGCCGCCCTCCGGGATGACCTCGCACTCCCCGTAGGTGCTCAGCAGGCCCGCCAGGACCCGCGGATCGGTCTTGTCGCGGTACGTGCGGCGGTCCACGAAGCGCAGCAGCATGCCGTCGGCCGCGCACCGGGCGAGCGAGGGGTTGAGCGGGCGGTGGGCGAGTTCGTCGCCGCGGACGACGCCGATGGTGCGGAAGCCCAGCAGCCGGCCGGCGGCGGCCGTGGCGCGCAGGTGGTTGGAGTAGGCGCCGCCGAAGGTAAGTACGGGCCGGCCGGCCGCGGCGCGGAGGTTCGGGGCGAGTTTGCGCCATTTGTTGCCCGGCAGGTCCGTATGGATCAGGTCGTCGCGCTTGAGGAGCAGCGTCACTCCGTGACGCGCGAAGCGCTCGTCCTCGGCCGGCTGCAGGGGTGACGGGAGCACCGGCTGCAGCCGGGAGAGGCCGAGGTCCTGTCCGGACGGCGTGGAGGGCATGGCTCCATTGTGGCCGCGCCCGGGCGGGAGCGGGCTCCGGCTACTTCAGGCGGTCGTGGATCCGTGCCCGCATGGAGGTCATCGAGAAGCCGCGCGGGTCGACCTTGCCGGGCTGCCACTCCCGGTGGCCGATGACCGAACGGGAGGTCCAGTGGTGGTGCCGGCAGACCGCGGCCGCGGCCTTCTCGATGGCTTCGAGCTGGACGGCGGGCCAGGGGTCCTCGCCGTCGCCGAGGTTCTCGCACTCGAAGCCGTAGAAGTGCCGGTTCCCGTCGGTGTTGGCCTCGTTGTCCGTCGGCAGGCCCTTCTCGGCGATGACGGCGCGCAGCACGTCGTCGTCGCCGAGTCCGGCGTGGTTGGCCCGTCCGTAGCCGACCAGGTGCACCCGGCCGTCCTTGGCGATGACGCCGTGGCACAGCGGGCCTGGCAGTGCGGTGTAGCCGTCCCGGCAGATCCGGACGGTCGCGGCGGTGCCCCTGGTGACCGTGTGATGGATCATCACGCCGTTGACCGGCCCCCAGGGGCCTTTGTGGTTGCGGTTGTGGGTGCGCCAGTCGCCGACCTGGACGACGGTGAGCCCTTCGTCCTTGAGGGCGTCGAGAAAGGTGCTCGCGGACATGGGTGAGGACATGACCGACTCCTTCGTGCGTGGGGGGAGTGTGTCCGTACAGCGCTTCTACCCGACGGACGGGGTCCCGGACCAGTTACGGGGAGATTCCGGGGCACTGTTCGGACGCTGTGCGAGCCGATCCGGTCAATTCCGCCCGGCCGTCCCTCAGTTCTGGGCGAGCCACAGGTCGGGGCCGAACACCTCGTAGTGGATGTCGGCCGCCGGGACGCCCTTGGCGAGCAGCTGGGTGCGCACGGCCCTCATGAAGGGCAAGGGGCCGCAGAGGTAGGCGTGGGTGCCGGAGGGGATCACCACGCCGGTCAGGTCGACCAGGCCGGTGCGGTCCGCCGGGTGGCCGGGCTCCGGGTCCTCGTACCAGAAGTGCGCCGCGGCGTCGGGGAGTTTGGCGGTGAACAGGGCGTGGTCGGCGCGCAGCGCGTGGTCGGCGGGGGAGCGGTCGCCGTGCACCACGGTCACCGGCGCGCGGTGGCCGGAGTCCGCGAGGTGCTCCAGCATCGACAGCATCGGGGTGCAGCCGATGCCCGCGGAGGCGAGCAGGAGCGGAGCGCCGGTGGACTTCAGTACGAGGTCGCCGTACGGAGCCGAGACCCGGAGCCGGTCACCGGCCCGGACCTGTGTGTGCAGCTGCTGCGAGACCTCGCCGTCGGGGGCGCCACCGCCGTGGACCCGTTTGACGGTGAACGAGCGGAGTGCCGAACCGGGGGCGGAGGAGAGGCTGTACTGGCGTATCTGGTGCGCGCCGTCGGGGAGTTCGACCTGCACGGACACGTACTGCCCGGGGTGGAAGGCGGGGGCCGGGGCGCCGTCGGACGGGCGGATCTGGAACGTGGCGACGTCTGCGGTCTCCTCGGTGCGGGAGGCCACCTCCCAGTCGCGCCAGACGTCGCCGGCTACGACGCCCTGCTGTGCGTACAGCCGGTCCTCGATGGCGATCAGTGCGTTGGCCATCAGCCAGTAGACCTCGTCCCAGGCGGCCGCGACCTCGGGGGTCACCGCGTCGCCGAGTACTTCGGCGATGGCCGCGAACAGGTGCGTGTGCACGACGTCGTACTGGGCGGCCGTGACGCCGAGCGAGGCGTGCTTGTGCGCGATGCGGTCGAGCATCACGTCGGGACGGGTGTCCGGGTGCTCGACCAGCTGGGTCGCGAAAGCGGCTATGGACCCGGCGAGGGCCTGGCGCTGGGCGCCGGAGGCCTGGTTGCCGCGGTTGAACAGGTCGCGCAGCAGCTCGGGGTGGGCGTCGAACAGCTTGCGGTAGAAGAGATCGGCGATGTCTCCGATGGCCGCGCCGACGGCGGGAAGGGTGGCACGGACGGTGGCGGTCGACGGCTCGGAGAGCATCGTTAACTCCTTGGATCAGAATTGGCATCTCAGATGCGCATTTAAGCTCAGTGTAGGAACCGGGCCCCGGGGCCGGTGCGTCGGGGGGTCGTTCAGTCGTCCGTGGGCGGCCTGCTGCTGATGCCGATCAGCAGGGGCCCGGTCGGGGAGGAGACCAGTTCGGCGACGGTGAGCGGGTCGAGTGAGGCGTAGAAGGCCTCCGAGGCCGCCCGCAGGGCGTGGCGCAGCCGGCAGTCCGACCGCAGCGGGCAGGGGGTGGCGCCCTCGCACTCGACGACGTCGCCCGGGCCCTCCAGCTCGCGGGCGAGTCCGCCGATGGAGGCGGAGCGGCCGGCCGCGGTGAGCGTGAGCCCGCCACCGCGCCCCCGTCGCGCCTCGACCAGGCCGAGGTGCTGGAGACGGGCCACGACCTTCGCGGCGTGGGAGTACGGCACCTGCATGGTCGCCGCCACCTCCCGGGTGGTCGGCGGATCCTCGCTCGTAACGACGGCGAGACGCATCAGTACGCGCAGTGCCACGTCCGTGAACCTCGTCAGCCGCATGACGGTCACGGTAAGTGAACTTGCATTCCGTATGCAAATTAACCGGTCGGCTGGGTATCGCGCAGCGTTGTGCCCAGCCCAAAGCCCGATTAGTCACACTCTTTTGTGTAATGGCGTGTGGAGTCCGCATGCTGAAAGGTTCTTCTCGCAGGTCAGCCGAAGAATCGAGAGGACGACAGATGTCCGTTGGTGAAGAGGTTCAGAACGCGCAGGTGCCGCCGCAGCAGAGTCTTGGCACGGCAGCCGCGCGGAACCTCGCGACGACCACCAAGTCCGCTCCGCAGATGCAGGAGATCACCTCGCGGTGGCTGCTGAAGATGCTGCCGTGGGTCCAGGTGCAGGGCGGCACGTACCGGGTGAACCGCCGGCTGAGCTACTCGGTCGGGGACGGTCGGGTGACCTTCGTACAGACCGGCGACCGGGTCTCGGTGATCCCCGCCGAGCTCGGTGAACTCCCGGCCCTGAGGGACTTCGGGGACGAGGAGGTGCTCGCCGAACTGGCCAGGCGGTGCGAGCAGCGCGACATTCCCGCCGGACAGCTCCTGGCCACGGCGGGTGAGGCGGCGGACCGGGTCTTCCTGCTGGCGCACGGAAAGGTCGAGAAGGTCGGCACCGGGCCCTACGGGGACGAGACCGTGCTCGGCGTCCATGCGGACGGGGCCTACTTCGGGGACCACTCCCTGGTCGAGGGTGACGCCCTCTGGGAGTACACGGCCCGCGCCGTCACGGCGTGCACGGTCTTGACGCTGAGGCGGGCCGATGTGCTCAACCTCGCCGAGCGGTCCGAATCGCTGAGCGCCCATCTCGCCGGGCTGCTCGCCATCCCGAACCAGCGCACCAACAAGTACGGCGAGGCGGAGATCGACCTGTCCGCGGGGCACAGCGGCGAGGCAGTCGTCCCGCACACGTTCGTGGACTACGACGCCGCGCCCCGCGAGTACGAACTGAGCGTCGCCCAGACCGTCCTGAAGGTGCACAGCAGGGTCGCCGACCTCTACAACCAGCCGATGAACCAGACCGAGCAGCAGTTGCGGCTCACGGTCGAGGCGCTGCGCGAGCGCCAGGAGCACGAGCTGATCAACAACCGGGAGTTCGGCCTGCTCAACAACTGCGACTACGGACAGCGGATCCAGCCCCACGACGGGGCGCCCAGCCCCGACGACATGGACGAGCTGCTGTCGCGCCGCCGCGGATCGAAGCTCTTCCTCGCCCACCCCCGCGCCATCGCCGCCTTCGGCCGCGAGTGCAACAAGCGTGGTCTGGTGCCGGAGAGCGTGGACATCGGCGGACACCACGTGCCGGCCTGGCGCGGGGTCCCGATCTTCCCGTCCAACAAGATCCCGGTCACGGAAGCCCGCACCACGTCGATCATCTGCATGAGGACCGGCGAGGCCGAACAGGGTGTCATCGGCCTCCAGCAGACGGGCATCCCGGACGAGATCGAGCCCAGCCTGTCGGTCCGCTTCATGGGGATCGACGAGCAGGCGATCATCTCCTACCTCGTGACGGCCTACTACTCCGCGGCCGTACTGGTCCCGGACGCCCTCGGTGTCCTGGAGAACGTCGAGGTCAGCCGCTGGCGGTGAGTCCGCGGGGTCCCGGGCCCGCCCGGTCCGGGACCCCGCCGGCCGCAGCCGGCGCACCCACAGCAACCACCCACGTCCCCGGCCCCCGGGGCGAGAAGTCATCGGGGGCCGGGGACGGCAACGACCGGGGTGACCGATTGACCATGACCCGTACCGACGCCGCCGCCACCGAGGGCAACGAGGCCGCGGCGCTCCTGGAGTACACCCGGACCCTCGTCGATCCGCATCTGCGGGCCGCGGTCGCCTCCCTGCCGGGGTCGATCCGGCGTGTAGCGATGTACCACTTCGGCTGGGAGCATGCCGACGGCAGCCCCGCCGCGGGCGGCGCCGGCAAGGCGATCAGACCCGCGCTCGTCCTCGCCGCCACCCGGGCGCTCGGCGGTGACCCGAAGGCCGCCGTGCGGGCGGCCGTCGCCGTGGAACTGGCCCACAACTTCACCCTGCTGCACGACGACGTCATCGACGAGGACCGTACCCGCCGCCACCGGGCCACGGCCTGGACGGTCTTCGGCATCCCGGACGCCGTCATCGCCGGCGACGCCATGCTCGCCCTCGCCCAGCGGCTCCTCGCCGAGGACGCCCGCGCGGTCTCGGCCCGGGCCTCGGCCCGGCTCTCCACCTGTGTCATCGAGCTGTGCGCGGGCCAGCAGGCGGACTGCGCCTTCGAGGAACGCGGGCCGGACGAGGTCTCGTTGGACGAGTGCCTCACCATGGCGACGGCGAAGACGGGAGCGCTGCTCGGCTGTGCCTGCGCGCTGGGCGCCCTCTACGCGGGCGTGGAGGAGCGCGCCGTCGGAGCGATGGACGGCTTCGGCCGGGAGGCCGGGCTGGCCTTCCAGCTCATCGATGACCTCATCGGCATCTGGGGCGACCCCGCCCAGACCGGGAAGCCGGTCGGCGCGGACCTGTCCGCCCACAAGAAGTCGCTGCCCGTGGTCGCCGCGCTGACCTCGGGCACCCCGGCGGCGGCGGAGCTCGCCGCGCTCTACCGGGGCCCCATGAACACGCCCGGTGAGGTGAGCCGGGCATCCGACGCCGTGGACCGGGCGGGCGGCCGTGACTGGGCGCAGGTCTGTGCCGCGGACCGGATGGCGCGGGCGGTGCATCACCTGTCCCGGGCCGTGCCCGATCTGTCGGCGGCGGGCGATCTCCTGGCCCTGGCGGAGTTCGTCACCCGCCGGACGCACTGACCGCAGGCCGATCCCGGATCGGCCGAGGTCACAGGGGTCGGGCGCCGAAGTGGAGGGCGGCACGGGGAGTGTCCGAGCCACGGGCTACAGTCCCTGCCCATGACAGATGAGTCGTGGGCAGGGTGGTACCGGGACCGACAGGGCTCCGATGCCGTCATCCTCACCACCGACGGACAGCAACTCCGCCTTCGCATCAGGGGCGTCGATTTCGAGGGTGAGAGCTTCGACGGCCTGTGCCCGGTGGCGGGCATGCCGCCGGAGAGCGGGATGTTCGCCCTTGCCGACGGGATGCTCAACGACTGCGTCCTTGAGTGGGACCTGCCGTTCCCCGTCACGGTGGACGGCGCGGTCCATCAGGCCACGCTGAGCTGCCTGTTGTCGCTCCGCAGGCCCGACCCGTACCTCTATCTGGAGCTGCGGTACGGCGGTGCGGCCTTCCGGTCCCACCGGGCCGAGAGTGACTTCGGCGCCGCGCTCGCCACCATCCAGCGGTCCCTCCCGCCCGGGATCCGGCTCCAGACGTGCATCGCGTGCGCCTTCTCGGACTACTTCCCGGCTCCCGGCCGCGGGCTCTCCGGCGGCCTCGCCTGTTTCCGGGGTGCCAAGGAGGCCTACCGCGGGGCGACCGGCGAGGACGACGTCCTCGACCTGTGGGACCGGCGCAGCGGATTCGTCCAGGAGGTCTGGAGCTGCCGCGAGTTCGAACCCCGCCCGGAGGCGGGCGCGGGCACCGGCCACCGTGGCGCGTTCCCGCTCGAAACGGCCTGACCGTATCCCGGGCGGGCGGCGGCCCGTCTCCTGTGACACCCCCTCAACCGGCCTGACGGCCCAACGCCGTCGGGCCGGTCCGTCGTTGCGGCCGCACCCTCGCGGTGCCCCTCGCGCCCCCCTGACGCCTCTCCTCACGTCTCCCCTCGCGCCATTGCGTTGCCGCCCGGTCATTGTTCTACTAGCATGCGAACAATGGAGGTTTTGATGAACCGGAAGAACGTCGGCCGCGTGGCTCTCGCCGCTCTGCCGTTCCTGCTGGCCCTCGCCGTCGACCTGATTCTCTTCGCCATGCGTCGTGACCGCCTGCCCGCGCAGTTGGCCAGTCACTTCGTGGGCAACGGCCGGGCGGACGACTACGCGGGCCGGAGCGCGTACGTCGTCGTCACCACGGTGCTGCTCGTGGGAACGGGCGCGTTGTGGGTGCTGATGACCGGCAGGGGAGGCTTCCACGGCAGGGCGTACAGGAGGATGGTCGCCTGCGGTTATGCCGTCGCCGGTCTGCTGGGCTACCTGATGGCGGTGGTACTGCTCGTCAACGTGGACGCCGCCGAGGACGCGCAGGGACGTGCCCAGGACGTCTCGTTCCCGATGTGGCACCTGGCCGCCGCGCCGGTAGTCGCGGCGCTCGCCTTCGGGCTCGGACTGCTGCTCGCCGCGCTCCTCCCCGTACCCGAGCCGCCGGCGGCTGTCGATCCGGCCGCTGACGGAAAGCGGATCGCGCTGGCTGCCGGGGAGGTCGCGGGTTGGGCGCGCAGTGCGGGGAACCGATGGCTGCTGCCGGCGGCGGCCCTGACCTGCGCGGCAGGGGTCGTGCTGCTGTTCACCGCGGGCTGGGCGGCAGCGGTTCCGGTTCTTCTGGTCGGGCTGCTCCTGGCGGGCTTCGCCCGTCCGTACGTGACCGTGGACCGGCGCGGGATCACCGTGTCCGGAGTGCTGCCGTGGCCGCGTGTGCGGGTTCCGCTCGACCGGATCGAGACGGCGGTCAGCCGGGACATCAACCCGCTCACGGAGTACGGGGGCTGGGGATACCGGATCCGGCCGGGACGCACCGGCGTCATGATCCGTTCTGGTGAGGGGATCGTGGCACGGTTGGCGGGCGGGCGGGACTTCGCGGTGACGGTGGACGACTCGGCGACCGCCGCCGCACTTCTCAACACCCTGATCGACCAGCGCCGAACGGAACACTGACCATGCTCTTCCGGGTCGACCCCACTTCTACCGTGCCGCTCGGCGACCAGATCGCGGCCTGTGTGCGACGCGCCGTCGCCGACGGGGCGGTTGCCCCCGGCGAACGGCTGCCCGCCGCCCGGGTGCTCGCCGAATCGCTCGGTGTGAATGTGCACACGGCCCTGCGCGGCTACCGGAGGCTGCGCGAGGAAGGGCTCATCGAACTGCGCCGCGGCCGTGGCGCAGTCGTCGCCGACGGCGCCTCCCCCCACCGCGCCAGACTGCTGGAGCGGGTGCGCGAGATGGTCGGCGAGGCGCGCGAACTCGGGATGACGGAGGACGAACTGGTGACCCTGGTCCGGAGCGAACTCGCCGCCGGATGACAGCCGCAGCGCATCCCCTGCCCACGAAGGGCCACCCCGTCCTGCGAGGTGGCCCTCAGGGCCTGTGGCGGAGTCAGGAACCGCTGCGGGCCAGCGCGGCCGCGAAGCCGTTCTGCCAGAGGTAGTTCACCTCGCTGCGCTCATTGGAGTCCGGATACGGGTTGGTGCACGACGGGCCGGGGCCCCCGCCCGACATCAGCTCGCTGCACGGGCCCGAGTAGTGGTCCGGAAGGCCGAGGACGTGACCGGTCTCGTGGGTCGTCACACGGGTGGAGTCGTACTGCTGGTTCTGCGCGTAGTCGAGGAAGATGTACCCGTTTCCGTGCCCGTCCGTGCTCGCGTACGAGCCGCTCGGGTCGTTGCCCTCGTAGTACGAGAAGTCGGCGTTCGAGCCCTCCTGCAGCCGGACGTTGGAGACGGAGCCGTTCCAGATCTGCGCGCTGTTGGCTATCTCCGAACGGAAGCTCGGAGCATTGGCGGTGCTGTAGACGATGGTGACGGCCTGGACGCCGGGGTGCGCGGCCCGCTTCTCGGCCACCGACTTCGTCACCGCCTCGAAGAACGCCTTGTTGGCGGCGCCGCTCTCGTGCGAACCGGCGTGGGAGGTGTACGCGGCGTGGACGGCCGAGGCGGACACGGGGGGAGCGGCGGGCGCCGGGGCGGTGGAGGCGATCGCGGGGGCGGTGCCCAGCGCGGCGGCGAGGCCGAAGCCGAGGCCGATCACGGCGGACATGACGGTCCTGGGGTGTCTCATGGGGGGTTCTCCTACGGGTTACCTGCCAGGGGGCCCGTCCGGTCAGCGGACGCGAACGGGGGCGGTACGCAGCGAGTGTCGGGGAACGCGGCTCCGCGCGGATGATGCCAACCGGCGATAGCGCCGCCCTATCGCCCGCCAGGGGCCCACGGCCGCACACCCGGCATCTGTCGCGCCAACAGGCGCTGAATTAACGGTATTTGATGGGGTTGCGGCATCTGGTGCGGTGCGACTGCGCCGCCCTACTCTCGGCAGCATGGAGCTTGAGGTGAGGCACCTCAGGGCGCTGTGCGCCATCGCCGACACCGGCAGCCTGCACCGGGCAGCCCGCAGACTGGGCGTCAGCCAGCCCTCGCTCACCACCCAGCTGCGGCGCATCGAGAACGCGCTCGGTGCCGAACTGTTCAGCCGTGAACGCACCGGCTGCCGCCCCACCCTGCTGGGCCGCGCCGTCATCGGCCGGGCCCGGCCCCTCGTCGACGGCATGAGCGCCCTGGTCACCGACGCGAAGGCGGAGGTGGATGCCGCCCGCGCCGGCGGGTCGCGGCTGCGGATCGGCTGCACCGCCAGCCGGGTCATCGGCGGCTGGCTGCGCGGACTGCGCATTCGGCTGCCCGGTACGGACATCTCCCTGCGGGTCGACGTGTCGGCCCACGCACTGCTCCGCGCGGTCGGGGCGGGCCGGCTCGACGTGGCCTTCGTGCACGAGGTGGAGGGATCGCCGCTGTCCGTCCCCGACGGCCTGGAACAGCGCGTCCTGCTGGAACGGGAACCGCAGTTCATCTCCATGGCCCGCGACCATCCGGCGGCGGTGCTGCCCGTCGTCGACCTGGCCGACCTGGCCTCCGACCGGTGGATGGTCGACCCGACGGTGGACGGCGAATGGGACGGTCTGCGCCGGGTGTTCGGCGCCGCCGGTGTCGCGCCGACGGTGCTGCACGGCGACTACCTCACCGCCGCGTCGCTCGTCGTCCTCGGTGAGGCGGTGGCGCCCTGCCAGCCCACCTCGGGGCCGCGCGACGACATGGCGATCCGCCCGCTGCGCGACGACCCGCTCGCCGTCCGGCTGCTCCTGGTCTCCCGGCCGGGCGCCGACATGACGGTGGTGTACGGAGAACTGGAGGCCGCCTACCGGGAGGCGGCCCGGCGAGCGGCCGGCTACCACCAGTGGCTGCTGCGCCACCGCAGCCCGCTCGCCCTGTCCTGAGCACGGGTCCGCGACCGGCCTCGGAGGCATGAGTTCCGGTACGGCGCGCCGGGTCCGGGGTGATTCAGCCGAGAGCGAGGACCGTTCCGGACCGGGGCGCGGACGGGCAGAGTCGGGGCATGAGGCTTCTGATACTCGGTGGTACGGAATTCGTCGGCAGGGCTGTCACCGCGGCCGCGCTCGCGCGCGGCTGGGACGTCACGGTGTTCCACCGCGGCCGTCACGCGCCCCCGCCCGGAGTGAGTGAACTGCTCGGCGACCGCACGGCGGAGGGCGGCCTCGCCGCGCTCGCGGCGGTCGCCGAACCGGCCGACGGGTCCTACACGTGGGACCTGGTCGTCGACACCTGGAGCGGTGCGCCCTCGGCCGTACGGGACGCGGCCCGGCTGCTGTCCGGCCGCGCCGCGCGCTACACGTACGTCTCCAGCCGGTCGGTGTACGACTACCCGGCACCGGCGGGCCTGCCCGAGGACGGCCCGCTGGTGGACGGGGCCTCACCGGACGCCGGCGGCGACATCCCGTACGCCCAGGCCAAGCGCGGCGGTGAACTGGCCGCACTGGACGCCTTCGGGGACCGTGCGCTCCTCGCCCGCGCCGGGCTGATCATCGGCCCCTGGGAGAACGTCGGCAGGCTGCCGTGGTGGCTGACCCGGATCGCCCGCGGCGGCCCCGTGCTCGCGCCCGGTACACCGGATCTGGCCCTGCAGTACATCGACGCCCGCGACCTCGCCGAATGGCTGCTGGACGCCTGCGGCAGGGAACTGCACGGCCCGTACAACCTGGTCAGCCGCCCCGGGCACACCACGATGGGCGACCTGCTGAAGGCCTGCGTGCGCGCCACCGGTTCCGACGCCGAGCTCCGCTGGACCGAAACCGAGCGGATCCTCGCGGCGGGCGTCGAGCCCTGGACGGACCTGCCGGTCTGGCTGCCGCCGGGGGAGCTGTACGACACCCTCCACCAGGGTGATGTCACCAGGGCGTACGCGACGGGGCTGCGCTGCCGGCCGGTCGAGGAGACGGTCGCCGACACGTGGGCCTGGCTCTGCGAGCTCGGCGGTACGGCACCGCAGCGCGCCGACCGGCCGCTGACGGGCATCGACCCGGCGACCGAGGCGAAGCTGCTGGCGGGCTGATCGGCGGCTGCGCCGGAAGGACGACATCCGGTCGGCGGTAGTCGACGGCAGTCGGCGGATCGCGACCGCCCGCCCGGCGTGGCATGTCCGGTACGTATGCAGAAAAGCTGCATATTGCGCTGTATGGGAGCAAGAGAGCGCAGAATCGGTACAAGACACCGCGTGGCGGTGTCAGTGGCGGCAGCGGCTGCAGCCGTGGGGGTCTTTGCCCCCGACGCGGCCGCCGACTCGCTGCCCGGCGGTCTCGGCCCGTGCCTCGGGGACGACTGTCCTGCCACGTGGACGGATCCCCACACGGGCGACGTCATCTACCACGACAGCAACATCAACATCTTCGTCGGCGGCGACTACCTGGTGAGGGAAGCCGCCGCGGAGGCCGAGGGCAAGATCGTCACTCTCGGCACGTTCGACATGATGAAGCGCGAAGGCGCCTCCCAGATCTACAACGTCGGCGTAGCCGGAGGGGGGTCGCGGGTGCCGCCGCCCACCGGATCCGACTACCTGACGGTGGGCGGCGACGTCACCATCCAGAGCGGCAAGCGGCTCCTCGCCGAGGAGGGGCCCAACAACGGCCTGGTGCGCTACGCCCAGAACCTCACCGGGACGGTGATCCCCGACCCGGTCCGCGACGCCGACGCCACCGATCCGTACACCGCGCTGCGCGACCAGCTGACGGCGGCCAGCCACTGCTACGCGTACGACGACAACGAGGACCACCGCCGTCCCACGACCGGAACGACCGAGAACAGCGGCTCCGAGACCGTCTTCACCGGCGACGGAACCTCCGCCCTCCAGGTCTTCGCGGTGGACGCCGATCTGACCACGGCCGCCGGCAGCCAGCAGGGCATCGTCTTCAACGGCGTCCCGGACGGCGCGACCGTGCTGGTCAACGTGTACGGCAGCACGCGCAACATCAGTACGTACATGGGCTCGCTGCCCCAGTCCGGACTCCGCGAGCACCTGATGTGGAACTTCCCGGACGCGACCGCGATCGGGCTGAAGGGCACCGGCCAGTTCCAGGGCAGCGTGCTGATCGGGCAGCGGTCCAGTACGGCGACCCTTGCGATGAGCGGCACCAACGGCCGCTTCTACAGTGCCGGTTCGCTGACCCACACCTCGGAGGGGGAGTCGGGCGGCCAGGAACTGCACGCCTATCCGTTCGAGGGCGATCTGCCGGACTGCGGCGAGGAACCCTCCCCCTCCCCGTCCCCGACGGACGAGTCCCCGTCCCCGACCCCCTCGCCGACGGACGAGTCGCCCTCCCCGACGCCCACGCCCTCGCCCACGGACGAGTCGCCTGCCCCCTCCGCGTCCCCCACGGAGTCGACGCCGGCCCCGCACCCCACCCCGACACACAGCCGGCCGCCCGGGCCGCCCCACCCCGGGGGGCAGCTCCCGGACACGGGTTCGCGCGGCGGTGAGTGGGTGATCGGAGGGATCGCGGCCGGCCTGCTGGTTGCCGGATCGGCGGCCACGCTGATGGCCCGCAGGACGCGCAGGCGCCGCTAGGGCCTTTCGTTTGGATCATGCCGGGCTCGCGGGGTCCGGCCTGATCCAAACGAAAGGCCCTAGCCTCGGCCCATGGCCGAACTGTTGCACCTGACCGAACGCCCGTTGTGGGAGGCGGCCCGCGGGACCGGGACGTACGAGATGTCCACCCGCGGCCCGCACCCTGCACGAAGAGGGCTTCATCCACTGCTCGCTGCCGCACCAGCTCGCGGGCGTGGCCGAGTTGCTGTACGGCGCCGGGAGCCGGGCCGGAGCCGGTGACCACGACCTGGTGGTGCTCGTCATCGACACCGAACGGCTCCCCGCGCCCGTGCGGTACGAATCGCTCCGGCCCGGCGGCGAGGAGTTCCCGCACATCTACGGACCGGTCCCGGTCGAAGCGGTCCTGGGGGTGCTCCCCTGGCCGGACAAGGAAGGCGACCCCGCATGAACCCCACAGGCCCCAAGGACCCCACAGAGAATGCCGAGGGCGCCGCGACCGGCCCCCTCACAGCCGTCACCGGAGCGAGCGGCGCGCTCGGCGGCCGGGTCGCGAAGCGGCTGGCCCGGGCGGGCGTCCCCGTACGCCTTCTCGGCCGGGACCCCTCGCGGCTGCCCGAACTGCCGGGAGCCGACACCGCACCTGCCGCGCCTTACGGGGACGGGGAGGCGATGCGCCGCGCGCTGGCCGGGGCGCACACCCTCTTCCTCGTCTCGGCGCACGAGAGTCCGGGCCGGGTGGACGAGCACATGACGGCGGTGGACGCCGCGGTCGCGGCGGGCGTCGAACGGATCGTGTACGTCTCCTTCCTGGGCGCCGCGCCCGACGCGACGTTCACCTTCGCCCGGGACCACTGGGCCACCGAGGCCCACATCCGGGTCTCCGGAGTCCGGCACACCTTCCTGCGCGACAGCTGGTACCTGGCCGGCCTCCCGGCGATGACCGGCACCGACGGAGTGCTGCGCGGGCCGGCCGGTGACGGCAGGGTCGCCGCGGTGGCCCACGAGGACATCGCCGACGCGGCGACCGCCGTCCTGCTGTCCGGCACCGACCCCACCGGCCCGACGCACGACGGGCAGACGTACGACCTGACCGGACCCGAGGCGTTCACCCTCGCCGAGGCGGCCGAGGAACTGAGCCGGGTCACCGGACGGGCCGTCACCTATGTGCCGGAGACCCGGGAGGAGGCCTACGCCTCGCGGGCCGGTTACGGCGCCGAGGACTGGGAGGTGGCCGGCTGGGTGACGTCGTACGAGGCCATCGCGGCCGGCGAGATGGCGGCCGTCTCGGATGCCGTGGCCACCCTCACGGGCAGGCCGCCCATGAGCCTGGCCACCTACCTCCGCGAGCACCCGGACAGCTACCGCCACCTGCTCGCACAGGGCTGACGGCCGCGTGCGCACGGAAACCCCCTGGGGCCCCTGGGACCCGATGTCCCTCGCCGACGCCGTGCGCCTGCTCGCCCCGCTGCGCACGCCGTGGTGGATCGCCGGCGGGTACGCGGTCGAACTGGCGGTGGGCCGCGCCTACCGGGACCACGGCGACATCGACGTACTCCTGCTGCGCGGTGACCAGCTCGCCGTCCAGCGGATCCTGCCGGACGGGCAGTGGTGGGCCGCCGATCCGCCGGGCACCCTGCGGCCCTGGCTGCCCGGCGAGATCCTGCCGCCGCAGGTCCACGACATCTGGTGCCGGCCGGGCGCGGGCGAACCGTGGCGCGTGCAGTTCATGCTCGACGACGTGGAGGACGGCGACTGGGTGTTCCGCCGCGACCCGAGGATCCGCCTCCCGCTGGAACGACTCGGCCGGGTCTCCGGGGACGGCGTCCCGTACCTCGCGCCCGAGGTCCAGCTCCTTTACAAGGCCAGGTCCCGGCGGCCCAAGGACGAGCAGGACTTCGAGGCCGTGCTGCCCGTTCTCGACGGCGGCCGGCGCGCCTGGCTGACGGAGACGATCACCCTGGCCGAGGGCGCCGACCACCCTTGGGCGGCCCGGCTGCGGGCGGCCTGAGTCAGCTCACGTACGCACCGGCCTTCGCCGCCACGACCGCGGCCTCGGCTGCCCGGTCGGCGGCCGCCGCGTCGAGCGGGTCGCCGCTGGCCAGCAGCCGGTAGTAGAGGGGGGCCGACACGGCGCGGATCACCTCGTCCGGGTCGGTTCCCGCGGGGACCTCGCCGCGCTCGACGGCCTCGGTGACACAGCCCGACCACTCCTTGATGCGGACCGCGTAGAACCGGTGCAGAGCCTGTGCCGTCCGCGCGTCGCACGTCGCGGCGGCGATCACGGAGCGGAACAGCGCGCCCTGGCGCGGGTCGGTGAGCGTCGAGAGTACGAGCCTGGCGTTGGCCCTGAGGTCCTCCTCCAGCGAGCCGGTCCGGGCCCGCGGCGAGGACTGTTCCGCCATGTCGTCGAGCAGGTCGGCGATCAGGCCGGTGGTGGTGGACCAGCGGCGGTAGACAGTTGTCTTGCCGACCTCCGCGCGGCGCGCGACATCGGCGAGGTCGAGCCGGTCGAAGCCGTGCTCGGCCAGGGCGTCACCTGCCGCGCGCAGGACGGATTCGCGGACCCGGGCGGTGCGCCCGCCGGGCCGGACCGTGCCAGGTTCCACGTTCTCCGGGTTCGCAGCGTTCTCCGGGCCCTCTGACGTCATAACGGGTCTCCAGTTCCATTAATGGGCGTTCCTCTGCTACGGTCACTCCATCTTAACGGAACCACAGACCCGTTAAAACTTCCGTCCGAGGAAGGACGACCATGTCCGCACCCAGCCAGACCCCGCAACGCAACGCGACCGCCCCCGCCGCGGCCCCGCCGGTGACTCCCCGTATGACCGGACGGCAGAAGCTCGTCCTCACCCTCCTCCTCGGCGCCCAGTTCATGATCGCCGTGGACTTCTCGATCCTGAACGTCGCCCTGCCCGTCGTCGGCGAGGGACTCGGCTTCTCCCTCCCGAACCTTCAGTGGATCGCCACCTCCTTCGCCCTGGCCGCCGCCGGATTCACCCTCCTGTTCGGCCGCATCGCCGACCTCGTCGGCCGCAAGCGCCTCTTCGTGGGCGGCATGGTCGTCCTCGGCCTCTCCTCCGCCCTCGGCGGACTGGCGACCTCCCCCGAGGTCCTGCTCACCGCCCGGGTCCTCCAGGGCCTTGCCACGGCGGCCGTCACCCCGGCCGGACTCGCCCTGCTGACCACCGCGTTCAAGGAGGGCCCGCTGCGCGAACGTGCCCTCGGCCTCAACGGCGCCCTGATGTCCGCGGGCTTCACGGCAGGCGCGATCCTCGGCGGACTCCTCACCGACCTGCTCTCCTGGCGCTGGGCCTTCTTCGTCAACGTCCCCGTCGCCGCCCTCGTCGTGGCCCTCGCCCCGTCCGTCATCACCGACTCGCGCCCGGCCGGCCGCCCCCGCCTCGACCTCCCGGGCGCGGCGACCGTCACCGGCGGACTGCTGCTCCTGGTCTACGGTTTGACCCAGGCCGGCACGACCGGCTGGACCGCACCCACCACCCTGGTCGCCCTGCTCGCCGGCGCCGCGCTGCTCATCGCATTCTGGTTCGTCGAGAAGAAGGCCGCGGCGCCGCTCGTCCCCGTACGCATCCTCAAGCGCCGCAGCGTCATCTGGGGCAACGCCACCGGGCTGATCGCCTTCGTCACCGAGACCTCGCTGGTCTTCCTCCTGACGCTCTACCTCCAGGAAGTCCTCGGCTACTCGCCGCTCGCGACGGGCCTCGCCTTCGGCGTCCTCGGCATCGGCACCGTGATCGGCGGCACGCTCGGAGGCCGGGCCGTCGGCCGCTTCGGCAACCGGACGACCATCGTGACCGGCGGCGTCATCCAGGCCGCCGCCACCCTCTCCCTGGTGGCGCTCGGCACCTCGGGGGCCTGGATCTGGCTCCTGCTGGCCGCCACGTTCATCGGGGGCATCGGCAACATGCTGATGATCGTCGGCTTCATGGTCACCGCGACCTCCGGCCTCCCCGACGACGAACAGGGCCTGGCCACCGGCCTCGCCACGATGACCCAGCAGGTCGGCATCACCATGGGCATCCCGGTCATGAGCGCCATCGCCACGGCCCGCATCTCCGCACTCGGCGACCCGGGGCCCGAGGGCGTCCTCTCCGGAGTCTCGGTCGCGATCCTCGTCAACTCCGCGCTGGTCCTGGCGGGGGCGCTGCTGGCGGGGGCCTTCCTCGCGCCGCGGCGCGGCGGGAGCGGCGCCCGTCGGTGACGACGCGCCCCCTCGCATCCATGGCATGCGGACAGGCCCGGCCGCCCGAAGCGGCCGGGCCTGTCCGTCGGGGTGTCGGCAGTCTGTCGGCGCGATGTCGGCCGATGCGTACACGCTGTGCCCATGACCGAACTTCGCGCAGTATCCGAAGGCGTCCGAACCGTGACCGCGCTCGACGAGGGATCCGGGCCGGCCCTCCTCGTGGTTCATCCGGGCGGCGGCGACGCGACGACCTGGGACGGCGTCACGCGCCGCCTGACCGACGACTTCCGTGTCGTCCGGATCCACCGGCGGATCTACGCCGCCGGCGCGGACGTCGTCCTGCCCCACTCGATGACCGCCGAGGCCGCCGACATCGTCGCCCTGGCCGAGCTCCTCGATTCCCCGGTGCTGCTCGTGGGCCACTCCTCGGGCGCCGTCGCCGCACTGGAAGCCGCACTGCTCGCCCCGTCGGCGTTCGCCGGACTGGTCCTCTACGAGCCCCCGATGCCCACACGGGAGTTGATCGCCGGGGCGGCGGGGGCGCGGGCCCGTGCCGCACTCGACGCGGGTGACCCGGTCGAAGCGATGCGGATCCATATGCGCGACATCGTCCGGATGCCCGCGAGCACGGTCGACGCGATGTTCGCCGACGAGCACATACGAGGGGCTTTCGCCGCCTACGCGACGCCACAGATCGCGGAGGACGAGGCGATCGACGCGCTCGGCGTGGGCGTAGACCGCTTCGCGACCCTGGAGACGCCGACGACCCTGATCGAGGGAGACCTCAGCCCCGCCCACCTGCGCGAGCGCGTGGCCGACCTGGCCGCAGCCCTGCCGGACGCGCGCATCGTCACGCTCCCGGGTGAGGGACACATCGCGCACCTCACCGCTCCTGACACCCTGGCAGACATCGTCCGGGAGGCGGCAGAAGGCGTTCTGCGTGCATGAGGCGCCCGCTCCGGCCGATCCGACGGTCGAATGGCCGTGAGCGGATGGTGAGGGGCGGTGTCATGTACCACGTCCCTCATCTATCACGTACCGTAAAGTCGTACGACAATGGTACCGTTTGTCGGTACGAGTCGAGTGGAGAGGTGGCCTATGACCATCAGCGCGAGCGAGGCCCGGCAGAGACTGTTCCCTCTGATCGAAGAGGTGAACAACGACCACACCGTCAAGCGGATCTCCTCCAGGGCCGGTGATGCGGTGCTGATGTCCGCCGAGGACTACGACGCGTGGCAGGAGACGGTCTACCTGCTTCGGAGCCCGGCGAACGCGGCCCGGCTGATGGCTGCCGTCGCGCGCGACAAGGAGGGTGCGGCCGACGTCGTCAAGACCATGGAAGAGCTCAACGCTCTGGCCGAGGACGCCGAGTGAGGGAAGTCTACTTCGACCCCGACGGCTGGGAAGACTTCGTTTCCTGGTCTGTCGACCGGAAGGCCTTCCGGCGGCTGGTCCGGCTGGTCGGCGAAATCCAGCGAACGCCTTTTGAGGGGATCGGCAAGCCGGAGCCTCTCAAGGGAGACCTCTCCGGGTACTGGTCCCGTCGCATCGACGACGAGCATCGACTGGTCTATCGAGTCGACGACAAGACGGTGAAGATCCTCAAGGCCCGGTACCACTACGGGCGTTGAGCGCGGCCAAACCGGTCTCCCGTTCACAGGAGGGGAACGGGGGTCGTACTTGGTGCGTTCCGGGCCTCCGGCGGTCCGGGTGCGGGTGGTTGAGCGGTGACTCACCGACGAAGAAAACCGCACCCGGACCGACAAACACGCCACCATCGGCGGGCCCGCGGTCCGGGTGCGGTCAAGTGGGCGACGCGGCCTGCGATATCGCAGCCGGGCGGCCCGACCGGCGATCAGGCCTTCTTGGTCTCCAAGTAACAGGCCGGGTCGGTGACCTGCGGGGATCTTCCATGTGGGGCGCTGACCTGGCCTTTTGGTGATGGCTGGCGTTGGGGCGCGACGGTCCTGATCGGGTGTCCTGCGGACTGTGTGCGGACTGCCCAGGGGCCAGCATGGCTTTGTTCACGAGTCTCGGGTTCTGGCACAGATCTTGGGGAGCAGTCGCGGAGGGCGACGACGTCGTTCGATGGGGGGCACGACCCCTGGCTGCCTGACTCGAACGCTCACCTCGTAGCCTCCGCACATGACTGATGATCCGTTCCGGTGCCGTTGTGTCCTTTGCCATGACTACGGTGATCGAGACGAAGCGGACCGCCTTGGTCTGACGATCATCGAGAATGTGCGGCAGCACGGATGGCACGTCGTGATGGTTCCCGAGGACGAGATCGGTCCTGGATTCGCATACACGATCGGTCTCTCGCACACTCACGGCGCACCTGAACTCGCCATGTTCGGGCTCGATGTCCACGCCATGCACCGCATGCTCAACAGGCTCGGAGCGAAGTCCGCCGCGGGCACTGTGCTGACTGAAGGCCAGAGGCATCCTGACGTTGCCGACGGCCACCAAGTCGCGCTCAGGCAGGTGGATCTCCGCTGGTATAGGACCTTCTTCGGGCAGGCCATCGGGTTCTACCGGCGGCCTCCTTTCCCCGTGTTGCAAGTTGCGTGGCCCGACGTGGATGACCGGTTTCATTGGGAAGAACAGGCTGAGGAGGGGCATCGAGAGTCGCAACCTCAGCTGTGGCTGCCGCCGAGTGAGCACCCTGTCGGGACCTGGACGGCCGAGCTCTGACCGTGAAGGCGCCAGCCAGCGCCAGACCGACACCCTCTCTCGCGTTCAGAGCCAGCCAGCAGGATCGAAGCCGTTCCATGGAGCCGACTGGCCTACGTCATCAGCTCGGCGGTACTACCGAATCAACAACCTCGGCAACGCGGTGCACCCGCCACCCTTCTTCGCAACGCCACGTGTACACGTTCTCGAACGAGAAGAAGCTGCCCAGCCAGATGGTGTGGATGTGGTCCGGCACCGTCGGTGCGTCGCTCGGAAGCCATCCCCGTTTCAATGCGAACCCCACACTCGTGTGTGACACGTCAGACCAGATGAAGAGGTGCTGCCGCTTGCCCGAGCCCTTCTCGGCCAACTTTTTTATTTTGTTGGCCCCCGTAGTCGTGTTCAGGAAGTCGTTTACGTAAGGGGAGACTGCATCGGCCGTCGCTCGGGCAATACCAGTGGGCGCGAAACTGGAGGGGAAGATGCGTCCTGCTAGGTCGGGTGAGTCCGCGATCTGGTGCACGACGTTGAGGCCGAGTTCGCGAGCGGTGGCTGCATCGCGCAGGTTGTCGGTCGAGGGAAACTGGTTCCCAGCCTGGAAGAGATCGGCGGGGTCTGAACTGACCTTGGTTATGCCTCGCTTTTCGAGATCGACGAGGAAGGCGATGACACGGTTGGACACCCCCTTGCCTATGGTTGCGCCGTGCTGGAACTGGACAGCCCATCCACAGAGCAGCCCCTCATGGACATGCCCGTCGTAGACCCGGTTGATCTGCTGCCACATCGCGTTGGTGTCTCGATCCCGCTTTGACGAGACCTCCAAGACATCCGTTACTTCGGCGTCCACCCGGGGTCCCAGCCCGAAGTCCACAAGCCCCGGCGCGCTCTGGTCATCGAAGCGGATCCTCACCGTGCCCATGGCTGCGTTCACGATGGCCTCGGCGATCAGCTCGTCGTAGGTGGGCTGGATGAGCTTTTTCGGCATGACGTGCAGAGTAGCGACGCGGGTCACCACCCGGCAGTGAATAACAGCGAGAACGAGACGACGCGCTAGTCCGCGACGGCCAGGAGCTGCACCAGGCCAACCCAGTTCTCCTCGTCGGCCTCGGTGTGGACGGCGCGGACCCTCCAGCGGCCAGGGGGCAGCGAGACTCCTGCCTGTGCAGGAAGTCCACCACCCGGATACTCCACGTTCAGCTCAGCACCTGCTTCGGCGGAGTCCATGAGTACAGCTGGACCGTCCGTGATCCACATCCCGTGCTGCTCCCACTGGGTGGCGGGATCTGCGAGGACAGCTTGGGCGGCGGCCTTGAGCCCGGTTTCAGAGTCGGCGGCGAGCCAGCGGAGGAAGGCGTGATGCTCAGGCATGTAACAGGTTGTGGCGGGCTCGTCCCCCAGGACCAGCGCCTGCACCCCGTCCTCGCCGACGGCGATCGCGCCGGCCAGATCGTCCACCGCGCAGGCCCTGTCGTAGTCGTCCGGATCGGCCCCGTCCCCCACGACCATCCCGCTCTCCGTGCACCCGCGCCATGCATCCAGCGCGGAGACGGGAATCACGATCAAGGGACCGCCCATCGACTCCACCCAGTCAAAGGGGGCGTGTGACGTCTCGGCTGCGACGGACGAGGAAGATCTCATAGCGGCAGTGTGCACTCAGGCACCGACAGCGCCCCTCCGCGGGCACGTGCCGACCGGTTTTGGGCGGCTCAGGCCCGACCCAGTACGTGACGGCCGATGCGTGATTCAGCGGGCCAGCGTTAGTGACCTGGGCCGGAGATTCTTAGGCGGTTCGTCCGACTCCCGGAACTGCGGCCGGTCATGCCGAGGTGAGCTGAATTCCGGCCGGAAGCGGACCGGGTATCGCATCGATCGAGGCGGAGAACTACTGGGGAGCTTCCGACTCAAGTCTGGCGGGATGCGTCGCGATACCTGCGCAGCCGGGGGTCTCGTACGGCGGGAAGCCCGACCAAGGTGTACTCGAAGGCGCGGTGGTGGGGCGCCAGCGGGTACCAGGGGTGCGGCGGCAGAGGGTAGTCGTCTCGCAGCACGCCCTCCGGTAGAACACCCGTCGCGGGCATCGGCGAGGTCTCGCCCGGGTGGGCGAGGTATGCCCAGACTCCGCTGTCCAGCGATACCACAGCCTCCTCGTCGCCGAGCGGGCGCCAAGGCGCGCCCGTAAGGGGGTGGCGGGGGACGAGGAGGACGTCGGGACGGGGCCGGGGTGTGCGGATCCCGGGGCCGGCCAGCCCCACGGACCGGGTTCCGGGCCCGGCGGGTAGGTACTGGTTGACGGCGTGGCCGAGCAGCTCGGCGACGGGGCCGGAGGGGAGTGCCACCGGGCGCCCCTCGGTGGTCGCCACGAGGTGGGCCAGCGCGACTCCGACCGCCGCCTCCCAGTGGCGACTCCACGACCCGTCGGGTTCGACGGGTGGGACGCGGTGCTCGACACGCTCCAGGTCGTCCCAGCCGTAAGGTGGACCGGCCAGGTGTCCCGAGGGACGGGGTACGACCGCGTCGGGCTCCAGCCACACCGCCTGCCACGATCCGCAGTCGTCCATGCGGGTCGCCACGGCTCGCCCGCACCCCTCGCACGCCAGGTTGGGACCGTCCCGGCCGTCCAGACCCTGGCAGTAGCCCTCGCACTTCTCGGGGATCAGGGCCATGGACCGGGAGTCCCCGGGAGCGATGACGATCCTGTTCCGCGCGCCGAAGGAGACCGAGTACACAGGGGCGTAGACACCCTGTCGGGCGGCCGCGTCTTCTCCGACCTCCTCCCACAACCGCCAGGGTGGTCCAGTGGGCCGGGGGTCGACGGCATACGTGGCGGGCTTCATCAGCGGCGGATGGAGTTCCTCCCACCCCCCGTGGTGGGTGTGGACGGGGAGGGCAACCCGGGACACCGGCACCGTCAGCTCCGTGCCGCACTCGGCACACGCGAACACGTCCAAACAAGCTCCCCCTCATCCCAGTTCCCAGGCGGATTGTGACTCGCCTGCGGCGGAGGATCCACCGGATTTCGGAATGACTCCAGTGACCTGAGTCGGAAGTTGCTCGGTAGTTCTCGACCTCTATCGGTCGGTGGTCGGGTCTGCTTCCGATCGAGGTTCGGCTTGTCGCGGCATCACTTGCCGCAGTGCAGGGAGGAGGGCGAAATGCTCAGGAACCTCCGACTCAGGTCACTAGCTGCCTGCTCCGTCAGCAGCGCACAATCGCAGCCGGTGACGCTGAAGGTCGACCTCGGCGACCTTCACTGCGATCAGCTCGCCTTCGCGGACGAGTTGGGCAGGGGTCTCAACCGGCTCGTCGGTCAGCTCTGAGATGTGAAGGAGCCCTTCGACCTCCGGAGCAAGCTGCACAAACACACCGAAGGGAATGATCTTGGTGATCCGCCCTGTGACGACGCGGCCGGCCTGGTCCGCGAAGCGGATGAGTGGATCTTCCTGCAGGGCTTTCAGCGAGAGGGTGACTTGTCCGGATCGCGTCTCGGCGACAATCACCTCCGCCGTGATCCGCTGGCCGGCTTTGACGGCTTCGGAGGGGTAGTCGATCCGAGACCACGTCAGGTCTGGCACTCGGATGAAGCCGGTGCACAAGCCATCAGGCTCGCCGTCGAGGTAGACGAAGGCCCCGAAGTTGCGCACTTCCGCGACGGTCCCGGTGACAACCTGTCCGCGTTCCTTGGTGAGGAGAAAGGATCGCAAGGATGGGATTTCGCACGCCCTGGTGGAGAGATGAAGCTGACCTTCACCCCAACGTCCGATCTCCTCGGCGTTGATCTCTTGGCCGATCTTGAAGAGCTCGGATGGGTGCTCCAGCCGACGCATCGAAGCCTCGTGCCGGGGGACCCGACCGATCTCGGCGTTCTCTCCTTCGCCATCCACAAGCTTCACCAGGACATCCGCTCCGTCGAACCCGATGACCTCCACCGTTCTCACGGGGCCCGGCTGGAGCTGGTTGATCAAGGCTTGCAGGCGAGGGTCAGGAGTTGGATCGGGCATGGAAGTGAGCCTAGCTCCAGCCGTTCAGGGAAACCTCCGGTCCTCCCATGAGGTACCGGTGGAGGGCGCTTGAGGTGGTGTCCACGAAGCTTTCGGGGATTGTGTGGGCGTCGATCCAGCGGACCTGGGAGTGCTTGTGAGGTTCGCGGTTTTCGGGCTCGCCAGCCCATTCGTGCGTGGCGAAGACGACCGTGAGGAAGCCGTTGGGGGACTCAACGCCCCAGGCTCCGTGGATGATGTGGGCCACCTTGAGGGCCTCCGGTTTCACCGTGAGGCCGGTCTCCTCGTAGAGCTCGCGGACTGCCGTCTCAGTGATGGGCTCGCCCGGTTCGCTCTTGCCGACGGGGAGGTCCCACATGCCCCGGGCGAACTTGGCGTTCTCGCTGCGCTGGAGGAGGACGACGCGATTGGTGGCCTTGTCGTGGACGATGACGGCCGCGACCAGCAGGGTCATGGATTCGAGTGCCGGCTTGAGCGCCGGGGGGCGGTTGTCGGTCTGCTGGGCCACGGGGTTCCCTTCGTCGGGCGGGTTGTTGGGCATGTTAGGCGAGGGCCTCGCGGGCTCGGCGGGCGAGATCTGCGGCGCCGGGGACGCGGCGGCGCTGGTAGATCGCGAGCGTCGAGCGGATCGAGGTGATCGCCTTCCGGGTGCGGTCGGAGGTCATGCCCTCCATGAGGACCAGGGCCTGGGTCCAGGCCGCGACAGCTTCATCGGCTCGGGCCTGGGCGGCGAGGCTGTCGCCCAGGTCGGCATGGGTGAGGGCGTGGACGCGCTTGTACTTCTCCGGGTCCCAGCGGGTGAGGGCGTCGCGGTGCTGCTGTTCCGTACCGATGTGGTCGGCGAGGTCGGTCAGCGTGCGGGCGGTGTGGCTGGCCACGGTGCCGGCGGCGGGACCGCTGACGCGGGAGAAGCTGGGCTGGGGACCGTCCTCGCGCAGGAGGGCGTCTTCGGCGGCGAGGAGAGCGCGGGCGGCCAATGGGTTCTCGCCGACCGCTGCGTAGGCGCGAGCGTGCGTGATGTGGAGGAGCGCTTCTGTTTGGCCGTCTACGTGGCCGAGGCCGCGGGTGAGGGCTCCTTTGACGAGGTCCACGCAGTGGTGGGGTTGCTTGAGGCTGAGGGACTGGTGGGCGAGGGCGCGCATCATCCAGGCGGCGTGGCCGTGGGGGTCGGCTTCGCAGGCGAGCTGGTAGCCGACCTGGTAGTAGCGCTGGGCAGCGCCTTCGTGTCCAAGGTCGTGGTGCTTCCACCCTGCGAGGTAGGCGAGTTCGGCGACGGCGCCGAAGGCGGCCTGGCGTAAGGCTTCTGTGGGGAAGCGTCCGCGCAGCATGGGGGCTGCTGTGTCGGCGAGGTAGGCGGTGACTGTGGTCAGGCCGTGGCCGCCGCCGAGGCGTTCGTCGGCGGCGCTGAAGGCCGCCGTGATCTGTCGTACGACATCGATGTCGTCGCTGCCGACGAGGGAGCGGGCGGTGCGGGCGCGGAGCATCCGGGAGGTGGCTTCGTGGTCGTGCAGGAGCGGCATGGCCACGCCGGCCGTGGTGAAGGCGGCGATGGCAAGGAAGCGGCGGCGTTCGACGTCTGCGCGGCCGAGGTCGGTGACCGCGGTGACGGGGTCGGTGCCCGGTGGCGACTGCGTGTCGGGTGAGTGGAGGCCGAGCTCGGTTCGGGTGACGACGCGTCCCAGCCGCCGTGAGAGGGCTTCGGCGAGGTACTGGCCTGCCTGGCCAGTCGGCGTGCGGGCACCGCCCACCCAGTGGGAGATGGCCGACTTGTTGGTCTGGAGCAGTTCGCCGTTCTCGGCGGCGATGCGGCGTACATCCTTGGCGAGCGCGTCATACGTGCACCCGGCGGCGTTGATCGTGTCGCGCAGGCGGGAGTTGGCGCTGGTCGGTGTCGACACGATCGCCTCCGCTCCGGATCCGTAAACCGTGTATACCGCTTGGCCTCGCTCACACCGTACCCACTCTGCGTAGCGGGCGGTTCACTTATCGACAGCCGCCCCACTCACGGCATCGCGGGCCGGGCGGCCCCCAAGTGCCGTACGCCCCAACGGGCTCGGGCATTCCTGTGCCCCGGGCCCGGACGATCAGAGACGGAGACACGGTGACCACCATCGACACCGCGACCATCACGGTCGAGCTGCCCGACGCCTTCGACCCGCGCTGGAACCGCCTGCCCGGCATCCAGGTCGACGGCCGGCGCATCACCATCGACCCGGCCGAGTACTTCTTCCGCTTCGAGTCCAGCACCTGGCTCGTCGCCGACTGGGAGCTGGTCAAGGCCCAGCTCCTGGACGTGGACGAGACTACCGAGAGCGCGGTCGAGCAGCTCGCGCTCGACTTCATCAAGCAGCACAGCGAGTCCACGTCCGACGCGGCCCGTGTGCTGGCGACGGCGTACGGGGTGTACTCGTACCTCTTCCGCGAGGAGCACCTGGCCGGCCTCGGCCTCCCGCAGGTCACCGCCGACCACCTGCGCATGCTGCGCGAGGCGGCCACGCTGATGGCGCTCAACAAGGTCGAGGTGGACGGGCACATCTCCAACGTCGGCCCGTGCTGGTTCTTCCCCGCCGCCACCTCCGTCGTCTTCGACCTTGACGACGCGACGGGCGGAATGCTCGACGAGGTCTACCACGGCGGCTGGTTCAACGAGCACCGCCGGATCGAGTCCATCAAGGCCCACGCCGCGCTCGGCGGCCGGCTCGTGCACGGCTGCCAGTCCGTGCCGGACCAGTCCGGCGGCGTCGTCGCGCCCTACGGTGCCTCGATGGCCAACTTCCGTGACGACCTGGCCGAGTTCAAGGCGGGCTGGATCGAGCAGGTCTACGTCCACCGCGTGACCGCAGCCGAGTAGCCCCGCCCCCAGTACGGCTCCGGGGCGGGCCGGCTCGCGCGCCGCCCGCCCCGGAGCCCACCAGTCCCCTGGAGAAGACCCACATGGACCAGAGCCTGTCCGCCACCCTGCTGGACGACCTGTGCGCCCTCGTCGGCAAGCCCCTCCCCGAACGTACCGAGATTCGCGTCTGGGGCATGTCCGGCGTCGAACGCGTCACCTTCCCCGACGGCACTACGGCCGTTTTCAAGTACGCCAAGGAACCTTTCGACCGCGAGGCCCAGGCACTGCGGGCGGCATACCAGCGCGGCCTCCCGGTCCCCGCCCTCCACGCCACCGCCATGCAGGACAAGTGGCTCGGGATGCTCATGGACGACCTCGGCACTCCCGTACGGGACGCCGACGACCTCGACGGCGTCGCCGCCGCCGTCATGCTCCATGCCGCCCGCCCGGCGGGCGGTCTACCCCTCCTCGACGGGGCGGGCCTCGCGGCCCTGCCCGGCCGGGCCCTCGATCACCTCCAGCGGCTCCGGAAAACCGACCGATGGGCGGACTGCGACGACATCGAGACGGCGTTGGGGAAGATCTCCGCCGCAGCCGAGACCCGCGTCCAGGGGGCGACGCTCGACCCGTTCGGCTGGGTCCACTCCGAGTTCCACCCCACGAGCATCCACATCGGGGAGAACGGCTGGCACCTCCTCGACTTCGCACGCGCCTTCACCGGCCCCGGCCTGATCGACCTCGCCTCGTACCACGGCACCACCGACGTACCGAGCCCCTTCCGAATGCGGGTGCTCCTGGAGCAATACGTCACCGCAGGCGGCCACGAGGACGCCCTCGCCGCGCGGGGCGGCCTGGCCGCAGAGGCATGGGCCCTGGGCTGGCACCGCATGTGGGCCGTGGAGTGGTTCATGGAGCAGGCCATCCGCTGGATCGACGACCCGGCCAAGGACCCCGCGTACATCCCCGTCGTCCGCCGCCACCTGGGCGACGTGGCCCAACTCCTGGAGGTCTAGGTGCTCGCCCAGATCTCCCCCTGGTACGCCCACGCAGCCCAACGCACAGCCGCCGCTCCCGCGCACGCCCTCACTGCACGGGCCCGGATGGAGTGGAGCACCCACGCGGGCATCGGTCCCGGCGCCGAGATCCTGGGCCGGGACCTGTGCGGCAAACCCGTCCTGGAGCTGGGCTGCGGCCCCGGCCACAACGTGGCCCACCTCGCGAAATACCACCAGGCCCGCGCCACCGGCGTGGACCTGATCGGCCTCCAGGTACGCCGGGCCCGCTCCCACTACGGCCACATCGACGGTGTCACGTTCGCCGCCGGGCACGCACTGCACCACCTGCAGGCCACCGGCCGGACCTTCGACGCGATCTACTCCGTCTTCGGCGCCGTCGGCCTCGTCGCCCCCGAGCTCCTCCTCGCCGCCATCTCCCGACGCCTGGAACCGGGCGGAGTCCTGGCCTTCTCCGTTCCTCACCCGGCACGGGCCGGAAGACATCCATCCACGGACGACCGTCCGCGCGAGGACTACGTCACCATGCCCGACCGCACCCGACTGCCCCTCGCCCGATGGGAGTTCGACGCCCGCCGCTGGGACGCCCACCTCTCCCGGACCGGCCTGCGCATCACCTCGACGGTGGAGCTGCGGCACCCGCGCCGCGACCCGTGGCCCACCACCCTCCTGATCACCGCCCGCAAAAGCTGACCGACGGAGGCAACGATGACCCCGCCCTACCTGCTCCTCGACATCGACGGCGTCCTCATACCGTTCCCGGCCGCCGACGGCAGCACCCCGCCCACCCACGTCCGCCACACCGTCCTGCCCACCGGCCGACACCCCGACGACCCCGTCCCCATCTGGCTCAACCCGAGCCAGGGCGTCCTTCTCACCGACCTCCTGACCAGCGGACTCGTCACCCCCGTGTGGTGCACGAGCTGGCGCAGGGACGCCACCACGATCATCGGTCCTCTCCTGGGGCTGCCCGACTTCCCCTACCTCGACCTGCCTCGCCCCCAGATCACTACCAGTCACCCCGACGGCTACCTCTGGAAACGCGACCACGTCGAGGTCTGGCTGGCAGACGCTCCCGCCATCTGGATCGACGACGACTTCACCAGCCTCGACTGCGCCTGGGCGGCGGAGCGTACCGCCAGGGGAACGCCGACCCTGATCGTTCAGCCCGACCCGCAGCTCGGGCTGCAGCCCGAGCATCTGACCGAGGTGACGAAGTGGGTCGCGCAGTTGCCCACAGCCCGCGCCATTTGACGACTGATGCCCTCGCTGCCGCGAGCAGCGAGGGCATCAGGATGCGCTGTGGGGTCTGACTCTCTGGGCGCCTGTGAAGTCGGGGCCCGACTCAGGCGGTGCCGACTGCCCTGCCGGATCTACGGATCGGCTGGCCGAGGAGCTTCTCCACCTCCGCGGATGCGGCGTCGAGGAATTCCTGACCGAACAGACAGAGCGACTGTTCCCAGGGGTGCCCGAAACTGCCCATCCGGAAGTCTTCCGAGAGGTAGATGTAGTAATCCCCATCGGGGTACGGGCTCAAAGGCCAGGCCGACTGCCCCGGGCCACCGACGCCCAGCGGTGCCAAGCGATACGACGTGTGCTGCCAGTCGAGCGCGAGCAGCGTTCCGCTCGGGCCAATGCAGGAAGTCAGCCCCTGCTCGACCACCTCGACCAAGCGGTCCAACCGCTCGTATTCAGGGTCGTCGTCAAGCGCGGCAAGGCTCCAGGCAACCGATGCGACGGGCTCCTTGATGGCCGGCCACTTGAGAGAACTCGTACTCGGCCGGAACGTGAACTCGTCGTAGAAGCGGTCCCAAACGCGCCGGTACTCGGTCTCAAGTAGCTCGACCACGGGGCTCTCCATCATGGCCCGACCCTATCGAGTCGCCCGTGTGAGGATCGGAGACGGATCCTTCACGGACCATCGCTTCCCTCGACTCGGGCCATCAAGGTATTCCGTGAGAGGCGGGGGACGGCCTGATAGCCTGCGATCTTCGCCGGTCACCCGGACGGAGTCCCCCGGCAGGTCTTCATGTCTTGCTCTGAGCAGCTCATGACAGCTCTCGATGCCCTGGACCACGCCTTCGCCTCAGAAGGTTCCTTCCTCGTCACAGGATGCACGTACTGCTACGGCGATCGCGACTTCGCCGAACTCTCCGGCCCGCTGCACCTCATAGGCGACGACCTGGTTTCCTCGGTTGCCGCAAAGACGCCTGATCATTGGGAAGACTTTCCTCGTCTCTATCGTCACCTCGTCCCGCGCATCATTCGCCTACTCGTCACAGGCAGGCTCCACATCGACGAGGAGCTCATTGCCTCCCGCTTGATCCACGCGGGCTGGGCCACCTGGGACTTGCCCTTGGCCGAGGCCCTGCAGGACGTCTGGTCCGCTTGGTGGCAGAGCACGCTGCATACTCACCCCAGCCCCGTGCCCGTCAGGGATTCCCTCAGCGTCATCACCGTGGCCACCAACAGCCTGCGTCCTTGGCTGAACGTATGGACCGCGACCAATACCCCAGCCGCCGATGCGCACTTGGCAGACCTCGTTGACGACGTGATGTTCGAGTTCGAGATCACTGACTTGCGCCTGGGCTTCTACGATGAGTACGACGCCACTGCCGAACTGCTGGGCTGGCTTCTCACCGACGTGCGCGATCGTGTCATCGACACATGTCTCGACGCCCCCTTCCTCTATGAGCGCCTTCAGGCAGCCGCTCAGCGCTCCAGCTGATGCGCTATGCCATGAGGAACTGAACGGAAAGCACCCACGGCGGAGCGAGCGTCAAGCGGGTTCAGTTGGTCCCCGGCCGCGCTTCCGCCGTCGCCACCCTGCGGATCCACGCCCATCTGCGGCCAGGAGAAAAAAAGACCGCACCCGGTCCGCGACGGACGCCGTCATCGGCGCCCCGCGGACCGGGTGCGGTCAGGTACGGGCGACGCGACCCGCGATATCGGGGGTCGGGCGGCCCAACCGGAGATCAGGCCTTCTTGGTCTCCCAGAAGATCTTGTCGATCTCGGCGATCAGGTCGAGCGCCTTCTGGCCCGTGGCCGGGTCCGTGGAGCCCTTAGCGGCCGACAGCGCCTTGAGGGCGTCGTTGACCAGCTGGTGCAGCTCCGGGTACTTCTCGAAGTGCGGGGGCTTGAAGTAGTCGCTCCACAGCACCGAGACGTGGTGCTTGGCGAGCTCGGCGCGCTGCTCCTTGATGACCACCGCGCGGGCCCGGAAGTGCGGGTCCTCGTTGGCCTGGTACTTCTCCTGGACGGCCTTGACGGACTCCGCCTCGATGCGGGCCTGGGCCGGGTCGTACACGCCGCAGGGGAGGTCGCAGTGGGCGCTGACCTTCACCTTGGGGGCAAACAGGCGGGAAAGCATGGGGCTGTCCTTCCTCGTGATCGTCTTCTCAGGTGGGACATTACTCCGTGAGAGGCGTGATTTAGCGGGTGCCCCCGTGGGCTTAGGCCAAAAGTCCAGGGTGAGGATGGGACCAGTGGCCGAATGCACGGAACCCTGTGGGGGACGGTGTACTGGACGGACCGTGGAGGTGCCGGAGAGATGCGGGAGGTGCCGGAGGTGCCGGAGCTGACCGATGACCAGCCCGGACGGGGGCTGGCGGCGAGAGTCCCGTTCCAGGTGGTGGAGGTGACGGGGCCTTCGATGGTGCCCACGCTTCACCACGGGGACTGGCTGCTCGTGCAGTACGGGGCGCCGGTGCGCCCCGGTGACGTGGTGATCCTGCGGCACCCGTTCCAGCAGGACCTGCTGGTGGTCAAGCGGGCCGTGGAGCGGCGGGCCGGTGGCTGGTGGGTGCTGGGTGACAACAGTTTCGCGGGCGGGGACAGCACGGACTACGGGACCGTGCCCGAGGACCTCGTCCTGGCCAGGGTCCGGGCCCGCTACCGGCCGCTGACGAAGGATCAGCGCTCGGTGCGCGGCGTGGTGGGTTGGGCGGTCTCCGCGCTGCGGCCGGTCTCCGCCGCCCGTTCCGTCTCCAGGCGCTTCCGGGCCCGGTAGGCGGCCACGTTGGCGCGGGTCGCGCAGCGGTCCGAGCAGTAGCGGCGCGAGCGGTTGGTCGAGGTGTCGAGGTAGGCGTTGCGGCACGGTGTCGCCTCGCACAGGCCGAGCCGGTCCACGCCGTACGACGTGAGGTGGAAGGCGAGACCCATCGCCGCGATCGCGGCGTAGCCCGCCGTGGCGTTGGACGGGTGGTCGGACAGATGCATGTGCCAGTCCGGCTTGCCGTCCGAGTCCCGGGTGTCGTGCCCGGAGATCTGCGGGCTGACCGGGAACTCCAGCAGCAGCGAGTTGAGCAGGTCGACGGCGAGCGTCTCGTCGCCGCCGTCGGCCGCCTCGAAGACCGCGCGCAGCCGGGCCCGTACGGACCGGAAGCGGGTCACGTCCGCGTCGGTCGCCCGCCGTGCCGCCTGCCCGTTGGCGCCGAAGAGCTCACGCACCGCGTCGACCGAGGTGAGGGCGTCCTTGTTGCGGGCCGGCTCCTCGGTGTTGACCAGGCGCAGGGCATAGTCCGAGTAATAGGCCAGTTCCACTTGTAGTCCTTACCGGGTCGGTCTAAGGTCGGGGCGACGATGACGATGTAATGGGCTGCTGCCAGCCCAGGGTATTACATGGAGGTTTCGGGTGACGGAATCAGTGACGGGCACCGACTGGCAGGCTTGGCAAAGCAGCTGGGACCGGCAGCAGGAGTGGTACCTGCCCGACCGCGAGGAACGCTTCCGGGTCATGCTCGACATGGTCGAGGCCTTCACAGGCCCGGAACCGCGGGTGCTCGACCTCGCGTGCGGTACGGGAAGTATTACGGACAGGCTGCTGCGGCGGTTCCCGAAGGCCACCAGCACCGGCGTCGACCTCGACCCCGCGCTGCTCGCCATCGCCCGCGGCACCTTCGCCGGCGACGAGCGCGTCAGTTTCGTGACCGCCGACCTCAAGGACCCGCGGTGGACGGAGCGGCTGCCCCACGACTCGTACGACGCCGTCCTCACCGCCACCGCCCTGCACTGGCTCCACAGCGAACCGCTCACCGCCCTCTACGGGCAGATCGGCGGGCTCGTCCGGGAAGGCGGCGTGTTCATGAACGCCGACCGCATGATCGAGACGGGGACTCCCCGGATCAACGCGGCCGAACGCGCCCACCGGCACGCCGGCATGGACCGGGCCAAGGGCGCCGGGGTCCTGGACTGGGCGGACTGGTGGGCACTGGCCGCGAAGGACCCGGTGCTCGCCGGGCCGACCGCCGAGCGCTTCGAGATCTACGGTGAGCACGCCGACGGCGACACGCCATCCGCGGCATGGCATGCGGACACCCTGTGCGCGGCCGGGTTCGCCGAGGCGCGGGCCGTCTGGTCCTCCCCCTCGGACAGTCTGGTGCTCGCGGTGAAGTAGCGGCACCATGCGGGGCGGGGCGGTGCGGACGACGGTCCGTGCCGCCCCGCCATTTTTTGGCCTACTGCCGCAACCCGCCTTGCGTCCCACCGCACTGGAAGGGTGAGACGGTCCGCGCCCGCGGACCAGGGGGAGGGACACTGACGATGCGGAGCGATGACGACGACGCGCTGCACGCCTTCGTCGAGAGCAGACGCACCGCACTTTTCCGCAGCGCGTATCTGCTCTGCGGCGACCGGCACGAGGCCGAGGACCTGGTCCAGGCGACGCTGGTCAAGGTGGTGCTCGGCGGACGGCGGTACGGGCGGCTCGACAACATCGAGGCGTACGCGCGCAAGACCCTGATCAACACCTTCATCGCGGCCCGCCGCCGGTTCTGGCGGCGCGAGCAGTCGTACGGCGAACTGCCCGAGCGGGCGGTCCACGCACCCGACACGGACACCGGCCTCGCGATACGGGCGGCACTCGCCCGGCTCACGCCCAGGCAGCGGGCCGTACTGGTGCTGCGCTTCTGGGAGGACCTGAGCGTCGAGGCCACGGCCCAGGTGCTCGGGATGCGGGAGAACACGGTCAAGAGCCACGCGGCTCGGGGGCTGGCGGCGCTGCGCGCCGAGATGGCGGAGGAATTGGTATGAACGACGTGCGGGAGCTGCTGGAGCGGGCCGCCGAGGAAGCGGGGCGGCCGGTCATCAGCACCGAGGAGGTCTACGCGCGGGCGGCGCGGGTACGCAGGCGCCGCCGGGTCGCGGTGTCGGCGGCGGCGGTGTGCGCGGTGGCGGCGGGTGCGTTCGTGGTGCCCGGGATCTCGGCGGGAGGAGAGGCGCCGCGGGCGTCCTCGGTCGCGGCCCCCGGCAAGGTCGCCGGCAACACCGCGCGGGCCCGGAAACTGATCAAGCTGCTGCCCGAGGGAGTCGGCTCGGTCGAGCAGGTGTCGCCGCGCGACATCTTCAAAGTGGGCGGGACGGCTCAGCACATCGTGGAGCCTTCGGGCGGGCCGCTCAGCGGGCTCTACGCGGTCCGCAGGGGCGGCGGCGTCGGCTTCCTCGAAGTGGGGGGGATGGCACCTCCCGGCTTCCTCCGGAACACGAACGTGTGCGCAGGGGCGGGGGCGCTGCAGCGTAAGGACTGCGTCCGGGAGGAGCTGCCGGACGGGAGGGTGCTGACCATCTGGAACGACCCGAAGACCCTCATTCACAGCAGCTTCGCGCAGTGGGGCCCGGAGCTGTCGGGCTGGCTCACGCTCAAGGACGGCAGGCGGCTGGCCGTGCGGGCCAGCACCGGGTTCGAGGGCGACGCCGCGCTGGGGCCGCTGCTCAGGACCCCGCCGCTCACGCGGGCGCAGCTGCGGACGCTGATGCTCAGGCCGGAGCTGCTGCCGGTGAAGTAGCGCGTACGTACGCGAGGGCGGTACGGGCCCCGTCGGCCCGTACCGCCCCCGCGCGCGTGCTCGCAGTTACAGCACCTTCGACAGGAACGACTTCGTCCGGTCGTGCTGCGGGTTGGTCAGGACGTCGCGCGGGTGGCCCGACTCGACCACCACGCCGTCGTCCATGAAGACCAGCGCGTCGCCGACCTCCCGGGCGAAGCCCATCTCGTGGGTGACGACGATCATCGTCATGCCGTCCTCGGCGAGGCCGCGCATGACGTCGAGCACGTCGCCCACCAGCTCCGGGTCGAGCGCCGAGGTGGGCTCGTCGAAGAGCATCAGCTTCGGCTCCATGGCCAGCGCCCGGGCGATGGCCACCCGCTGCTGCTGTCCGCCGGAGAGCTGCGAGGGGTAGTTCTTCGCCTTGTCGGACAGGCCGACGCGGTCCAGGAGACGTTCGGCACGGGCCCGGGCGACTGCCTTGGACTCGCCCTTGACCTGGACGGGGGCCTCCATGACGTTCTCGATCGCCGTCATGTGGGGGAACAGGTTGAAGCGCTGGAAGACCATGCCGATGTCGCGGCGCTTCAGGGCGACTTCGCTGTCCTTGAGCTCGTAGAGCTTGTCGCCCTTCTGGCGGTAGCCCACCAGCTCGCCGTCGACGGACAGCCGGCCGGCGCTGATCTGCTCCAGGTGGTTGATACACCGCAGGAAGGTCGACTTGCCGGAGCCGGACGGGCCGATCAGACAGAAGACCTCGCGCGGGGCGACCTCGAGGTCGATGCCCTTGAGGATGTGTGCGGCGCCGAAGGACTTGTGGACGCCCTCGGCCTTCACCATGGCGGTCATGCCATGCCTCCCTTCGGGCGGCCCAGCGACAGCAGGTTGGCCCTGATCTTCTGCATCGGGGTGGGCGGCAGACTGCGGCTGGAGCCGCGGGCGTAATACCTCTCCAGGTAGTACTGCCCGACGCTCAGGACCGAGGTCATGACGAGGTACCAGGCCGCGGCGAGGAAGTACATCTCCACCGGGGCCCCGGAGGCCTGCCCGATGTCCTGGGCGTATTTGAAGAGCTCGTAGAACTGTACGGCCGCCACCAGCGACGTGGTCTTGAGCATGTTGATGACCTCGTTGCCCGTGGGCGGCACGATCACCCGCATGGCCTGCGGGATCACGACACGGCGCAGCGTCTTGCCGTGGCTCATGCCGAGCGCGTGCGAGGCCTCCGTCTGGCCCTCGTCGACCGAGAGCAGACCGGCGCGGCAGATCTCCGCCATGTACGCGGCCTCGTTGAGGCCCAGGCCGAGCAGCGCCGTCAGCAGCGGCGTCATGAAGCTCGACCAGTAGTCCTTGTAGACCGGCCCGAGGTTGATGTACTCGAAGACCAGACCCAGGTTGAACCAGACGAAGAGCTGGACCAGAACCGGTGTTCCGCGGAAGAACCAGATGTAGGACCACGCGATCGACGAGGTCACCGGGTTCTTCGACAGGCGCATCACGGCCAGCAGGATGCCGCCGCCCACGCCGATCACCATCGACAGGACGGTCAGCAGCAGCGTCTGGCCGACCCCCTTGATGATGCGGTCGTCGAAGAAGTAGTCGGGGACCGCGCCCCAGTTGATCTTTCCCTGGCTGAAGGCGTAGATGATCGCGACGAGCGCGGCGATGGCGACGACCGCCGAGACGTACCGGCCGTAGTGCCGGACCGGAATGGCCTTGATCGCCGCCGGTCCGGCCGGCGGTGTGGGGGGTGCGGGCGACCGGTCGACCGGGCCCGTCTTCTCGATGTCAGTCACGGCTGATGCCTTTCAGGGCCGGATCCGGTCAGGATCCGCCGTTCAGCTTGGCCTCGGTGACCGCGCCGGCCTCCACACCCCACTTGGCGATGATCTTCCCGTACTCGCCGTTCTTGATGATCGCGTCCAGCGCGGCCTGGATCGCCTTGGTGAGCTGGTCGTTGCCCTTGGCGACGGCGATGCCGTACGGGGCGGCTTCGACCTGGTCGCCGACGATCTGGAAGTCCTTGCCGCCGCCCGAGGTCTTCACCGCGTACGCGGCGACCGGGAAGTCGGAGGAGCCGGCGTCGGCGCCGCCGGAACGCAGCCGGGTCTGGGCCTGCAGGTCGTTGTCGTAGGACTCGATGGCGATCTTCTTGCCGCCGGTGCACTTCTTGGACTCGGCCTTGGCCAGGTCGTTCGAGACGGTGTTGCGCTGGACGGCGATCTTCTTCCCACAGAGGTCGGCCCAGGTCTTGATCCCCTGGTCGTCGCCCTTCTTGGTGTAGATCGAGACACCGGCGGTGAAGTAGTCGATGAAGTCGACGCCCTCGCCGACCTTCTTCTTCGTCTCGGGGTCGATGCCGTTCTGGCGGTCCTTGGTGTCGGTCATCGCCGACATCGCCAGGTCGTAGCGCTTGGCGCGCAGACCGGTGACGAGGGTGTCGAAGGTGCCGTTCTCGAACTGGAACTCCACGCCCAGTTCCTTGCCGAGCGCGGCGGCGAGGTCGGGGTCGATGCCGACCGTCTTGCCGGAGTCGTCCTTGAACTCGACCGGCGGGTACGCGATGTCGGAGCCGACCTTGATGACGCCCTTGGACTTGATGTCCGCGGGGAGCAGGGCGGCGGCGGAGGCCGAGGAGGACGCGCCGTCGCCGGCCTTGGGCGAAGCAGAGTCGCTGGAGTTGTTCTTCGTCTGGTCGCCGCAGGCGGTCAGCAGCATGGTGCCGGCGACCGCGATGGCGCCGACCGCGGCGATCCGGGACTTCGCGGTCGTACGACGAGTGGTACGTGCGGTCATGAGGGGTTCCTCCGGCAGGTGAAGGGGGTGTAACCAGGCGGTATGGCACACGGCGCCGAGTGTCGCCGCCTTGTGTGATTACGGCATCTTGCCATTCGGACTAGCCCAATCAGGGGGCGCAGCATGTCAAAATCGGGTAACGGGACACCCCCGAACCCAGTGGGCCGGCACATCAAGGCCGGACCTTTCCCTGGAATCGTTTCTTCCTGCCGGAAAATCCCCTGCCCAGGACCTGCTCTGGGCGGGTTTCATGTCGACTGGCCGACTTGTGTGTATGTCCCACTATGAGACGTGTCACCGTGGGGATACCGACTCGTCTGCGGTGTGGCCTGTCCGGTAAGAAGGACGTTTACACCCCTCATCCGGGGCTCAGGGCGCGTGTGCGGCGCGCCCGCGCGTATGAATTCCTCCCCGCAGAGGCGGACCGATCGCCCAGCGCGGGGAACGTACGCGGTGCCCACCCACCCCTCCTCAACCAGGAGTGGCCACCCTCGAACGATGAAGACTTAAGGGGTCAACACCATGGCAGCGGAGATCGTCAATCCTCGCAGCGACAGCAACACGGACAGCACGACAGCCGGCACCACCGACGAGCCGTTCGATCCGGCCTTCGCGCTCCACCGGGGCGGGAAGATGGCCGTGCAGGCCACCGTCCCGATCCGGGACAAGGACGACCTGTCCCTCGCGTACACGCCCGGCGTGGCGAAGGTGTGCAGCGCGATCGCCGAGAATCCCGAGCTCGTCCACGACTACACCTGGAAGTCCCAGGTCGTCGCCGTCGTGACGGACGGCACCGCCGTGCTCGGTCTCGGTGACATCGGCCCCGAGGCCTCCCTTCCGGTGATGGAGGGCAAGGCCATCCTGTTCAAGCAGTTCGGCGGTGTGGACGCGGTGCCGATCGCGCTCGCGACCACCGACGCGGACGAGATCGTGGAGACCGTCGTCCGGCTCGCCCCGTCCTTCGGCGGCGTGAACCTGGAGGACATCTCGGCGCCGCGCTGCTTCGAGATCGAGCGCAAGCTCCAGGAGCGGCTCGACATTCCCGTCTTCCACGACGACCAGCACGGCACGGCCGTGGTCACCCTCGCGGCCCTGCGCAACGCGGCGAAGCTGTCAGGGCGCGGCCTGGGCGAGCTGCGCGGCGTCATCTCGGGCGCGGGTGCGGCCGGGGTCGCCATCGCCAAGTTCCTGCTGGCGGCGGGGATCGGCGATGTCGCCGTCGCCGACCGCAAGGGCATCGTCAGCCGGGACCGCGACGACCTGACCGAGGTCAAGCGGGAGCTGGCCGAGCTCACCAACAAGGCAGGGATCTCGGGGTCCCTGGCGGACGCGCTCGCCGGCGCGGACCTCTTCATCGGCGTCTCGGGCGGTACGGTCCCGGAGCCGGCCGTCGCCTCGATGGCGCCCGGCGCCTTCGTCTTCGCCATGGCGAACCCGAACCCCGAGGTCCACCCCGACATCGCGCACAAGTACGCGGCGGTCGTGGCGACCGGGCGTTCGGACTACCCGAACCAGATCAACAACGTGCTGGCGTTCCCCGGCATCTTCGCCGGCGCGCTCCAGGTGCGGGCGTCGCGGATCACCGAGGGCATGAAGATCGCCGCGGCGAACGCGCTGGCGGACGTGGTGGGCGACGAGCTGGCCGCCGACTACGTGATCCCGTCGCCGTTCGACGAGCGGGTCGCCCCGGCGGTGACGGCCGCGGTGGCCGCCGCGGCGCGGGCGGAGGGTGTGTCCCGGCGCTGAGGTGCGTGAGTGCGGGGGTTCGGGCGCGGCGCCTTTCCGGGGGCGCTGCCCCCGGACCCGCGCTCCTCAAGCGCCGGAGGGGCTTGATTGTGCCCCTCCGGCGCTCGAACGAACCGGCCGGGGCCGGTCGCTGACACGCGCGGTGCGTGTCACACCCGCAGCCGGTTACGCCCGCCCGTGGCCCCGCCTATCGTCGGCCCCATGTTTGCCGCCTACGCATCCCGCCTCGACCGCGACCACCCCCTCAACGGCCTTGAGCTGGGCGAACGCCCGGCTCCCGAGGCGCGTGCCGGGTGGACCACCGTCAACGTCCGGGCCGCCTCCCTCAACCACCACGACCTCTGGTCCCTGCGCGGCGTCGGCCTGGCCGAGGACAAGCTGCCGATGATCCTCGGCTGCGACGCCGCGGGCACCGACCAGGACGGCAACGAGGTCGTCCTGCACTCCGTCATCGGCCAGACCGGGCACGGGGTCGGCCCCGACGAGCCCCGCTCCATCCTGACCGAGCGCTACCAGGGCACGTTCGCCGAGCAGGTGACCGTCCCCAGCTGGAACGTGCTGCCCAAGCCGAAGGAGCTCACCTTCGAGCAGGCCGCCTGTCTGCCCACCGCCTGGCTGACCGCGTACCGCATGCTCTTCACCAACGCCGGGGTGCGGCCCGGCGACTCCGTCCTGGTCCAGGGTGCCGGCGGCGGTGTCGCGACCGCCGCGATCGTCCTCGGCCGGGCCGCCGGGCTGCGGATCTACGCCACCAGCCGCGACGAGGCCAAGCGCAGGCGGGCCGTCGAACTCGGTGCGATCGAGGCGTACGAGCCGGGCGCACGGCTGCCCCACCGGGTCGACGCCGTCATCGAGACGGTCGGCGCCGCCACCTGGTCCCACTCCGTCAAGTCCCTGCGCCCCGGCGGCACGCTGGTCATCTCCGGGGCGACCAGCGGCGACCGGCCCTCGCACGCCGAGTTGACCCGCATCTTCTTCCTGGAGCTGAAGGTCGTCGGTTCGACCATGGGCTCCAAGGACGAGCTGGAGGACCTGCTGGCGTTCTGCGCCACGACGGGGGTGCGTCCCGTCATCGACGAGGTGCTGCCGCTGGACCGTGCCCCCGAGGGATTCGAGCGCCTCGCCTCGGGTGACCAGTTCGGGAAGATCGTGCTGACTGTCAACTAGGGTTGACGTGCGTCATGGTGTCAACGTAAGTTGACACCATGACCGAAGCAACGGATCTCGCCGAGCGCGCCGGCGACCGCGACCCCCGCGTGGGGCTGCGGTCGGTCGCCGCGCTGCGGCGGCTGCTGGAGCAGCTCGAAGCCGTACAAGTCAGAAGCGCCCGTGTCCAGGGCTGGTCGTGGCAGGAGATCGCGGCCGAACTGGGCGTCAGCCGGCAGGCCGTGCACAAGAAGTACGGGAGGCATTGATGTTCGAGCGATTCACCAAGGGTGCCCGCGCCACCGTGACCGGCGCCGTGACCCATGCCGAACGGGCCGACGCCGGTTCGGTCACCGAGGAACACCTGCTGCTCGCCCTGCTGGACCAGGAGGGCAGCCGGGCGTCGTTCGCCGTCGCCGCACTGGGCCTCACGGACCGCAGGGCCTCGGTGGAGGCCGCACTCGCCGACGCACGCAGGCGCGGCGGGATGACCAGGGCCGACGCCGACGCCCTCGCCGGCATCGGCATCGATCTCACCGCGATCGTCTCCCGCATCGAGGAGGCGCACGGCGAAGGGGCCCTGCGCGGCGACCGAAAGGAACGGCGCCGGTGGCCGGGCACCCGTGCGTTCACCAAGGAGGCCAAGAAGATCCTGGAGAAGTCGCTGCGGATCGCACTCGGCCGCGGTGACCGCTTCATCGGCGAGGAGCACCTCCTGCTGGCCCTCACCGCGTCCCCCGGGGTAGTCGCCGACGTGCTCGCCGAGCACGGCGCGACGTACGAGACGGTCAACCGTGCGCTGTACGGGGACGGCGACGCGCGCCAGGAACGCAAGGCGGGCTGAACGCGGCGCGGCCCGGGGAGTGTTCCCGCTCCCCGGGCCGCCCCGCTGCCGGCGCCCTACTTCGCGGTGCCGTCGGTGTCCTTCCGCAGCAGCGCCCCGATGTGGGCAGCCGCCGTCGAGAGGTGGCGGCGGGCCTCCGTGAGCTGGTCCTCCGTCACCCCCCGGTCCCTGGCCGCATCACGGATGTCGTCGCGGAAGCGGTCGAGCAGGCGGTCCAGGTCGCGGGCCGGGTCACCGGTGCCGCCCGCGTCCCTGCCCCAGTCCGGATCGGCGTCAACCGGGGCGGCGAGGCCGTCCTCAGCGACATCCGGCTTCACGTACGGGGGCCAGTTGCCCGTACGTGCGAAGCCGCCCAGCTGGCCGGTGATCTCGGCCAGCCCCTCCCGTACGCCTGCCGGCCAGTCGCCCCGGGCGAAGTGGTCCTGGACCTGGCGCGCGGCGTTCTGCATCTGCTCGCGCGCCCTGTCCTGGGCCTCCTTGGCCTGGCGGCGGGCCTGCTGGGCCTCCTCGCGGGCGCGGCGGGACTCGTCCTTCGCCCGGCGGGCCTGCTCCTTCCATTCCTGCTTCGCCTTGCGCAGCTCCTCCTTAGCGGTGCGCCAGGCCTCCTTGTCACCGAAGTCGCCGAAGTTGCCCAGGTCGCCGAGATCGCCGAAGGGGGACGCCTTGCCGGCCTTGCCGCCCGGCCGCGAGGAGCCCGTGTGCCGCGACTCGTCGGCCGCGGCGCGCATCTCGCTGCGCAGCTTGCCCGCCGCGCCCCTGACGTCGTCGCGGATCTCGGCGGCCAGCTCGGAGACGGACTCCCTGATCTCCAGCTCCAGATCGGCGAGCTCGCCGGTGCGGCCCGCCAGTTCGGCGCGGCCGGCGTCGGTGATCGAGTAGACCTTGCGGCCGCCCTCCGTGGCGTGTGTGACCAGGCCCTCCGCCTCCAGCTTGGCCAGGCGCGGGTAGACCGTGCCCGCCGACGGGGCGTACAGGCCCTGGAAGCGTTCCTCGAGGAGCCTGATCACCTCGTAGCCGTGGCGGGGGGCCTCGTCGAGCAGCTTCAGCAGGTAGAGGCGCAGGCGGCCGTGGGCGAATACGGGGGGCATGTCAGAGCACCTTTCCGGTCGGCTCGGCGTCGTGCGGATCGTCCTCGGCCGGTGGGCGGCGCAGCAGGGCGATCGATCCCGAGACCGTCGTCGCCCTCAGTGTCCCGGTTCCGGAGCCCAGCGTGCCGGTGATCTTCTTCGCGCCCCACTGTCCGCTGACCCGAAGATCCTCGAAGCCGTTGGAGACGGAGCCGCTCGCGGTGTTCGCCTCGACCTTCGCGTCGGCCGGGTGCGGCAGGCGGATGGCGAGCGCGCCGGAGATGGTGGCCAGCCGGACGTCGGTGGGCTTCCCGGTCGGGTCGAGGTCGAGCACCATGTTGCCGCTGACCGACTCCGCCTTCACCGAGGCCCCGGCGCCCTCGACGACGGTCAGGTCGCCGGAGACCGAGTGGAAGCGCAGTTCGCCGGTGACTGCCTGGGCTTCCACGTTGCCGGAGACGGTCTCCGCGCCGACCGGTCCGGCGAGTCCGACGAGCGTGGTGTCGCCGGTGACGCCACGTACGTCCGTACGACCGCGGACCCCGGACACGAAGGCTCCGGCGCCGACCACGCCGACCTCCACCGCCGACCCGGCCGGGACCGCGAGGGAGACGACCGCGCGGCGCTGCCAGCCCTTGCGGTCGAGCCACTTGAGCATGCTCTGCCAGGCCAGGTCCTCGTAAGCGACGGTGAGGACGCCGTCCTGCTGCGTGACGATCAGGGGTGGCCCCTCGATGTCGGAGACCTCCAGCCTGGCGGTCGGTTCGTCGGTGCCGACGACGTTGACCGTTCCGTTGACGATGCGCACGCTGAGCGCGGTCACGGGTTCGTCGAAGGTGAGCCTGCGAGGCTCGGCGATGGCCCACGTCGACACAGGCATGGATCTGACCTCCTGGGGAGCGCGGATGACGCAACATATCGCGTCTCTTGCAGAACACGATATATCGCGGATCGTGGAAGTCAAGGTGCGTCAGCGGGGAGGGGTGAGGTGACTGGCGGAGCAGAGTGCGTCAAATGCGGGCAATCTGACCTACCGTGTGGGGCATGGACGCGACATCACCCGTGGGAGCACTGCTGCTGTGCCGGGCCGAACCGGATACGGTGCGGCCGGTCGCCCATCTGCTGCGTGAGCGGATGCTGCTCGCGCCCGCCGGGGAGGGCTGGAGCGTCCTCGTACCGGAAGGGACGCCCTGGCAGCGCGGGAGCGGCGGACAGCCGGCGCCGGGGGAGGCCGCCGAGCCCGTAGACCGGGTGCTCGGCGGCTGGGCCACCGCGCTGGCGGTCGGCTCGACCTGGCCGGTCCTGGCCCTGTGGTGGGACGGTGACCGGGCCGGATACACGCTGGCCGCGGGATTCCGCCGCCCCGTCGGCTACGTGTGGCTCGCCGACGGGACCCCGGCGGGTGAGGACGAGGCGATGCGTACGTTCGCCGAGCGGCTCGGCCTCGATCCCGTGCTGGACGTCCAGGCCCTCGAAGCCCTGACCCGCCCCGATCCGGAGGCGAACGCCCGGGCCCGGCTGCGCGGACTGCTCGCCGTGCTCGCCCGCATCGGGCTGGAACTCCCGCCGGGCCTGGATCCCGGCGAGCCCTCCGGCCGGCTGGTCACGGGGGCCGACGCGTGGCCGCAGGCCGAGCGGATCGCGTGGACCGGTTGGCGCGACGTGGTCAAGGTCGAACTCGAAGCGGTCGAGAGCAGCCCCCTGGGGCCCTGGATGCGCGGCCCCAGGGCCCGCGCCCTGGCGGGCGCCCAGCTGGCGGCGGGGCTCCCGATCGCCCTCTGGGGAGCGGGCCGGCGCAGGGGCGGATGGGTCTTCGCCGGGGCGCTGCTGATGGTGCACGGTGCGCTCGGCCTCGCGTACGACCGGATCAGGGACGAGGAGCCGGGCGAGGGGAGGGGCGGCCCCTGGACGCCCCTCGTCGGTCAGTCCACGTACCGCTGATCATTCGGGTACCGCTGATCATTTGCGAACCGCTGATCAGTCCTCGTCGTCCTCGTCGTCCAGCCGGGCCAGCCAGGTGGCGAGGCGCTCGACCGGCACCTCGAAGTCGGGATTGAGATCGACGAACGTACGCAGCTGCTCGGCGAGCCACTCGAAGGTGACCTCTTCCTCGCCTCGCCGCTTCTCCAGCTCCTCGATACCGCGGTCGGTGAAGTACATGGAGCAAGTTTAGAGGGTCCGGCAATCGGGGGGCGGCGTCGCGGGGCTGGTCACGCACACCTGCGGCGTTGTCGTCAATCACCAGGTTCCCCGAGCTCTCGGCTGCGCTCGAGCAGGGGAGGCCCCATTCGCCATGGCTCAATCCTCCGCCCTGCAGCTGCACGACCCAGCCCACTCCTTCACCCGCCCCCCCCAATTGCCGGACCCTCTTGGATGGTCCGGCAATTGGGGGCGTACGCGCCGAGAACCGGGCAGCCGACTCCCCGCGTGATGGTCCATGTGCCTCGCATCGGCCGGCTACGGCCGTTAACCTGCGGGTAGTTGGGAAACGGGGGGCGTCATGGACGACAGCGGGGCCCGGATCACACGCATCGAGATGCCGGACGGCACACCGGTCTGGGCACGGATCTCCGGAGCCGAGGAGCTGGACCGTCCGGAGTCCGGTGGTCTGACGTTCACGGACACCGGTTTCGGGGACCTCACCGACCAGGTGCAGGCCCGGGTCGAGAGTCTGCACTCGGTGGTGACCAGTGTCGCGCGCTCGCTCGCCGTGCCGCTGCGTGCGGTGCGGCCGGACGAGGTCAGCGTCGAGTTCGGGATCGAGCTCACCGCGAAGTCCGGCAAGATCGTCGGACTGCTGGCTGACGGCGAGGCGAAGGGCGCGATCAAGGTCACGCTCACCTGGAACGGCGGTGGGCCGCCGGTCGATCCGCCCCCGCCGGCGCCCGCACCCGTACCCGCTCAGGCACCTGCGCCTCCGGGTGCCGTGCCTCCGCTGCCTGTGCCGCCGGTTCCGTTCGCGCCACCGGCGCCACCGGCGCCCGCACCCCCGTCTCCGCCCGCCGGGGCAGCCCCCGGCGCACCGGCACACCCGGACGGCGCGGACGGCGCCGGCGGTGGCGGGGCATGACCCCGGGCGGCGACGGGGGCGCAGGGGGCGGCCAGGAGGAGTCGGACGCTGCTCTCATCGGCCTCGTGGAGGACGCCACCGTACGCATCCATCGCCCGGCGTCCGGGTATGCCCCTGACGAACCGGGCGGGGAGGCCCGGGGAGGGGGGTCGGGGGAGTTCCTGGGGAGCGGGTTCTTCATCGCTCCGAGCTGGATCCTGACGTGCGCGCATGTGGCGGTGCGGGGGGAAGGGGGTGTGGTGAACGTGGTGTTCAGAGGTGACCGGTACAGCGGCGAACTCACCGAGGTCCCCGGCAAGGTCGTCGTCGCGATGCCCGGCACCCGGCCGCCGGGGACGGCCGGGTGGCCAGCCCCCGACCTCGCGCTCATCCAGCTCCGCCGGCCCGTCGAGCACGCGTGCGTGTACGTCGCCGAGCGTTCCGGGGCCCTGCGCCACGGCAGCGACATCCGCTGCGTGGGATGGGTCGAATCACCCGGCGGTGGCCTGAAGCTGTTCAACGGCGCCTACCGGGCGAACGGAGCCTACGGCGCCGACGACGACGTGGAACAGGTCGTCCTCCTCGACGAGGGCTGGGTGCAGCCGGGCATGTCCGGCGGCCCCGTGATCGACTTCGCCCGGGGCGAGGTCGTCGGAGTCGTCAAGTCACGGCTGGACAGGCAGCAGGGCGGTATGGCCGTCGGGATCGAGCGGCTGCGCACCCTGGAGGTGCCGTCCACGCCCATCGAGACCGAGACCGACGACATCTACCAGTCCGTGTTCCATGCCCATGACCGCTACCACGCGGACCGGCACAACAGCGCGGTCGGCGCCGAGCGGACGTGGACCGACGTGCAGAGCGAACGGCCGCTGCCCCCCGGTGGCATCCTCGGTCCCAGGCTGCGCGCGGCTCTGCTCGGGCGACTGGCCGAACTCCCGCCGCCGGCCAGTACCCGCAGCCTGCTCGCGCTCCTCGACGGCCTGCCCGACGTCTACTCCCGGAACCACCGTCCGGCCCCGCGCGGCTGGCGTGACGGTCTGGGGGTTCTGTACGAGGCCGGTGTCCGCGCCCGGCGGGCCCGGTTCGAACTGATCGTGCGCTACTGCATGGGCGTCCTCGCGGCGGACCGCCCCTGCGGGCAGCTCTCCGTCACGAACGCCAAGGAGCTGTGGGGGTGGGTGAAGCAGATCGCCGACGTCGAGCTCCCGCGGGGCCTGCGCCGGCAGCTCGACATGGAGTGGGCGGGCATTCGCCTGCGCCTGGAGCAGAATCGCCAGCAGTCCGGCCGCCCACCGGCGAGTGAGCCCGTCCTGTACGGGGAACGCGACAGTGTCGTGCTGAACGTGGACCTCCAGGGCTGGGCCCGGGACCAGTACGACTGGCGGGTCGCCGTCGGCCGGCAGGCCTCGGGGGCGGAGCCCATCGACATGGACAGCCGGGGCGCCCTGCTCGGCACGGTCCCCGACCGGCTCGCCGCCGCGCTCGCCGAGGCCTTCCGGCGGTGCGACGAGCCGGGCAGTCCGGCGATGCTCCAGGTGGTCGTGGCACCCCAGTTGTTCGGACTGCCGGTCGACGAGTGGGTGCTCCCCACGAACGGACTGCCGCTCGGGGCCGTACGCCCGGTGGTCCTGCGCGGTTCCCACCGGGGGCCGGTCGACGAGCAGCCGGGACGCCGGGACGCCTGGGCGGGGGAGGGGGTGGCCATCCGTGCCGAAGTCGTCGACTGCGAGGACGATTTGAGGGTACGTGTACCGGATGTGACGGGGTTGCGAGCCCTGGCGCACGGCACCGTGCCGGTGCTCTGCCGCTACGGCAGCCGGCCGGACTCCGACACCACGGCCGGAGTGGTGCGGCTGCTCGACGCCGGCTTCGAGGCCGCCCTGCTGCAGCGGCGGCCCGCGGAGGCGGACTCACTCTGCAGGGAATTCCATCGCCGCGTGGCCGAGGCCGTGGCGGACGCCCGTACCCCGGACCGGCTGCCTTGGAAGATCCATGAGTTGAGAAGGGGAGTGGGGGCAGGGCGTACGGAAATGTTCTGGTCCGACGGAATCGCCCTGTACTACGCAGATGCGAACCAAGCCGTGCCGGATCCCGACGAGTTCCTGGAGGCACCGTGACGCGAAGCTTTCCACATCGCCCGGGAGGCCGAACAGGCCATCCCCTTACGGCGGTTACTCCGGCTCGCTACGGTAAGGCACGTTCGACGGCGGCCGCCCGCAGGCGAGTGACAACGAGGAACACGCTATGAGTGAACCCAGCGAGTGGCTCATCTACCGAGGAATCGGCGAACCGCACGACGAGGTTGCGCAACTGCCGCCCCCGCCGCCCTGGCGCGATTTCGCCGGTGCGTCCGCAGGGGCGGAGGGGAGCGAGTCGGCCGACCGCCGGCTCGGCATTCCCGGGCGGATCGCCGAGGAGCACCGGCCGGGCGCCGAGGAGCTCGAAATGATCAACGCCGCGCTGTATCTGCGGCGCCCGTTGCTGGTCACCGGGGACCCGGGGGCGGGGAAGAGCACCCTGGCCCACTCCGTCGCCCGGGAGCTGGAGTTCGGCAAGGTGCTGCGCTGGCCCGTGGTCAGCCGCACCACCCTGCTCGACGGGCTCTACCACTACGACGCGATCGCGCGGCTGCAGGACGTACAGATCGCCTCGCACGCGTCGGCCGACGACGGCTCCGGTGCCGACTCCGCGCAGAGCGTGGGGAGTTACATCAGGCTCGGACCGCTGGGCACCGCGCTGCTCCCCTCGGACCGGCCGCGGGTGCTTCTCATCGACGAACTCGACAAGAGCGACATCGACCTGCCGAACGATCTGCTGAATGTGCTGGAGGAGGGCGAGTTCGCCATCCCCGAGCTGGAGCGGATCGCCGACCGGCTGCCCGACGGCGAGGCGGACGTACTGGACCACGACGGCAACAAGGTGCGGATCAAGGGCGGCCGTGTGCAGTGCCGGGCGTTCCCGTTCGTGGTGCTCACGAGCAACGGTGAGCGGGACTTCCCCGCCCCGCTGATGCGCCGCTGCATTCACCTGGAGCTGGGGCGGCCCGACCACAAGCGGCTGGCGGCGTTCGTCAAGGCACATCTGGGCGAGGAGGCGGCGCGATCCAGCGAGGATCTCATCACGCTCTTCCTGGAGCGCTCGCGCAGCGAACTCCTGGCGACGGACCAGTTGTTGAACGCGATCTACCTCACCCAGGCTGCGGCTCCGACCGGCCGCGACCGGCTCGCCGACCTGCTCATCCAGCGACTCGACCGGCCGAGGTGACGCGCTGATGCATGGGGCGGACGGGACGCCAGGGGCCCCAGGGGGCCCGGGGCCGGGTGGGGCGCCGGACCCGCTGCCCCGTGCGGATGTGAGCGACGGAACGCCCGGTGTGGATACGGGCGACGGAACGCCCCGTGCGGAGGCGGGTGGCGGAGCGCCCGGCCCGGAGCAGCTCGCGACGCTGGTCGCCCGACTGCGTGGAGCCGGGCTCGACCCCGACGTGGAGCAGCTGTGCGACGCGCTCTGGCTGGCCCGGTGGACGCGCAGTGCCGACGGGCCCGCGGCGGCCCGGAGCGAGAGCGGGGGTGGTGGCGCGCCCGCGCCCGCGCCGCAGGCCGAGGAGCCGGTGGCTCCTGCCCGTACCGGCGCGGAGACCACGCCGGGGCGGGACGGCCCGGACGGCGGCGAGGACGCCGCGCCCGAGGCGGCGCGCAGGACGGGCGGGGACGGAAAGATCTCCCTGTACCCCCTCCCCGGTCAGACGCGCACGCCCCGGGACGGTGACTCCGGCCCCGGCCGGCGACCCGCCGCGGACGACCCCGGCGCCGCGCTCACCTTCGGCGTGCCGGCTGCCCCCGTGCTCCCGGCCCCACTCGAACTCGCCCGCGCGTTACGCCCGTTGCAGCGCTACCACCCGGCCTCCGCGCCGCTGCGGCGCGCCCTGGACGAGACGGCGACCGCTGAACTCAGTGCCCGGGCCGGCGGCGTGATCATGCCGGTGTTCCGTGGCATCCGCAGGGGTGACGCCATCCTCCAGTGCGTCATGGATGCCTCCTCCTCCATGCTGGTGTGGGACCGGATGTTCCGCGAACTCCAGCGCATATTCGCCCAGTTGGGTGCCTTCCGGGATGTCCAGGTGCGCTATCTGCATCAGGGTCCGGACGGCGGATGCGCGGTCAGTCGCAGCTCCGACCCGGCGGCGGGCCCCCTGCACTCCGCGGACCGGCTCAGCGATCCGACGGGGCGCCGGGTCACCGTCGTGATCAGTGACTGCGCCGGACCGCTCTGGCACAGCGGGCGCGCCCACCGGCTGCTGCACCAGCTGGCCTGCCAGTCCCCGGTCGCCGTCCTGCAGCCGCTGCCGCAGCGCATGTGGAACCGGACCAGGCTGCCCGTCACCTTCGGCTCCCTCTCGCGGGGCGACGGGCCGGCCGGAGCGGCGCTGCTCAGGGTCGCCGAGGACGCCGGGACCGGCCCCGCCGTGCACCCCGGAGCCCTCGCGGTCCCGGTCCTCCCGCCCACGGCGGACGCGCTCGGCGCCTGGGCCAGACTGCTCTCCGGAACCGGCGCGGCCCGGATCGCCGGAGCGGTGGGGTGGGTGCGGGCCGACCAGCCGGCGGCCGCCGCCCAGCGGTCCGGCGGATCGCTCTCCTCGCTCCAACTCGTCAGCCGTTTCCGCTCGGTGGCCTCACCGGCCGCCGGACAGCTGGCCGTCCATCTGGCGGCAGCCCCCCTCTACCTTCCGGTGATGCAACTCGTGCAGCGCACGATGCTGCCCCACTCGGGGCCCTCCGAGCTGGCCGAGGTGCTGCTCAGCGGGCTGCTCACCCGCGCCGACGGCGGTGGGGGCCGCGGGCAGTGGTACGCGTTCGAGCCCGGCGTCCAGGACGCGCTGCTCGGACCGCTCGGCCGCGACGAGGCCCTGCTCGTACTCAAGCACTGCTCGCAGTACATCGAGCAGCGGTTCGGCAAGGGCGGACCCAACTTCCCCGCCCTCGCCTTCGCCCAGCTCGGGGACGGAGCGCTGCGCGGTTCGCGGTTCGCCGCCGGCACCCGTACCCGGCCCGGCGACGGGACGGAGGACACCTGGGAGAGCCAGGAGAGCGAGGAGAACGGGGACGGGGACGAGCGGGACGGGATCGAGGGAGTGGGGCACGAGCCGGGCGACGGCCGGGGCGTCCCCCACGCCTTCGCCGAGGTCGCGGCCCGCGTGCTGGAGCGCTTCATGCCCGTGCCCCCCGGATTCGTGCCCCCGGAGCCCTCCGAGGGGGCGGATCTCCCGGGATCCGGCACCAGTCCCGCCGTGGGTCGGGCCCGCCGGCTCGTGCGGCAGTTCGAGGCCGACAAGATGGTGCAGCGCCTGATCGACGCCGTACAACTGCTGCGAGGTGCCGCCGAGAACAGCCCGCAGTCCGCCGTCGGCCCCGAACTCTGGGCCGAGTACGCGCGGTGTGCGCTGAGGCTCTGGGAGGTGCGGGGCGGCGACGATCTGCTCGACGAGGCCAGGCGCGCCGCCGAACGGGCCGTCGCGTACCCCGGCGCCGTACGTGAACGGGCGGTGCTGGCACAGGTCCTGCACGCGGCGGCCGACGACGGGCGGCGGCGCGGGGACCGGCGCGGCGCCCTGGACCTCCTGCGGCGCGCCGAGCGCGAGTACACCCTCGCCTGCGCGGCTCCCGGTATGGAGCCGGCAGAGGCCCTGCGACTCACCCTGGAGCGGGTGCGGGCCCTGGAGGCGCAGTGGCGGCTCGACGGCGACAGCGCCCTGCTGCAGAGCGCCTGCGGGATGCTGGAGGCCTTCGCCGACTCCTGGCCCGACCAGGAGAACCGTCCGGCCGCACTGCCGCTGCAGCACGGCAGGACACTGCTGAAACTGGCCGGTGCCACCGAGGACACGGAGCAGTCCCAGGAGTACGCGCGGCAGTCGGCGCGCTCCCTGCGCACCGCGTTCGCGCAGGGCGGCGGGCACACCACGGGCACCGGGAACCGCATCGTGCTGGACCTGGTGGACGCGCTGCTCGCCTCGGGCGAGGAGCCGGACGAAGCCGCGGTCCTGACCGGCCAGGCGCTGGAGACCGTACGCGAAGGGCGGCAGCGCGCCCAGTTGCAGACCAGGGCCGGACGGATCCGGGCGGCCCGCTACGAGCACACCGGTGACCCGGACGAACTCGTGGCCGCCGCCGAGTGGTTCGCCCGCGCCGCCCGCGGCACCCCGCGCGACTCGCGGGCCCACACCGACCTGCTCGCCGAGTGGGGCACCACGCTGCTGCGCCGCGCCGAACTGCCGGACGGCGGCGCGTATGTCGGCGCGGCCGTGCGGGTGCTGCGCGACTGCCGGTCCGAGACACCCGCGGGCGGTGCGCACCAGTCCGAGCGGCTGCTCATGCTCGGCCGGGCCCTGATGCTGCGGCACCGGGCCGCAGCGGACCGGGTCGATCTACGGGAGGCCGAACACCTCCTCAGGCTGGCGGCACAGGAGGCGACGGCTCCGCTGACCGCGGCCCGCTGCTGGCTGGAGCTGGGCCGCGCCTGTCTGGAGGCCGCCGACGTACTGGACAGGCCGGCCCGGCGCGACGATGCCGCGGAGGCCTTCCGTTCGGCCGCCGAGGCCGCAGCCGAGGCCGAAGCGGAGCTGGAGAATCCACAAAAGCTCCAAGAGGCTGTGGAGTTGGGTGCTACAGCCAACCACTGGCGGGGTATGACCTATGAGAGTGCGGGGCGCCCCCGGGCCGCGCGGGACGCGTACCGGGCGGCCCGTCAGGAGTGGCGCAAACTGCGGGACGGCGGCGGCGCGGCGGGGGAGTCGACCACCGAGCGGCTGGCCGAACTGGAGCGCTGAGTGCTCAACGACGAGCACGGGGCGCTTCCGCGACAGGTGGCGCCCGGCACGATCCGAACGCAAGGCTCGAGGCAGGTCAGGGACACGGGGCCGGCGGGGTGCGCTCAACGGCGAGCGCGGCGCGGCGGTCCCGGTGCTGTACTACGGGGAGGCGTGATGAGCGAGTCGACACGTAAGGACGGGGCGGGGACGTCCGGTGCGTCCGGTGCCACCGGTGAGCTGCCGGATCTCCTGGGCCTCGATCTGGAGTCCCTGCGCACCATGGACCATCCCGTGCTGGCCGAGGTGGTCGCGGATCTGCGCGGCCGCGTCGAACAGCCGCGCGAGATGCTCTGGGGATTCAACAACGCCTTCTGAGGCGGGGAGCCCCGCAGCCGCGCGGTCCGGTGCCGCCCGGAGCGGTACCGGGCCGCCGACGACCACGACATCATCGCCCGGGACGGACCGGCCCCCGCCGTACGACGCGGGGGCCGTCCGGCCCGGGCGGCCGGTTCCGGGCCGCGTCCCGGCAGACGTACAGCACGGGGGTGCCCCAGTGGCCCGACGGACGACGCCGCGGCGCGTGGAGGGGGCGGCGCGCCCGGACCCGGCGTCTTCCTCCCACGCGGTGAGGCCGGTGCCCTTCGGGCAGTTCATCGTCAAGGTGCACGGCCGCTGCAACCTGGCGTGCCGCTACTGCTACCTGTACGAGGGCCCCGACTCGACCTGGCGGACCCGCCCCGCCGCCGCCTCGCCCGCTGTCCTCGACGGCACCGCGGACCGCATCGCCGAACACGCGGCGACCCATCGGCTCCGCCATGTCGCCCTCGTCCTGCACGGGGGCGAACCCCTCCTCGCCGGACCCGAGCGGCTGGCCGCCCTCGCCGACCGGCTGCGGGAGAGGGTGCCCGGCGACTGCACCGTCCACGCCACCGTGCAGACCAACGCCACCCTGCTCACCGACGCCGGCGTCACCACCCTCGCCCGGCACGGCATACGCATCGGCATCAGCCTGGACGGCGGCCTGGCCGCACACAACACCCTGCGCACCGACCATGCGGGCCGCCCCTCCTGGCCCGCCGCCTCCCGCGGCGCCCGGCTGCTCGCCGACCGCCACCCGGAGGCGTACGCGGGCATCCTCACCGTCGTCGACCCGCGCACCGACCCCCTGGAGATGTACGAGTCACTGCTCGCCCTGCGCCCTCCGGCCCTGGACCTGCTTCTGCCGCACGGCAACTGGACCAAGCCGCCGCCCGGTCTGCCGGATCCGGCCGGTGTCCCCACGGGCCCCGGGGCGGGCCGAGCCACCCCGTACGGCGACTGGCTGTGCACCGTCTTCGACCGCTGGTGGCCGGCCTCCCGGCGGGAGACCCGGATCCGGCTCTTCGAGGAGTGCATCGCGCTGCTCCTCGGGCTGCCCGGCGCCACCGAGTCCCTCGGGCTCGACCCCCTCAACGCGGTCGTCGTCGAGACGGACGGATCGATCGAACAGGTCGACTCCCTCAAGTCCGCCTACGACACCGCAGCCGCCACCGGACTCGACATCTTCCGGCACACCTTCGACGACGCCCTGCGCCACCCCGGCGTCGCCGCCCGCCAGGCAGGGGCCGGCGCACTCGCCGCCGTCTGCCGCGCCTGCCCGCTGCTGACCGTCTGCGGCGGCGGCCACTACGCCCACCGCTACCGCGCAGAGAACGGCTTCATCAACCCCTCCGTCTACTGCGCCGACCTCGACCGGCTGGTCCGCCACGTGGCGGACCGGCTCGCCGACGCAACCGCAGGAGACCCCCCATGAACTCCGCCGTCCCCGTCCCCGACCGCGCACTGCGCGAACTCGGCCGCACCGAAGGCACCGCCGCCACCCTCGCCCTGCTCGTACGCGACCAGGACACCCGCCGTCTCGTCCTCCTCCGGGCCCTGCTCGACGCGGCGGCCGCCGCCCCCACGACCGTCTGCCCACCCCCGCTGCTCGACCGGCTGCGCGCGGACTGGGCGCTGCTCGAAGCCGCCGAGCGCACCGACCGGGCCGCGGTGCACGCCGTGCTGTTCCACCCCATGACGGGGCCCTGGGCGCAGCGGCTCCTGACCGGCCTCACCACGGCGGCCCCGGACGGCCCCGGGCTCCTCGCCGACCTGGGCCATCTGACCGCACTCGCGGCAGCGGCCGCGATCCGCGCCGGGATGTCCGTCACCGCCCGGCTCACCGCCCGCGACGGCCTGCTCTCCCTGCCGACGCTGGGGGCGGTGCGAGCCCCGGCCGGAACGGCCGAACTCGCCTTCGCCGACGGGGAGATGACCGTACGGCCGACCGGAGGGCCCCCTCTGACGGTACGGACCCAGCCGGACGGCACCCTGAGCTCGGCCGACCCGCGCTGGCTGCCGGTGCTCATGCTGTCCGCCGTGCTGCCGGGTACCGGCCCCGTACCCCTGGACGACGTCGACCCGTACCGCACCCGCGGTACCGGCCTGGAGCGGCACGGACTGAGCGCGGCCACGCACATCGACGACAGCGAACGCAAGGCCTGGATCGCGTCCTGGGCCGGAGTCGAACCGTTGCTCCGCATCGGCGGCGAGCACCGGCTCACCGAAGCGGCCGTGCTGCTGCGCTGCCTCGTCCCGCTCGGCCCGCCGCCCGGCTCGGGACCCACCGGCGAGGCCGCGGCCCACTGCAGCGGCACCCGGCGCGAGGCCTTCGGCGCGGTTCTCAGCAGCAAGCCCGCCACCCCGGCCTACTTCGCGTCGACGCTCGTCCACGAGCTCCAGCACACCAAGCTCGCCGCGCTCGGCGCACTCGTCCCGCTGCACCACGAGGACGCCACGCCCCGCCACTTCGCCCCCTGGCGCGCCGACCCCCGGCCCTTCGACGGGCTGTTCCAGGGCGCCTACTCGCACCTCGGGCTCGCCGACTACTGGCAGCGCTTCGCACTCGGCGCGCGGCGCGTCACCCATCGCGACCTGGCCTGGGCCGAGCACGCCCGCTGCCGTCAACAGGTCGGGGCCGTACTGCCCGTACTGGCCGGATCTGCCCTGCTGACCGTCGAGGGGCGCGTCCTCGTCAACGAGATGATCACGCTCTACCACCGTCTGGAGGATTCGCCTCCACCCACGGGTCACCTGGCGCGCGCGGACGCCTATGTGAACACCACGCGGGTGATATGGCAGCAGAGGAACGGATCACCCAGGACGTGAGCAGCCAGGTGATTCCGGCCGGAGCGACCACGCCCCGGTGTATCGTGAAAAGGCTCGCAACGATGTCAGGGAGACGGTTGAATGCCCGGTACGCGTAAGCAAGTTGGAGCAATCGGGGCGCAGACCGTCACCCTCAGTTTCGCCGGGTTCAACCGGGCCTGGGCGGCGTGGATCGCGGACCGGCTGGAGCGGCGCGGAGTGACGGTCGTCCAGCAGCGCTGGGACCCTCAGGTGGACGTCCCGCTGGAGGACGCGCTACAGGATCTGACCCTCTCCCGCGGCCGGGTCCTCGTCCTGCTCAGTGACTGGTACTTCCAACTGGGCCCACGCAGCCACGAGGAGTGGAACCGGGCCCTGCGCGAGGTCGTCGCCCCGGACCCGGACCGGTTCGCCGCGGTCTCCATCACGACCTCGGCACTGCCCGGCGCCACCTCGGTGTTCGGCGCGGCCGACCTCACCAACGTCGGAGCGGTCGAGGCGGAGCGCCGCCTGCTCGTACGTCTGGGCCTGCCCACGAGCGCGCTGCCCGAGGGAAGCGAGACCCGTACGGGCCCCCGCTTCCCGTTCGACACCCCCGAGGTGTGGGGAGGGGTTCCGCGCCGCAACACCCGCTTCACCGGCCGTGAGGAACTGCTCAGCAAGGCCTACCAGGCGCTCCAGGACGCCGGCACCGGCGCCGGCGTGGTCACGCTGCACGGCATGTCCGGTGTCGGCAAGACGCAACTGGCCGCCGAGTACGTGTACCGGTTCGGTTCCGAGTACGACGTGGTGTGGTGGGTGCCAGCCGACCGGCGCGCGCTCTACCGGCAGAAGCTCGCCGAACTCGCCCCCGAACTCGGCCTGTCCACCGGCGCCGAGTACGGCGAACGCCTGCGCGCGGTCCGCGACTCACTGCGCCGGGGCGATCCGCACGCGCACTGGCTGCTGATCCTGGACGGCGCGGACGAACCCGACCAGATCTGGGACCTGGTGCCGACCGGGCCCGGGCATGTCCTGATCACCTCCCGCAACCCGGAGTGGAGCGAGCACAACAGCAACCTCGTCGAGGTGCCGGTCTACGGCCGGGAGGAATCGGTCGCCTTCATCCGCCGCCGGGCCCCGCGCCTCACCCACACCGAGGCCGACCGGCTCGCCGGGGCGCTGGAGGATCTCCCGCTGCTGCTCGACCAGACCGCGGGCTGGCTCAACGACTCCGACATGTCGGTCGAGGAGTACATCGACCTCCTCGCCGGCGGCATCGACCAGGACGTCGTCAAGGTCTCCGCGGACTTCCCCCTGGCCTTCCAGACCGCCTGGTCGATACTGCTGAACAAGCTCCGGGACACCGTCCCCGAGTCCGTCGACCTGCTGCGCCTGTGCAGCTTCTTCGCGCCCGGCTCCATCCCCGTACGGCTGCTGAAGGAAATGCCGTCCGGGGAACTGCCCGAACAGCTCTCGGGCCTGATGAACGACCCGCTGCTGTGGAACAAGGCGATCGGCCAGCTGCGCCAGTACTCCGTCGTCCGCCTGGAGTCCCACGACTCCATCATCGACGACGCGACCTCCGGTGAGTCGATCTACCTGCACCGCATGGTCCACCAGATCGTCCGCAAGGACATGCCGGACCAGGACCGCCGCGAGTTCATCGAAGTTGTCCGCCGCGCCCTCGCGGCCGCCGACCCCGGCCGCCCCACGGACACCCGGCTGTGGCCCACGTATGCGGAGATCACCCCGCACCTGAAGTGGGCCGACGTCCTGCGCAGCACGGACCCCGCGGTGCAGAGCCTGGTGCTCAACTGCCTGCGCTACATGTACCTCTCCGGCGAGTACCGGGCCGGCATCAAGCTGGGTGCCCGTGCCATGACCGCGTGGCGCGAGCTGCTCGGCGAGAACCACCCGCGCCTCTGGGACCTCAGCTACCACTACGCCAACCTGCTGCGGGCCGTCGGTGACTACGCCGGAACCGAGGCCATCGAGCGGGCCGCCGTGGACCACCTGCGGGCCGAGCGGGGTGCGCAGGACCTGGAACACCTGCGCGCGGCAGGCGGCCTCGCGGCCGACCTGCGGGGGCTCGGGAAGTACGACGAAGCCCATGAGATGTCCGAGTGGATCCTCGGCGCCTACCGGGAACTGCTGGGGGACCAGGACTCGCGCACGCTCAACGCGCAGAACAACCTGGCTATGTCGCTCCGGCTGCTTGGCCGGTACCAGGAGGCGCTGGAACTCAACCGGCGCACCTTGGAGGCGCGTCGGCAACTGCTCCGCCCGCGCCACAACTGGACGCTCTACTCGGAGACCAACTACGCCACCGACCTGCGCCTGCTCGGCCGGTACAACGAGGCCGAATCGCTTCAGACCCAGAGCGCCCGGGTGCATAGCATCGTGATGGGCCAGGACAACCCCCAGACCCTGCGCGCCGAGCACAACCTCGCGCTCTGCCTGTACCGCTCCGGCGAGCGGAGCAAGGCCGCGGACCTGTTCACCCGAGTACTGGAACGCGGCGAGCGGGTCCTGGGCGAGAACGACCCGCTGACCATGATGTTCGCGGCCAGCCAGAGCTTCTTCGCCCGGGAGCACGCCGACATCGACCAGGCCAGGGCCATAAGCGAGAAGGTGGTGGGTGGCTATGTCGACATGCTCGGCGAGGAGCATCCCTATGTCGCGGGTACCCGTGCCAACCATGCCCTGATCCTGCGCAACGTCGGCGAGCGGGACCAGGCGCACCACCTGTTGGAGGAAGCGCTCATCGACATGGGCCGGTCGGTGGGCGAGAACCACCCCTGGACCCTCGGCTGCGCGGTCAACGCCTCGGCGCTGCGCAACCTGGTGGGTGACCCGGAGGCCGCCGCTGCTCTGACGGAGACGATCAGCACCCGGGCCATCGAGGTCCTCGGCCGCACCCACCCGCTGACCCTCTCCGCCCGTATCGCGCACGCGGCGGACCTGCGGGGCCTCCGTGACCTGCGCCATGCGGACAAGGTCGAATCGGAGGCGCTGGACGATCTGGGGAAGACGCTGGGCGCCCAGCATGTCCACACCATGTCGGCGCGCTCCCGCGTACGGCCCTACTGGGACTTCGAACCCCAGTTCATCTGATCGCTCCGCATGCTTGATGATGTGTCAGTAACCTTGCATCGCAAGCGACTTGTGTACCCAGGGGGGCGTATGGCTGTCGTAGTGGGTTCTGTGGCACCTGGCGAGGACGGTCCGATACCGGTCGTGGTGGACGCCGACGCGTACACCTCGGCCCGGTCGCCCGTCAGCGACGCGGACTCGCTGTACGGGAGCACGGAAACCAGGGACGGCGCCGGTTCCGCCCGGCGCGCGCTGGGGGCGGCGGGCGATCTGTACGGGGACGGCCTCGACCTCGCCCGGCGCTGCGCTTCCCAGGCCATGCGCAGGCTGGGCGACCTCGGGGACGGGCTGCGGCCCGACGAGGTCGAACTCCAGGTCGGCATCACCTTCGAGGCGGGCATGGCCGCCGTGGTGAAGGCCGGTGCGGAGGCGCAGATCCAGGTCACCTTCCGCTGGCAGCCGGGGCGCGAGGAGCAGGCGACCGCGGTGGTGGCCCCGTCGTGAGCGGTGCGGCGTCGGGGACGCCGGTTCCCATCCTTCCGTACAGCCGTGTCGTCGGGCAGAACGAGCTGAAGCTGGCCCTGGAGCTGAACTACATCGCTCCGGCCATCGGCGGCGTCCTCATCGTGGGACAGCGGGGCACGGCCAAGTCCACCGTGGTGCGGGCGTTCGCACTGATGACCGGCGGCCGGCTGCCGGTCACGCTGCCGATCAACGCGACAGACGACCGGGTCCTGGGCGGCTGGGAACTGGACGCCCTGATGCGCGGCGAGGCGAAGCGGCAGGCCGGACTGCTCGAGGAGGCGCACGAGAAGGGGATGCTGTACGTCGACGAGGTCAACCTCCTGGACGACCACATCGTCAACATCATCCTCGATGTCGTCTCCACCGGTGTCCTCTCCGTTCAGCGAGAAGGCATCGACACCGAGACCCATGTGTCCTTCGGGCTCGTCGGCACGATGAATCCGGAGGAGGGGAGCCTGCGGGCCCAACTCCTGGACCGTTTCGGTCTGATGGTGACCGCCGCCGAACTGGACCTCGAAGAACGCCACCGGATGATCACCACCGTGCTCACCTTCGAGGAGGAGCGGACCGTCCCCGATTCCGACTGGCTGCGCACCGCCGAGGAGGAGAACCGGAAGCAGCGGGACGACCTGATGGCCGCCCGCGACCGGCTGCCGGCGGTCCGGCTGGGCACGGACATCAGCAGGCTCTGCGCCGAAGCAGCCTCCCGGACGGGTGCCGTCGGACAGCGTGGTGACCTGCTGGTGGCCAAGGCCGCCCGGGCGCTGGCCGCCAAGGAGGGGGCGGGGCGGGTCGAGCCCCGGCACGTGCGCCGGGTCCTGTCGTTCGCGCTGCGCCACCGCAGGCCCGATTCCGTTCACGGTTCGGAGCTGAGCTGGGGGCCGGACGAGGACTCCGCTCTCGACGAGCTGTTCGGCTGAGTCGCGGATGGCTGCCCGTCCGGAACACGTGCAGGACCCGGGGGAGCCGGACGACGTCTCGCGCCGGCTGCTCGCCGCGCTCGTCTGCTCCGCCCTCGAACCGTCCCTCACCGGCGTCCTGCTCTTCGACCTCCCGCCCGAACACCTCCCCGCCGTCGCAGGCGTGTTCGCCCAGGTGCTGGGCCGGGCCGCCGGACATCCCCCGGGCACCGCGGTGTCGCGGACGGTGCTCGACGCGGGCACGGTCGACGAGGACCTCTGGATACGGCCCCGGGTGCACCGCGGCCCACGAGGCGTCGAGCTGACCTTCGTGCCCGGACCGCTGGCCGAGACGGGCGACGGTGCGCGGCTCGTCGTCGTGCCCGACCTGGCCCGGCTCAGCGTCCCGGGCATGCGGGCGGCCGTTCAGCTGCTCGGCACGGTCACCGCCACCCTCGAACACTCCGGCATCCGCCACCACTGGCGGCCCCGCGCGCGATGGCTGGCCTGCTGCCGGGCCGAGGACGCCGAACTCCTCTCCCCGCACCTGCTGGACCGCTTCCCCGTCCGCCTCGCCACCCCCGGACTGCGGCCGCTGCCGGGCACCGACCCGCTCGGAGAGCTCCCTGCCGACTGGGCCACCGCCCTCGACCCGACGACACCACGCCCACGTCTCACCCTCACCGAAGAGTTCGTACCGACGGTGCTGGAACTCCTGGCGGACCAGGAGAACGTCGGACACCGCCGGGAGCTCGCCCTGGCCCGCATCGCCCGCGCTTTGGCCCGGATGGATGGCGCCGGGCACGCCACGGTGGCCGGCGGTGCGCCGCTCGCCGGCTCGTTGCCGGTCACCGCCGACCACGTGGGCCGGGCCGCCCGGCTGATCCGCCTCCGCACCCGCACCCGTCCGGAATCACCCCTCGACGAGCCCTCGGAGCAGGACGCGCCCGCGTTCACGGGGCCCGGCCGCGACCCGGCCCGTCCCGAGCACCCGCGGACCGCGGAGCGCGGGACGGAGGCGGGAATCCCGGTGCACGACCCCGAATCCGCGGTCCCGCTCGGACTCGCTCCGGCGGCCGGGGAGCGGCAGCTCCCGGCCTCCCCGTACCCGGAGGACACCGCGGGCCCGGGGCCGGGCGGGGCTGTGCTGCGGACACCCGCCCGCCGCGCGACGGGCGCCCGCGCTTCCAGGGGCCCGGTCGTCGGGGTGCGGCGCGCCCGCGACCTGTGGGACCTGGCTCCGGTCCGTACCGCGATGGAGGCCGCCACATACCGGGCGCACCGGGGCGGCAGCGGGCCGCTGGTGATCCTTCCGCAGGACCTGCGCGGCTATGTCCGGGCGCCCGAACCGGTCCGGACGCTCACCCTCGTACTCGACCACACCTGCCGCGGGGACTGGGACTGGTCCGCGACGCTCGAACCGTTCGTCCACTGGGCCTACGTCACCCGGGCGTCCGTCCAGATCGTCGAGGTCGGCGGCGCGGGGGAGACGAACGAGCTGCGGGCCGGCGCGTTCACCGCCCGTTCCACCCGGGACCCCCGGATCGCGGCCGCGCTGGCCCGCCCGCCCGGCCGGGCCACCCCGCTCGCGCACGGGCTCGACCGGGCCGCGCACGCGCTGCGGCGCACCTTCCAGCACCATCGCGCCGGCCTCGTCGAAGCGTTGCTCGTCGTGGTCACCGACGGCCGGGGCAACGTACCGCTGGCCATGAGCCGGGCCGGGACGCGAGGGCGGGGCCCGGTACGACGGGCGGGTGTCGACGACGCCCTGGCCGTGGCCGCACGCATCCGTTCCCTGGGGCGGAGCCGGCTGCACTGCGTGGTCGTCGACCCGGGCCGGCACCCGTACACCCGCCTTCCGGCCACGCTGGCCGAGGCCCTCGGCTGCGGTGTCGTCGTGGGCCGGGCCGACCGGGATCCGCGGGTGGCCATCCATGGCTGAGGACCGCCTGCGTCTCATCCGCGGCATGGTCGCGGCAGCCGCTCAGGTGCTGCCGGGGCAGCGGACGCCGGTACCGGACGGGGTGCGCACGGCGCAGCCGCAAGGTCTCGGCCCGGCCCCCGCGCACCCCGGCCGGGCGCCGGACACGACGTACGCCCGCGTCCTCGTCGTGCGCCACCGCAAGAAGGCCCCGGAAGACCCGGACTTCGGCGTCCAGGCGTGGTGCGACGGTGTGGACGCGCTCCCTTACACCACGGGCAAAGGCTTCCTGCGGCCCGTCGACGTCAGCCTCGGCCACGCCCGGCGGGGCGGCACACCGCCGTCCGAACTCTTCAAGTCCATCGCACGCTGGTCGGGGTACCAGCACCGGCTGACGGGATGGATCAACCGGTGCCGGCAGGTCCACGGCGAGGCGCTGCAGATCGTCGTCCTCGACGAGACCGGCTTCGATCTGCCCTGGGAGGCACTCCACCTGCCTGCCGTGGCGGAGGCGGAACTTCCCGGAGGACCGCTGGGCGCGCTCGTCGATCTGGCCCGCTGGCTCGACGACTTCCCGGCCACGGCCGCCGAACCGAACGGGGCGGTTCTGGGCTTCTTCCATTCCGACATGGCTCGCGACCAGGAGTTCTTCCAGGGGTACGAGCACCAGACCCATTCCGGCATCGAGACCTTCCTCAACAGTCTCGACGACCTGTCGACGAAGCCGGTCGGCCTCGTCTACATGGGCTGCCACGGCACGTTCGACCCCGGCATCATCCACAACCTCACCCTCGCCGGCGAGACATGGGCCGACTACGACCGGCTCGGCATGAATGTCCTGCGCCGGGACGCCTCGCTGGTCTGCCTCAACGCCTGCCACTCGGGACGCTTCATCGACTACAACGGGGACGGTATGCAGGGGCTTCGGGGCTTCACCCAGGTGTTCCTGGAGAAGGGCGCCGGCGGCTGCATCGTCTCCGCCGGAGAAGTCGGTGACGCCGAGGCCCGCGTCATGATCCGCCGGATCGTCGACACCGTGACCGAGGACCCCGAACGGCCGGTGGCCCGCGCGCTGCGCTCCTTCCGTGCCGGAGTCCACGCGGCGTTCGCCGCCGGCGGCGACGTCCCGATGATGGTCAGGGACGACGGCACGTTCGACGCGGCACGGCAGAGGAACGTGCTGCGGCTGCTGTACAGCCTGATGTTCCAGTACTACGGACACCCGCTCAGCACCGTGCGCCTCACCGGGCGGTACCAGGGCGGCTCGGCCGGGGCGGAGGCGGATGCGTCGTGACCCAGGACGAACGTCCCCTGCTGATCGAGCCCGTGGTGGGCTGGCTGCCCGAGGTGGAACCCGGCCTCGTCCAGTGCGTCAGCGTCGATCTGCGCGGCCCGCTCGACGGGCGGGGCGGCACGGACGGCGACGCGTGGCCGTACGACGAGGAGGAACTGGCTTTCAGCGTCTCGCTGGACGGGGCCCCCTACTTCGTCTGCGAGGTGCTCGACGACCCGGGACTCGTACTGCACCGGTTCGGCGGTACGTACGGTCCGGCGAGGTTCCTCGTGACCGCGGGAACCTCCACCGGCGACGCCGTGCTGCGGCTGACCATCTTCAACCAGTGGGGTGCTTCGGTCCGCAAGGCCGAACTGCCCTGCGTCATCGTGGAGCCGGCCGGGTCCGCCGGGACGCGCCCTGCCGCCCGCAGCATTCCGGGGGCCCCGCCCGGCGGCGCTCCCGGGCATCCAGCGGAAGGGGGCGTGGGCGACCGGGGCCCCTGGAGGTCCGGCCCGCCGCCGGCACCAGTCCCGAGATCCGGCCGGCCCGCCGAGCCCGGCCGGCTCGACTCCAGCGTCACCGTCAGTTTCGCCGGGTTCAACCGGGCCTGGGCGGCGTGGATCGCGGACCGGCTGGAGCGGCGCGGGGTGACCGTGATCCACCGGCGCTGGGGCCCCCCGACCGAGCAGCAGCTGGCGGAGGCCCTCGGCGATCTCGCGCTTTCACCGGGCCGGGTCCTGGTCCTGCTCAGCGACTGGTACTTCCAGCTGGGCCCGCGCAGCCAAGAGGAGTGGGAGCGGGCCCTGCGCGAGGTCGTCGCCCCCGACCCGGACCGGTTCGCCGCGGTCTCCCTCACCACCTCGTTGCCACCGGGCGCCACCTCGCTGCTCGACGCGGCGGATCTCACCGGCATCGGTGCGCAGGAGGCGGAACGACGGCTGCTGGCGCGCTTGGGGCTGCCCGCCGACCCGCTGCCCGACCGGGCGGCTCGCGCGGGCCCCCGATTCCCGGCCGACATGCCCGAGGTATGGGGTGGGGTCCCGCGCCGTAACACCCGGTTCACCGGCCGTGAGGAACTGCTGCCGGTGGTGTACGAGACGCTGCAGAACGCCGGAGCGGGCGCCGGAGTGGTCACGTTGCACGGTCTGTCGGGAGCCGGCAAGACGCAACTCGCGGCCGAGTACGTCTACCGGTTCGGTTCCGAGTACGACGTGGTGTGGTGGGTGTCCGCCGACCGGCGGGCGCTCTACCGCCAGCAGCTCGCCGAACTCGCCCCCGAACTCGGCCTGCCCACGGGCGCCGAGTACGGCGAACGCCTGCGCGCCGTCCGCGACTCACTGCGCCGGGGAGATCCCTACTCCCGGTGGCTGCTGATCCTGGACGGCGCGGACGAACCCGATCAGATCCGGGACCTGGTGCCGACCGGCCCCGGGCACGTCCTGATCACCTCCCGCAACCCGGAGTGGAGCGAGCACAACAGCGCCCTCGTCGAGGTGGGCGTGTTCGCGCGCGACGAGTCGGTCGCCTTCATCCGCCGCCGGGCACCGCGGCTGACGCACGCCGAAGCGGACCGGCTGGCCGGGGCGCTGGAGGATCTCCCGCTGCTGCTCGACCAGACCGCGGGCTGGCTCAACGAATCGGACCTGTTGGTCGAGGAGTACATCGACCTCTTGGCCGGGGGGATCGACCAGGATGTCGTCAAGGTGTCCGCGGACTTCCCGCTGGCCTTCCAGACGGCCTGGTCGATCGTGCTGAACCAGCTCCGGGAAACCGTCCCGGAGTCCGTCGACCTGCTGCGCCTGTGCAGCTTCCTCGCGCCCGGCTCCGTTCCCGTACGGCTTCTGAAGGCGGTTCCGCCGGATGAACTGCCCGGACGGTTCGCGGCCCTGATGAACGATCCGCTGCTGTGGAACAAGGCGATCGGCCAGCTGCGCCAGTACTCCGTCGTCCGCCTGGAGTCCCACGACTCCGTCATCGACGACGCGACCTCCGGCGAGTCGATCTACCTGCACCGCATGATCCACCAGATCGTTCGCAAGAGCATGCCGGAAAGCGACCGGCAGGCATGCGCCGACGGTGCCTGCCGCGTCCTTGCCGCCGCCGATCCCGGTGACCCGTCGGACATCCGCCACTGGCCTGCCTACGCCGCTCTCACGCCCCACCTCACCTGGGCGGAAGTGCTGGACAGCACCGCTCCGCAGGTGCACCGACTGGTCCTCAACTGCCTGCGCTACATGTACCTTTCGGGAGAGTACGGCAGCGGCATCCGGTTCGCCCGTCCCGCGATGGAGTCCTGGGCGCGGCAGCTCCGACCGGTGGACGAGCGGGTCCTGGCCCTGCGCCACCACTACGCCAACCTGCTGCGGGCCGTCGGCGACTACCGCGGCAGCGAAGGCGTCGAGCGCGCCACCACGGAATTCCTGGCCACCGAACGCGGCGAACTGGACCTCGACCACCTGCGCGCCGCCGGCGGCCTCGCCGCCGATCTGCGGGGCCTCGGCCGCTACCAGGAGGCGCTGGACCTCTCCTCCTCGATCCTGGAGCGCGACCGGCTGCTGCTCGGCCCCGATGACCCCCGCACGCTCAACGCGCAGAACAACCTCGCCGTGTCCCTACGACTGCTCGGCCGGTACGAGGAAGCGAGGCGACAGGACGAACGCACCCTGGACCTGCGCCGGTCCGTCCTGGCGCCGAACGCGCCGCCGACCCTGTACTCGGAGATCAACCTCGCCATGGACCTGCGGCTCCTCGGCCGGCACCGGGAAGCGGAACTCGCCCTGCGGGAGACGGTCGCGCGCCATCTGCGGTGGATGGGCTCCAACAACCCACAGACGCTGCGCGCCCAATATCACCTGACGCTCTGCCAGTACGCCCTGGAAGGACCCGAGTCCGCGCTTCCGGCACTCGCCGCGACCAGGCAGAGCGCACTGCGGCTCCTCGGGGAGCACGATCCCCTCAGCCTCCTGATCGCCACGGCCGTCGCGACGGCGGAGAGGGAGGCCGGTGAATCCCGACAGGCACTGCAACTGCACGAACACGTGATGGCCGGCTACCGGCGGATGCTGGGCGACCGGCATCCGTACACCATCGGCGTCCAGGGCAACCTGGGGCTGACACACTGGTCGACCGGGGATCGCGATCTGGGCTCCCAGCTCGTCGAGCGGGCCCGCACCTTGATGGCGGGCGCGGTCGGCGAGGACCACCCCTGGACGATCGGCTGCGCGATGAACGCGGTCGTGATGAGGGCCCGCACGGGACAGCTCGGCGCCGCGCGTGAACTGGGCCGGGCCAGTTGCGAGCGCGCCAACGCCACGTTGACGTCCCGCCATCCGCTCTCCGTGGCCTGCTACGCGGCGATCGCCACCAGGCCTGCGGACGGCGACCCGCGGTTCTGGCCCTTCGAGCCGCTCATCACCTGAGCCCCGCACCCACGCCGAAGGGCCCGGCCCCGCGATCATCTCGCGGAGCCGGGCCCCTTTCGTACGGGTAAGGCGACCGGTCAGGCCTCGAAGACCTCAGCGACCAGCTGAGCCTGCTCCGCCTGGTGGCGCTTGGCCGAGCCGACCGCAGGGGACGAGCCGCGCGGCCGCGAGATGCGGCGCAGGCGCTCACCGTGCGGGACGTCGGCGCCGACGGCCAGGTCCAGGTGGTCGATCAGGTTCAGGGCGATGAACGGCCAGGCGCCCTGGTTGGCCGGCTCCTCCTGGGCCCACAGGTACTTCGCCGCGTTCGGGTACTTGGCGATCTCGGCCTGGATCTCCGCACCCGGCAGCGGGTACAGGCGCTCCAGACGGATGATCGCGGTCTCCGTGTCGCCACGCTTCTGACGCTCGGCGTCCAGGTCGTAGTAGACCTTGCCGGCGCAGAAGACGACCTTGCGGACCGCGCTCGGCTCGACCGAGCCGTCGCCGATCACCGGGCGGAAGCCGCCGGTGGTGAACTCCTCCGCCTTCGACGCCGCCGCCTTGAGGCGGAGCATCGACTTCGGGGTGAAGACGATCAGCGGCTTGTGGTGCGGGTTGTGCACCTGCCACCGCAGAAGGTGGAAGTAGTTCGACGGCAGGGTCGGCATCGCGACCGTCATGTTGTCCTGCGCGCACATCTGGAGGAAACGCTCCGGGCGGGCGGACGAGTGGTCCGGGCCCTGGCCCTCGTAGCCGTGCGGCAGCAGCAGCGTGACGCCGGAGGTCTGGCCCCACTTCTGCTCGGCCGAGGAGATGAACTCGTCGACGACGGTCTGTGCGCCGTTGACGAAGTCACCGAACTGGGCCTCCCAGATGACCAGCGACTCCGGGCGGGCCAGCGAGTAGCCGTACTCGAAGCCCATCGCCGCGTACTCGCTGAGCAGCGAGTCGTAGACGTTGTAACGGGCCTGCTCGTCGGTGAGGTAGAGCAGCGGGGTGTAGTCCTCGCCGGTCACCTGGTCGACCAGCACCGCGTGGCGCTGGCCGAACGTGCCGCGGCGGGTGTCCTGGCCGGCGAGCCGGACCGGGGTGCCCTCCATCAGCAGCGAACCGATGGCCATGGTCTCGCCCATGCCCCAGTCGATCGTGCCGTCCTCCACCGAGGCCGCGCGACGCTGCATCTGCGGCATCAGGCGCGGGTGGACGGTGATGTGGTCCGGGATGTTGACCTGCGACTCGGCGATCCGCTTCACGACCTCCTGGGAGATCGCGGTGGTCACGGCCACCGGGAACTCGGCCTGGGGGTCCGACACATGCGGCTGCGCCGGCTGCGAGGTGGCCTCACGGACCTCCGCGAACACCTTCTCCAGCTGACCCTGGAAGTCCTGGAGCGCCTGCTCCGCCTCTTCCAGCGTGATGTCGCCGCGACCGATGAGGGACTCGGTGTAGAGCTTGCGCACCGAGCGCTTCTTGTCGATCAGGGTGTACATCTGCGGGTTGGTGAACTGCGGGTTGTCGCCCTCGTTGTGACCGCGACGGCGGTAGCAGATGAGGTCGATCACGACGTCCTTGTTGAACGCCTGACGGAACTCGAAGGCGAGCCGTGCGACGCGGACGACGGCCTCGGGGTCGTCACCGTTGACGTGGATGATCGGCGCCTCGATCATGCGCGCGACGTCGGTGGCGTACATCGAGGAGCGCGACGCCTCCGGGGCGGCGGTGAAGCCGACCTGGTTGTTGATGACGACGTGCACGGTGCCACCGGTGCGGTAGCCGCGCAGCTGCGACATGTTGAGCGTCTCGGCGACGACGCCCTGGCCCGCGAAGGCCGCGTCGCCGTGGAGCGCGACGGGCAGGACCGTGAAGTCCGTGCCCGCCTTGTTGATGATGTCCTGCTTGGCGCGGGCGATGCCCTCCAGGACCGGGTCGACCGCCTCCAGGTGCGAGGGGTTGGCGGCCAGCGAGACCTTGATCTGCTCGCCGTCCAGACCGGTGAAGGTGCCCTCGGCGCCCAGGTGGTACTTGACGTCGCCGGAGCCGTGCATCGACTTCGGGTCGAGGTTGCCCTCGAACTCCCGGAAGATCTGCGCGTACGACTTGCCGACGATGTTCGCCAGCACGTTCAGCCGGCCGCGGTGGGCCATGCCGATGACGACCTCGTCGAGGCGGGCCTCGGCGGCGGAGTCGATGACCGCGTCGAGCAGCGGGATGACGGACTCGCCGCCCTCCAGCGAGAACCGCTTCTGGCCGACGTACTTCGTCTGCAGGAACGTCTCGAACGCCTCCGCGGCGTTCAGCCGGCGCAGGATGCGCAGCTGCTCCTCGCGCTCGGGCTTGGGGCGCGGACGCTCCACCCGGTCCTGGAGCCACTTGCGCTGCTTCGGGTCCTGGATGTGCATGAACTCGATGCCGGTGGTGCGGCAGTACGACTCACGCAGCACACCGAGGATGTCCCGGAGCTTCATCATCGTCTTGCCGGCGAAACCGCCGACCGCGAAGTCCCGCTCCAGGTCCCACAGGGTGAGGCCGTGCTCGGTGATGTCGAGGTCGGGGTGCTTGCGCTGGTGGTACTCCAGCGGGTCGGTGTCGGCCATGACGTGGCCGCGGACCCGGTAGGAGTGGATCAGCTCGAAGACCCGTGCGGCCTTGGTGACGTCGTCGTCGTGCGAGGCGTCGATGTCCTTGAGCCAGCGGACCGGCTCGTAGGGGATGCGCAGCGCCTTGAAGATCTCGTCGTAGAACTCGTTCTCGCCGAGCAGGAGCTGGGAGAGGATCCGCAGGAACTCGCCGGAGGCGGCGCCCTGGATGACCCGGTGGTCGTACGTCGAGGTCAGCGTCATGACCTTGGAGATGCCCAGCTTGTTCAGGGTGTCCTGCGACGTGCCCTGGAACTCCGCCGGGTAGTCCATCGCGCCGACGCCCATGATGAGGCCCTGTCCGGGCATCAGGCGGGGTACCGAGTGAACGGTGCCGATGCCGCCGGGGTTGGTCAGCGAGGCGGTGACGCCGGTGAAGTCGTCCATGCCGAGCTTGCCGTTGCGGGCCCGGCGGACGATGTCCTCGTAGGCCTGCCAGAACTCGAAGAAGTTGAGCGTCTCGGCCTTCTTGATGGCCGCGACGACCAGCTGGCGGTCGCCGTTCGGCTTCACGAGGTCGATGGCGAGGCCGAGGTTGATGTGCTCCGGCTTCACCAGGGTCGGCTTGCCGTCCTTCTGGGCGAAGGAGTAGTTCATCGCCGGCATGGCCTTGAGGGCCTGCACCATCGCGTACCCGATGAGGTGCGTGAAGGAGATCTTCCCGCCGCGGGCGCGCTTGAGGTGGTTGTTGATGACGATGCGGTTGTCGAAGAGCAGCTTCACCGGGACGGCGCGGACGGACGTGGCCGTCGGCAGCTCCAGCGAGGCGTTCATGTTCTTCGCGACTGCGGCGGACGGGCCGCGCAGCGTCACGTACTCGGGACCGGCCGGAGCCTCGGTCGCCGGAGCGGCCGGGGCCTTCGCGGCGGGAGCCGGTGCGGCCTTCACCGGTGCGGCCTTCACCGGAGCCGCCGGGGCGGCCGGTGCGGGCGCCGGGGCAGTCGGGGCGGCCGGAGCCTTGGCCGCGGGTGCGGCAGGCGTGGTGGGGGCCGGTGCGGTGGCGGCCGGGGCCGCGGGCACCGCAGCCCCCGCGGCTGCGGCGCCGGGAACGGGCTTGTCCGCCGTGCCGGACGTACCCGGCTTGTAGTCGGCGAAGAAGTCCCACCAGGCGCGATCGACCGAATTGGGATCCTGGAGGTACTGCTGGTAGATCTCGTCGACGAGCCACTCATTGGCGCCAAAAGCAGCAGCCGGGTTCGTACCCGGGCTTGCTTGGTCGGTCGAGATGCTCGAGTTACTGGGGGACTGAGACGACACGGCGGCAACCGCCCTCTTCCGCTTCACAAGGTGATGGACAGCGGAAATCAAGGCTACGCCTCCCCGGCCGTTCCATGCAGGCCGGGCCGGTCTTCGTCGTGCAAGTCACATCGAAAGTCGGGTTTCGGGGCAGGAAATGGCGGGAAACAAGCTTGGTTCCGCTTCACTCCGGGTACGCGAGACCGTAGTTACGGCCCCTTCGACCGTACCCCTTGAACAGAACACGTAGAACGTGCCCTTCCGGTTCGAACCCTATGTCAACCTCGCGGCTGATGGATCCCCGGAAGAGTGACGCGTATGCGGCAGCCGCGAGCTGATTCGGCCACACCGATCCGGCCGCCGTGCAGATCCACCGCCCAGCGGGCGATCGCGAGGCCCAGTCCCGTGCCGCCGTCGCTGCCCGGACCGTGCGGGGACGGCACCTCGCCGCGGTTGAAGCGCTCGAAGACCCGGTGCCGCTCGGACTCCGGGATGCCGGGGCCCTCGTCCATGACCTCCAGATGCAGCGACTCGGGCTGCCCGCCGCGCCGGGCGCGCACGGTGACCCGGCCGTGCGGTGGGCTGTGCTTCACCGCGTTGTCGATCAGGTTGGCCACCACCTGGTGCAGCCGCTCCGCGTCGGCGTGCGCGGTCAGTTCCGGCGGGGACACGTCCAGGTGCAGATGGACGTCCGTGCGGGAGTGGTTGCCGGAGCCGGAGGACAGCCGGCGGTGCGCGGCGGCGAGGTTCGCCTCCTTGAGGACCCCCGACAGATAGGGCCACACCTCGAAGCGGCCGGCCTTCAGCGTGACCACGCCGTTGTCCAGCCGGGACAGGTCCAGCAGCGTCTCCACCAGCCGGCCGAGCCGCTCCGTCTGTTTGAGCGCCGTCCGCATCGTCTCCGGATCGGCCGAGGACACCCCGTCCACGACGTTCTCCAGCACGGCTCTCAGCGCCGCGATGGGGGTGCGCAGCTCATGCGAGACGTTCGCCACCAGCTCCTTGCGGTGCCGGTCCACGGCGGCCAGGTCGTCCGCCATCAGGTTGATCGTCTGCGCCAGATCGCCGAGCTCGTCACGCCGGTCGGCGCCGCTCACGCGTCTGGTGTAGTCGCCGTGCGAGATCGACCGGGCCACGGCTCTCATCTCGTCCAGCGGCGCGGTCAGGCCGTGCGCCACGAACTGGGTGATCAGCAGGGTCGCGATCACCGAGAACACCGTGATGAACCGGAGCTCGGTGCGCGTGCGCACCGCCACCATGATCAACCCGGTCGTGATGAACACCGAGACCACGACCAGCGTGCCCAGCTTGGCCTTGATGGAGAACGGCCGGAGCCCCGGTCCGGGCGCGGTCATGGCGCTGGGGTCTCCAACGCGTAACCGACACCGTGCACGGTACGGATCCGCTCCGCGCCGATCTTCCGGCGCAGCGCCTTGATGTGGCTGTCGACGGTGCGGGTGCCCGAGGCGTCCGCCCAGTCCCAGACCTCCGCCAGCAACTGCTCCCGGGAGAGCACCGCGCGCGGGGTGTTGGCCAGGCAGACCAGCAGGTCGAACTCGGTCGGCGTCAGGTGCACGTCATCGGCGCGGACGCGCACCCGGCGCTGTGCGTGGTCGATCTCCAGCTCGCCGAGGCGGAGTATTCCGCTGCGGGGTGTCACGGCGGCCAGTGCGGCCCGCTCCACCCGGCGCAGCAGGACGTGGACCCGGGCCGCCAGCTCACGCATGGAGAACGGCTTGGTCATGTAGTCGTCCGCGCCGACGCCGAGGCCGACCAGCATGTCGGTCTCGTCGTCGCGGGCGGTCAGCATCAGCACCGGCACCGGGCGCTGGGCCTGCACGCGACGGCAGACCTCCAGGCCGTCGAAGCCGGGAAGCATGATGTCGAGCACCATCAGATCCGGCTGCCAGGCCTCGGCCGCGTCCACGGCCGCCGGGCCGTCGAGCGCGGTCTGCACCAGGAAGCCCTCGGCCCGCAGCCGGGCGGCAATGGCATCGACGATCGTGGCGTCGTCCTCGACCACCAGCACGCGGCGCTGCGCGCCCGGGGTGGCCGCGACACCTGTGTGGGTGGTGTGTGTCTGTTCCATCGCCCCGCCCCTGCCCGTTCTCACGGAGGCCATTCCCCCGGACGTACGGTCTTCGCTCGTGAATTTCGTGGGTGATCCCGCTATCGGTCAGCAGCGTAAAGGCAGCGGAGGGCTCCCGGCTACGCAGGGTGCAAGCCCGCGGGGGCGGGCCGGGGGAACAACGGAGGCGGAGTGTCGCGCTTGTGCCGCTTGGCCCCCGGGCGTCCCGGGGGCCCGTATACCCGGCGGGGGTTGTCAGGCTGCTCGAATTGCGAGATGGACCACGTCGGGCACACCTCGGGCAACGCCTACCTCTTCCGTCCTTACCCCACGGAATCCGGCATTCCGCAAGGCCTGTTCGAACTCCGTGGACGGCTGTGCGGACCACACCGCGAGCACGCCGCCCGGCGTGAGTCGTGCGAGGCAGTCGGCGAGCCCGGCGGGGGAGTAGAGATTCCCGTTGTCCTCGGTGACGGTCCAGTCCGGTCCGTTGTCGATGTCCAGACACAGCGCGTCGTAACGGTCCGTAGTCGTACGGAGGTGGGCGACGAGGTCCGTCGTCAGGACGACGGTCCGCGGATCGGCGAGCGCCGCCCCCGAGATCCCGGACAGCGGCCCGTCCAGGTGCCAGTCGACGATGGCCTGCTCCCGCTCGGCCACCGCGATCCGCCCCCACCTCGGCCCGTCGGCGGCCCGGGCGAGCGAGAACCCGACGCCGAGCCCGCCGATGAGTACCGCGGGGTCCTTCCTCCCTGCGGGCAGCGCGTCGAGCGCGGCATCGATCAGCAGCCGCTCGGAGCGCCCGTCGGAGGTGTCCATCAGGAAACACCCGTTGGCGATGATCTCGAAGTCGTCGCCCCGCCTGCGCAGGACGACCTCCCCGTACGGTCCCTCGCGGCGGTCCAGGGTGACGGGGGCGAGGGCGTCGGGGCCGAAGGTGAGGGGCATGGCGCTGGTCTCCGGTGGATGGCGGTCGGTGTCCCGTCATCCTGTCGCTTGCCGCAGCCGCCGGGCCAGCGGTTTCCCCGAACGGGGGGGCGTCGTCAGCCGCGTTCGCGGCGCGGCCCGCGTACGGCGAACAGCGTCGCCCCCGTCGCGTACGCCACCGAGGCCACCACCCACGCCCCGGCCTGCGGCCCCGGCTGCATCAGCCAGGCCCATACGGAGGCGGCGCCGCCCGGAGTGCGCGGGGCCGCCAGGTACACCGCGCCGCCGTACACCGTCATCGGCAGCCAGCTCAGCCGGGCGCCGATCAGGGCGGCCGAGGCGGCCGCCACCCCGGTCGCACCGAGCACGTTACGGACCATGCCCGGTGCGCCGAAGGCCTCGGGATGTCCGGGGACGGCCAGCGCGAGAGCCGTCGCGGCCGGCACGGTGAGCGCGAGCAGATGCAGCAGCCGCCGCGGCCACCAGCGGCGCACGGCTGTCCGGTCGAGCTCGTCGGCGGCGGCGTACAGGCTGGTGCCGATCGCGGCCGACACCAGCATCGGGGCCAGCACGAGGACCGGGACGCGGGCACTGTGGTTGAAGTAGGTCCGGCTCACCAGCCAGTCGGCGGCCCAGGCGGCGACCAGGACGATGCACGTCAGCGCGGCGGCGGTACGGGGCACGGCGCGGGAGCGCAGACAGAGGACGGGAACGGTGCCGGATGCGCGGTTCACAGGGCCGGCACCTCGGACGGGTCGCAGCTCGTGCGCGTGGCGAGGAAGCGGCCGAGCCAGGCCCGGCGCTCGGGGGCCGGCATCGTTTCGAGCCGGCGCTGCTGCGGGGTCTTCTCCGCGTCGACGGGACGCCAGGGCTCGGGACCGGCGAGCCAGCCCCTGACGGCATCGTCGGTGGACACGAGCCGCTCGGAGCCCGCCTGCTCCGCCTTGGTCGCCGGGTCCGGGCAGTCCCGGTTCACCACCTGGTAGGCCACCTGCCGGGCGAAGTCCTGCGGGTGCTGCAGCCGCCCTCGCCGGACGTACCAGCCGATGTCCGGCGTCGGCACCCAGACCTCGGCGGTGCCGTCCAGGGGCTGCTGGTTCACGTAGCGGGCCGGTGCCCCCGGCACTCCGTCCAACCGCCCGAACAGCCCGGACAGCGCCTCGGATACCTGGGGCAGCAGCGATGCGTCGTACGCGGTCAGACAGAGCTGCGGGGTGCCGTCCGCGCAGACGAGCCGACCGGCGGCCGGGTCGTCCCGGATCAGGCTGGAGCCTGTGTGCACGATCAGCGGCGCGACCGCCGCCGCAACGACCAGTGGTACGACGGCGAGAATCCGGCGCCTGGCCGCGTGGGCGATCAGTGCGGCGAGAGCGAGACCGCAGGTCCAGGCCACCATCGCCGGGGCGAACCACCACACCGGCAGCGATCTGGTGAGCATGTACTGCATGGCCGGGTCGAGGTACTGCGCCGACGATTCGGAGTAGTTGGGCACGCCGAGGGCCAGGTACAGAAGCACGGCGAGCACCGGCGCGGCCAGCCGCCACCGGCACCGTTGACCGACTGCGTACCCCACCAGCCCCATGGCCACCAGGACGCCGGCGTCCACTACGGCGAGGGACAGGAACGGGCTGCCGCCGCCTGTGTACGGCCAGGTGGCCACGAGCGACGCGGCCAGCACGACGAGATACCCGGCGACCGACCACAGTACGACCGGCAGTGCGGCCACCAGCACCCGCGACGCGCGGGGGAGCGGGGTCGAGCGCCAGAGTTCGTCGGTGCCGCGCCGGTAGTCACGGGCGCCGGCCCAGCAGGCCGCGGCCGCCACCATCGGCCCGGCGAGGAGGGTGGCCACGGAGTGCAGATATCCCTGGGTCTCGCCCCAGTCGCCCTGCCACGTATCGGCCTTGTTCACCATGGGGACGGCGAGCATGACCGCCGTACACGCACCGGTCCACGGCGCGATGCCGCGGCGCAGCTCGGTCCGCAGCGCGAGAAGGGTCGAGCGGTATGCGGCGCGTGAGCGGGTGGAGCGGTGCATCGGGGGGTCCTGCTGCTCCGCGACGGGGGTGCCGGTCGTCGTCATCGGGCCCCCGCCTTCGCACGGTGGGTACGCAGGGCGGCGGTGTAGCCGCGCTCGATGGGGCTGCCGTCGAGCTCGGCCCCCTCGCTACCCAGGGCCGCCAGTTCGGCCGTGGTCCCCCGGTACGCGACCTGGCCCGCCTCGACCAGCGTCACATCGGCGCAGGCCGTGGCCACGTCCTCGACCAGGTGTGTGGAGAGGATCACCGTGGTCCGTTCGCCGAGCTCCCGCATCAGGGTGCGGAACTCGACCCGCTGCTCCGGGTCCAGACCCGCGGTCGGCTCGTCGAGCAGCAGCAGATCCGGTTCGTTGACGATCGCCTGGGCGATGCCGACGCGCCGCACCATGCCGCCGGACAGGGTCTTCATCCGGGCGTCGATCCGGTCCGTCAGGCCCACCCGGTCCACCGCACGCTCCACGGCGCCCGCGATCAGGGCGCCGTCCATCTCCTTGAGCCATGCCACGTACGCGACGAACTCGCGGACGGTGAAGCCCGGGTAGAAGCCGAACTCCTGCGGCAGATAGCCCAGCCTGCGCCGGACCGCCGCGCGGCTGCGGTGATCCGCCTCCGCACCCACCTCGCTGCCCAGCAGCTCGACCCGCCCGGCGGTCGGGGCGGCAGCCGTGGACACCACCCTGATCAGCGACGTCTTGCCCGCCCCGTTGGGTCCGAGGAGCCCGTGCACACCGAGGGCGAAGTCCAGATCGACGCCGTCCAGGGCGGTCGTCCGGCGATGCCGGACCGTCAGCCCGGTGACCTTGACGGTGCTGCTCATGCGATCACGCTCATGACTTCTCCAGATGGTCGAATGATCGGCGGCGCAGGGCCAGCAGCCCGGCGCAGAGCACCGCCGCGGCCGCCCAGCCGCTCTGTGCGGCGGTCCCCGCGAAGTACCGGGTGGCCGGTTCGGCCGCGTCGAAGATGCGCGACGGCGACGTACCGAAGGCCGGCAGGACGACGGCGGCGGCCCAGCACGCGGCGACGGACGAGGCGCCCGTGCGGCAGCCGACGTACGAGCCGAGCGCCAGCGCCCCCAGCGTCATGGCGAGCCCCGGCAGCAGCCAGGCCACCGCCCCCGGTCCGCCCGCCGACGAGGGCAGCGCCGCCCCGGCGAGCGTGAGCACGGGGACGGCCACCGCGAGTACCGCCGTGGTCCTGACTAGCAGCAGCCGAAGCCCGCCGCCCGGGGTCGTGGTGGCGATCTCGTGCATCGGGTCGGCGTGGCGCCCGTACGAGACGCCGACCCCGGCCAGCGGCAGCACCGGAGCGACGACGAGGAGCAGGGGGCGGGCCGCGCCGCCGAGTCCGCCGACGTACGCCAGGGCGACGGCCCCGAGCGCCACGAGCAGCAGCGCCCCGGCCCACGCCCCCCGGAGGGCCGGGCCGGCGGCCCACACCACCCGCCCGAGCCGGGAGGCGGGCCCCGGCAACCGCGGGGCTCCCCGTACCGGCTCCGCCTCCGCGACCGCGAGCACCGCGGTGCGGATGTCCGCCAGCAGCGGTGCCGCGGCCCCCCGGCCGCGTACCGCCGCCGACACCCGGTCCGCGCAGTGTGCGCACGACTCGACGTGCTTCTCCAGCGACCAGGCGTCGGTCTCGGCGGCGGTCCCCGCCGCGTACCGCCCGGCCAGTTCGTCCCCCACATGCCAGGCCGTCATGCCGTGCCTCCCAACGGACCGTTCTCCACAACCAGCCGGTCCAGTGCGGCCCGCAGCTCTCGCCGGGCCCGCATCGCCCGGGTCTTGACCGTCCCCTCCGGTATGCCGAGCAGCCGGGCGGCCTCCCGGGTCGTCAGCCCGTCGATGACCGTCGCCCGCAGGACCTCCCGGAGCTCGGGCGAGATCCGCTCGAGCGCGGCACCCACGTCGCCGTACTCCAGACCGGCCAGGACCCGGTCCTCGGCGGACGGCACGGCGGCCGCCCACTCCGCGCCGCCGGCGCTCTCGGCCTGTGCCACGCGCTCCGTCCTGGCCCGGGTCCGCTGCGCGTCGACCAGCCGGCGGGCGGCGATCACCCAGAGCCAGCCGCCGGCCTCGGCACCGCGGTGCGAACCGGCGGAACGCCAGGCCGTGACGAAGGTGTCCTGCAGCACCTCCCGTACGGTCTCGGCGTCCGCGCACCGCCGGTTCAGCCGGGCCAGCAGCCAGCCGGCGTGCCGGTCGTAGAGCGCGGCCAGCGCGGTCGTGTCCCCCTGCGCGACGGCACGCAGCAGCGCCTCGTCGTTCCGGTCGTCCCCCGAGGGGTGCACGTCGCTCACACCTCCTCTATCGGAGCCGGGAGCCCGGTCGGTTCACGTACGCCGCATCCGGACCCGGTCAGGGACGTGGCGCCTTCTCGCCGTGCACCGCGATGTGCTCGGCCGCCAGCCAGGGCGCCAGGTCGTCGACGAGCATGGGCAGGACGGCCGGATCGGCGGTCGGGGTGCGGCCCGTGCGCGCGGCCGGCCGCATCTGCTCGGCCCGCTCGGGAAGATGCGGGCGGTAGCGGGCGAAGAGCTCGGCCGACTCGGCCAGGTCACTGGTCCAGCCTCCTCCGTGATCCGGGAACGGGCCGCCGCGACGACAGGCGCGACCCCCTCCTGCACCCGGCTCAGTGAGCCCTCCCACGCGATCGTGCCGTCCCTATTCGGCCCTCGGTCGTCGTCCATACGGGTACTCTGCCCGCCCCGCTCCCCCCTGACCACGGCATATACCCCGTGACTCCGGCTACGCCTCCGGCGGAGCCGTGAACGTCACGTCCGCGGCCCGTGTGGTGACATCCGCGTCCGCGCTGATGGCCCACGCGGCGACCCGGGAGACCACGGCGGCCGGGACCGCCGCGCTGATCCCGGGAGCCGCCGGGATGTCCTGCGTCGCATGCGCGTCATGGGGGAGAACGACCCGGTAGTCCTGGGCCAGGGCCGAGCGGGCCGTCGCCTGGACGCACACCTCCGACATCACGCCACAGACGGCGACTGCCCTGACGCCCGCCCCGCTCAGCAGGGAGCCCAGCGACGTGCCGGCGAAGCCGTCGTCCCTGGTCTTGCGGATCACGGACTCCGTGGGCCCCGCCTCGACCCGCAGGTGGAGGGCCCAGCCGGGCGTGTGGGGTTCGTCGCCCGCGCCGGGAGCACCGTCGTTCTGGAGGTGCACGACGAGTGCACCGCTCTGCCGTGCCCGCGCGATCAGGTCCGCGGTCCGCTCCAGCAGTTCGGGCGCGCCGGGCACGGCCCTGTCTCCGGTCACCCCCGCCTTCTGGACGTCCACGACGAGCAGGGCCTGCACGGGAAGGAGGGAATCGGCCATGGGCCCATCCTGGTCGGCCGGACCCTCGTCCTCCACGGGATTTCGCGCCCGATGTGCTGCACGATGTCGCGCCCGATTGCGCGTACGCGGGCCCGTGCGGTCGCGGGATTACGGCGGTCCCGCCCGCTGTTGCACCCAGGGCAGGCCGCGGCTGTCATGCCGCGATCGCTCAGAGCGAACGCACCCCGGGGAACATTGAGCGGCTCACTAGCATTGAGTCCACATAGCTCAACTTGACTGCCAAAGGGGAGATCATGGCTACTGAGTCCAATGCGGTCACACCGCTCACCCTGCCCGTGCTGCCGCTCGACGACGAGGTCGTGCTGCCCGGAATGGTGGTGCCTCTCGACCTGTCCGAGAGCGATGTACGCGCCGCGGTGGAGGCCGCACAGGCCGCAGCCCGCGAAGCCGGCGGCAAGCCCGAGGTGCTGCTCGTTCCGCGCATCGACGGGACCTACACCGGCATCGGTGTCGTGGGGACCGTCGAGCAGGTCGGGCGACTCTCGGACGGTGACCCGGGCGCCCTCATCCGCGGCCGTGGACGGGTGCGCATCGGGGCCGGGACCAGCGGTCCCGGTGCCGCGCTCTGGGTGGAAGGGACACGGGTCGACGTCTCCGTCCCCGAACCCCTCCCCGGAGCCGTCGCCGAGCTGGTCAAGGAGTACAAGGCGCTCGCCACCAGCTGGCTGAAGGGGCGCGGTGCCTGGCAGGTCGTGGACCGGGTCCAGCAGATCGAGGACGTCTCCGCGCTCGCCGACAACTCCGGATACTCCCCCTTCCTCACCACCGCCCAGAAGGTGCGGCTGCTGGAGACGACCGACGCGGTCGCCCGGCTGAAGCTCGCCATCCAGTGGCTCGGCGAACACCTCGCCGAGCAGGACGTCGCCGAGTCCATCGCCAAGGACGTCCAGGAGGGCGTCGACAAGCAGCAGCGCGAATTCCTGCTGCGGCGCCAGCTCGACGCCGTACGCAAGGAGCTCTCCGAGCTCAACGGCGACCCGGAGGACGAGTCCGACGACTACCGGGCGCGCGTCGAGGCCGCTGACCTCCCCGAGCACGTCCGCGAGGCGGCGCTCAAGGAGGTCGACAAGCTGGAGCGCTCCTCGGACCAGAGCCCCGAGGGCTCCTGGATCAGGACCTGGCTCGACACCGTCCTGGAACTGCCGTGGACCGAGCGGACCGAGGACGCGTACGACATCAAGGGCGCCCGGGAGATCCTCGACGCCGAGCACGCGGGCCTGCAGGACGTGAAGGAGCGCATCACCGAGTACCTCGCGGTACGCAAGAGGCGCGCCGACCGCGGACTGGGCGTCGTCGGGGGCCGGCGCGGCGGTGCCGTGCTGGCCCTGGTCGGGCCGCCCGGGGTCGGAAAGACCTCGCTCGGCGAGTCCGTGGCGCACGCCATGGGCCGCAAGTTCGTCCGCGTCGCACTCGGCGGTGTCCGTGACGAGGCGGAGATCCGCGGCCACCGGCGTACGTACGTCGGCGCGCTCCCCGGACGCATCGTCCGCGCCATCAAGGAGGCCGGTTCGATGAACCCGGTCGTCCTCCTCGACGAGATCGACAAGGTCGGCTCCGACTTCCGCGGCGACCCCGCCGCAGCCCTCCTCGAAGTGCTCGACCCGGCCCAGAACCACACCTTCCGCGACCACTACCTGGAGGTCGAACTCGACCTCAGCGACGTCGTCTTCCTGGCTACGGCGAATGTGCTCGACGCCATCCCGGAGGCACTGCTCGACCGGATGGAACTGGTCAGGCTCGACGGCTACACCGAGGACGAGAAGGTCGTCATCGCCCGCGACCACCTGCTCCCGCGCCAGCTGGAGCGGGCCGGTCTGGAGGAGGACGAGGTCACCCTCGACGAGTCCGCGCTGCGCAAGCTGGCCGGCGAGTACACGAGGGAGGCCGGGGTCCGGAATCTGGAGCGGGCCGTCGGGAGGCTGCTGCGCAAGGTCGCGGCCCAGCACGAACTGGGCGACCGCGAACTGCCGTTCACGGTGACCGAGGACGATCTGCGCGGTCTCGTCGGCCGGCCGCACCACGTCCCCGAGTCCGCCCAGGACCCGGCCGAGCGCCGCACCGCGGTGCCGGGCGTGGCCACCGGGCTCGCGGTGACCGGGGCGGGCGGTGACGTGCTCTTCGTGGAGGCGTCGCTGGCCGATCCGGAGACCGGGGCGTCCGGACTGACCCTCACCGGTCAGCTCGGCGACGTGATGAAGGAGTCCGCGCAGATCGCGCTGAGCTTCCTGCGGTCGCACGGTGCGGAGCTGGAGCTGCCGGTCGCGGACCTCAAGGACCGGGGCGTGCACATCCACTTCCCGGCGGGCGCGGTCCCCAAGGACGGCCCGAGTGCGGGCATCACCCTGACGACCGCGCTGGCCTCGCTGCTCTCCGGACGGCTGGTCCGTACGGATGTGGCGATGACCGGTGAGGTGTCGCTGACCGGACGGGTGCTGCCGATCGGCGGCCTGAAGCAGAAGCTGCTGGCCGCCCACCGCGCGGGCATCACCACCGTGGTGATCCCCCAGCGCAACGAGGCAGACCTGGACGACGTCCCCGCCGAGGTGCTGGACACCCTGGAGGTCCACCCGGTCACCGACGTCCGCCAGGTCCTGGAGATCGCCCTCGCCCCGGCCTCGGCCCCGGCGGAGCGGAGGATCCCGGCCGCGGCCTAAGGGTCTGTGGGCGCTGCGGACACGACCGGAGCGGACGGCCCGTCATCCCTCGCGGGGAGGCGGGCCGTTCCGCGTGAGCGGTGGCCGCGGATCGGATCAGGGGCGGTAGATGGTCCCCGGGACCGGCTCGGCGGGCGCCATCAGCTGCGGGACGGTGACGAAGGTGTAGCCGCGCTTCTTCAGCTCCTCGATGATGCCGGGCACCGCGGGTACCGAGCCCTTGTAGATGTCGTGCAGCAGGATGATGCCGTCCTTGCTCGCCTGGTCGAGTATCCGCTTCTTGATCAGCGCGGAGTCGGTCGTCGAGTAGTCCTTGGCGGTGGCGCTCCACAGGATCTGGGAGAGCCCGAGGTCCTTGCTGATCTCGGAGACGGTGTCGTCGGTGCGGCCCTGCGGCGGGCGCATCAGACGAGGCTTCTTGCCGGTGATCGCCTCGATCGCGTCCTGCGTCTTCTCCAGCTCGGCGCGTATCTCCGCGGGCTTCTTGTCCGTCAGGATCTCGTGCGACCAGGTGTGGTTGGCGACCTCGTGCCCCTCCGCCTCGATCCGGCGGACGGTCTCGGGGTGCTTCTTCACATGGTTCTTGCCCAGCAGGAAGAAAGTCGCGTGGACCTTCTCCTTCTTGAGGATGTCCAGCAGGTGGGGGGTGTCCTCGGCCGGACCCGCGTCGAAGGTGAGGGCTATGCACTTCGCCTTGCGGCAGTCCACCGGGCCGAACGATCCCTTGGCGTCCGAGCCCGCGTCGCCGCGGGCGGATCCGGGGGCCGTGGTCTCCATCGAGCAGCCGCTCAGCGTCAGCGTGAGCGCCGTCACAAGAGCGACGGCCAACCCCGTACCGATCGACTTCGTCCTACTGGGCAAGGCAGGTCACTCCCTCGTTGCTTACCTCGCACTTACGTGCGAGCTGCAAGGAATATACACAGCGCGTATACATGCGGTGTATAGGGGGGTGGCGTGAGGCCGGTCAGGGGCCTCCGTTCCTGGTCGGAGGCGTTGGGCAAGGCAAAGCCCGGCGACGGGATGCGTCACCGGGCTCCGTGGGGAAGGGCCGAGCGGTCGGCGGCTAGCCGTTGGCCAGTGCCTGTACGCGGTCGAGGGCGCCGTTGAAGTGGTTGTGGTCGCCCACCGTCGGGCCGGACGAGGTGTACTGCCAGATCGTGTAGAAGCCCCAGCCGGCCGGGAGCGTTCCGACCGTGGTGTTGTAGCGGGCCACCCACAGCGGGTTGGTGGCGCCGAAGCTCGCGTTGTTGCCCGTGCAGGACTGCCACCAGCTGGTCGCGGTGTAGATGACCGCATCGCGTCCGGTGCGCGCTTTGTAGGTGTTCACGAAGTCACGGATCCAGGAGACCATCCCGGCCGCGGTCTTGCCGTAGCACTGCGCGCCGTACGGGTTCCACTCGATGTCGAGCACGCCGGGCAGCGTCTTGCCGTCCTTGGACCAGCCGCCCCCGTGGTCCACGAAGTAGTTGGCCTGGGTGGCGCCGCTCGTCGTGTCCGGGGTGGCGAAGTGGTACGAGCCGCGGATCATCCCCACGTTGTACGAGCCGTTGTACTGCTGGGCGAAGTCCTCGTTCGTGTAGTACGTGCCTTCGGAGGCCTTGACGTAGGCCCACTTGACGCCGCTGTTCCAGAGCGTCGACCAGGCCACGGCGTTCTGGTGGCCGCTCACGTCCACGCCTTCGGTCTGGACGGCGCGGGTGGTGGGCAGGCCGCCCTGGCCGTCGTGGGCGACGACGCCCATGCCCATGGTGGCCGTGCCCCGGGCGGGTTTCGTGGGGTCCCCCGCAGTCGGGGCCGCGCCGGCGGCGCCGGGCAGGGCGACGAGGAGGGAGAGCGCTGCGAGCAGAGTTCCCGCTGCGGCGAACCGCGAGCGACGGGCTGTCTTGGAGCCGGATCTGTGCACGGGCATGTGCGTGCCTCCGAAGCCTTGGTGGGGGGAACTGCTGACCCGGGGAGCGTCGGACGCACCCCTGGCGGCATGCCGTGGTGTGAACATGCCATGCATGACGCTACGCACGTAGACCCGGGTGGCGGAAGAGGGCCTGGGCGGTGCCGTTGGTCTACTCCTGCGAAATACTGGCGGAGCTGCGGCGATGAGCGGCGGTGAAAGAAACTTTCATTGGTGGGAAAGCTCATGAGGGGTGTTGACGTGCACGGGAGCGAAAGCGGGAGTGAACCCGGCGCAACCGGAGGAAATGGTGTGGACCACGAATTCCTCGCCCTGGAACTGGAGTTGGCGGTCTTCTTGCGCCGCGCCCGGGCCAACTCCGGTGAAATGGCGCGTGAGGTGCACCCCGAGCTGGAGGCGGCGGCCTACGGACTCCTCGTACGCCTGGAGTCGGCCGGCCGTCAGCGGGCCACCGACCTCGCCTCGTACATCGGTGTCGGGAAGGCCACCATGAGCCGTCAACTGCGTGCCCTGGAAGACCTCGGACTGGTGGCGCGCGAGCCGGACCCCGCCGACGGGCGGGCCTTCCTCGTCCACCTCACGGACGAGGGCCTCGCCCGCTTCCGCAGTGTCCGGGACGCGCGCCGTGACCGCTATGTGCGCAAGCTCGCCGACTGGGACCGCGTCGAGGTGGCGGAGCTCGCCCGGCTCCTGCACCAGCTGAACGCCCGCGCCGAGGGCTGAGGCGGACCGCCGGGCACGCCGGGGCGGGCGAAGGCGGCGCGAGGACCGCGCAGGGCACGCCGGGGCGGGTCGCAGTCGCGCGTGGACCGCCGGGCGCGCCGGGGCGGTTCACAGCTGGGCGTAGACCGCCGTCGCGTCGTCGTGCCGCTTGCTCCGCCGCAGGTGCGTACGGTCGGTGTCCGCGTCCTCCAGGACCCGGACCCGGTCGATCAGCGCCTGCGGGCCCTCCTTGTGCAGCACTCCGAGGCAGGCCGCCCAGTCGCCCTCGCCGAACATCTCCGTCCAGCGGCTCGCCCCGTCCGTCATCGCGGCGACCGCCCGCACCTCGGCGCGTGGCGTCCGCCCGGTGACCGCGCGGCCGGCCACGGCCGGGTCGGCGGCGGCGGTGAAGAAGCCGCCCTCCCTGTTCCGCAGTGCGTCGGCGCTCGCCTCGGAGGCGAGCGAGCCCGGCGGCAGCCGGTCGAGCCGGTCGTCCAGCAGGGCGCGGACGGCGCCGCCCGGCGACTCGAACAGCAGCACCGAGTCGGACAGCACCAGGTGCTCGATCTCCGTCTCGTCCCAACGCACCATGACCACGGTTGCCTGTGGCGTGCGCACGTGAGAAAGGTCACACAGGGAACGGTGCGTGTCGGCGGTGCGCCGGATGGACTCCGCGAGGATCTCCCGCAGGGTCAGATCCCGCCGCGAACCCGACAGTTCGACCAGGGCCCCTCCGAGTCGCGCCGTGAACCAGGGGACGGAGTGCGCACAACCGTCGTCACCTCGGGGCGGGGTCACCCCGTCGAGCAGGACGAGCCCCCCACCCTGGCCGGAGGCGGGCAGGACGGTGGCCGTCCAGTCCTCGTTCGGGTGCCCGGCGAGACCGGGGGCGGTGGCGAGTTCGATGCGCATGCGGCAAGTTTGCACGATGCCTTCACGGAGCCTGCACGGACCGGGGATTGGCCCGTACCAGCAGGTCAGACGGGCCGTTGGAGCGGAACGAATCACTCCGGGAAGTGTGCGGGCGGGCATCCTGCCAAAGCCTGCCCCGAAGATCCAGCCGGGTGCCCAGGTGTGCTCTCGGGAGCCCGGGGGGAGACTTGTTCGCCAACTCCGGAGTGCGGTTCACTCGTTCGAGTGGCGGAGCGGTTGATGCACGCCCCCCTCTCAAAAGCACTGGAATGGTCAGAAGCCGTACCAGGGGTCGGGGCGCTCGTTCACGTGACCGGGCGTCACCTCTGCTTCAAGGGCGGACGAGTCGAGATTGCGAGCACCGGTGCAGAAGAAGCGGCCTCGGAGCAAGGGCAGCAAGCACAGCGGACCCGAGGTGGCGTCATCGGCGCCGGCTGAGAGCGGGCGCACCGTGCGCGTCCGCAGCCGGCTCGTCGCAGGCGTCGCGGTCGTCGGGATCACCGTCATAGCCGCGGGGGCACCGGCGGCGCTGAGCGCCTCCTCCGACCTGACCGACTCGCAGCGGCTGGTCACCCTCGCGGAGGTGAACCAGCAGGCCATCGCGCTCGCGCACTCCCTCGCCGACGAGCGCGACGAGGTCACTGCCTTCATCGCCGCCGGCCGGGAGGGCAGGCCCGGGTCGGCCAACGGCGCCGCGGGCAGCCGCAGCGCCCGGGTCGACCAACAGGTGGACGAGATCCGGGACGCGGCCTCCGCCGTGCTGCGCCGCGACCTCTCCACCATCCCCTCCCTGCGCCGCAACGCCATCAGCGGCAAAGGCACGGCGCTGGAGGCCCATCAGGCGTACTCCGAGGTCATCTCCAAGCTCCACGACCTCGCCGACGAACTCGCGGACAGCACGCCGCCGCGCGCCGCCGAGGCGGTCCGCGCCCCGCTCGCGCTCGGCCGGGCCACCGAGCAGGCCTCCGCCACCCGCGGGCTGCTGCTCGCCGCGCTCGCCGTCCCCCGCAAGGAACCGGCCGCCCCGCAGACCGACCCGTTCACGGGCCTGCCCGTCCAGACCGAGGATGAGGGCGAGACCAAGGAGGACCGCACCCGCGACGAGCTGAGCCGTGCCGCCCAGCAGTCCCGGGTCGGCGAGCTCTCCGCCCTCGCCGACTTCGACCAGGCCGCCGGTGCGAGCGCCCGCGACAAGCTGTCCACCACCGTCACCGGCCCCGAGGTCAACAGCGCGGACAAGTACCTCGCCTCACTCACCGATCGCCCCGAGCTCTCCGAGTCCGACCAGAAGGTCAGCAGCAAGAAGCTCCAGGCAGCGCTCTCCGCCCGGATCGACCGGATGCGGGGCGTCGAATCCGCCCTCGGCACCTCGCAGGTGCAGCGTCTCGGCCAGCTGCGCGACGACGACGTCACCGCGCTCGAGCTGCGGATCGCGCTGCTCGGCGGCTGTCTGCTCATCGCCGTCGGCGTCTCCACCGCCGTGGCCCGCACCCTCACGCAGCCGCTCGCCGTCCTGCGGATCGGTGCCGGCCGCCTCGCCGCCGAACCCGAGACGGCCGAACCGGTCCGTTACACCGGCCGCAACGACGAGTTCGCCCAGGTCGTCCGCTCCGTCAACGCCCTGCACGGCCGGCTGCACGGACTGCTCCACGAGTTCAACGGACGGTTCGAGAAGCTGGAGGGCGAGCGCGGCGAACTGATCGCGGGCCGCGAGGCCCTCACCCTCCAGCGCGCCGAACTCCAGGTCCACACCGCGGATCTGGCGGCGCAGCTGGAGAAGCTGAAGAACACCGTCCACCACACCTTCGTCAACCTGTCCCTGCGCACCCTCGGCCTCGTCGAGCGCCAGCTCGGCGTCATCGAGTCCCTGGAGGAGCGCGAGCAGGACCCGGAGCGGCTCGGCACGCTGTTCAAGCTCGACCACATGGCCACCGTCATGCGCCGCCACAGCGAGAACATGCTGGTCCTCGCCGGCGCCGAGCACGGACACGGGCACCCCGGGCCGATCCCGCTGGTCGACGTGGCGCGCGCCGCGGTCAGCGAGATCGAGCGGTACGAGCGGGTCACCATCCAGTCCCTGCCGCCGCACGCCCAGATCGCCGGGTTCGCCGCCGACGACCTCAGCCACCTCGTCGCCGAACTCCTGGAGAACGCCACCTCGTTCTCTCCGCCCGACTCCCATGTCCAGCTCTCCGGCTGGCTGCTGGAGACCGGAGAGGTGATGCTCTCCGTGCAGGACGAGGGCATCGGCATGTCGTCCGTACGGATGGGCGAGCTCAACACCCGTCTCGGCGACCCGTCGCTCTTCGAGGCGGGTGAGCAGAGCGCGGACGGGGCCGGTCTCGGTCTCCAGGTGACCTCGCTGCTGGCCGCACGCCACGGTGTACGGGTCCAGCTGCGGGAGCAGAAGGGCAGCGGGGTGACCGCGGTCGTCGTGCTGCCCCAGGCCCTGCTCCCGAAGGCGCCCCCGGCCGCGACCCCGCCGCCGGTCACGGCCCTGGGCGACGCGCCCACGCTGAACCTCCCCGGATCGGTCGCCGAGGCCAACTCCAACGCCCTGCCGCGCCGCACCCTCGCCCTGCCCGGTGACCCGCTGATCGCGGCCGCCGAGCAGACGATCGCCGAGCAGACGATCGCGGAGACCGGCACCACGGCCGCTCCCACGCCCGGCCCGCAGGCCGCCCCGGCCGAGGACCACACCCCGGTCGCCACCCCGGTCGTCCCCGACCACGCCCCTCCGGCCGCGCCGGAGCCGGAGGGCCCGCAGCAGCCCGGGCCCTCCCCGGTCTCCCCGGTCCCCGGGCCCGTGCGGCCCCCGGAGACCGAGGCCGAGACCACGATGCAGGTCCGGCTCCCGAGGGTGCCCGAGTTCGAGGACGTGCCCGAGTTCACGCACGCCCCCGCCTTCGGGGACGGCCCGGAGCCCACGACCGCCGCCGGCCCGTACGCCATCGGCCCCGACCGTCACGAGCGCACCGCCGACGAGGCCGGCCGGCCGGAGCCCGCTACGGCACCCGCCCCCGCCCCCGCCCCGGCACCCGCACCCGCCCCCGCCCCCGTCGCGAACCCGGTGGCAGACGCGCTGCCCGGGCCGCGCCACCCGGAGCCCGACCCGCAGCCGGCGCCCGAGCGGACCACCGACAAGGGGCTGCCCAAGCGCACCCCCAAGGTCGTCAAGCCCGCGTCTGCCCCCGCCCCCGAGCGCACGGGCAGCGTCGACAAGGAAGCCCTGCGCCGCCGGCTCGGCGGCTTCCACCAGGGCGCGAAGAACGGCCGCCGGGACGTCGAGGCGGAGATCGCCGAGACCACCGCCCCGGCCGCAGGCACCACACGTACCGAGCACACTGAGCCGGCAGGCCGTACCGATGGCCGAACCGGAGAGACGGGGGACACAGTCGAGGAGGCACGCAGTTGACTGCGCCCAGCACATTCGGGCTGAGTACCGAAGCCCGGAACCTTCACTGGTTGCTGAGCAATCTGGTGGAGGAGGTGCCAGGGGTCCACTCGGTCACCGTCGTCTCGTCCGACGGACTCATGCTGCTCTCCTCCGACCCCGGCCACCAGAACGCCAAGGGGGCAGGCCGGCAGGACGGCCCCCGGGGCTCCAGCGCCGATCTGGCGACCATCGTCTCCGGCATCGGCAGCCTCACCGTCGGCGCCGCGAAGCTGATGGACGGCGGCGGCGTCAAGCAGACCATGGTCGCCATGGACGAAGGCAGCGTCTTCGTCATGTCGATCAGCGACGGCTCGCTGCTCGGTGTGCACGCCACACCCGACTGCGACATGAGCGTCATCGCCTACCACATGGCGCTCTTCGTCGGCCGTGCCGGACACGTACTCACCCCCGAACTCCGCAGTGAGCTGCGCAAATCGATGGAGAGCGCCCAGTGATCCCCGCTGCTGCTGAACCCGCCCGCAGGCTCCCGGTGCGCGGGGCCGACAAACGGCCCGCGCGGGTGCGCCCGTACTCGCTCACCGGCGGCCGTACCCGCTTCGGCCACGTCCTGCTCGTCGAGACGTTCGTCGCCGCGCTCGAAGCCCCCGACGAGCGCCGCGAACTGACCAACGGCAACCTGGCCTCGCGCGTCATGCCGGAGCTCCAGGCCATCGTCGAGATCTGCCGCCGGATGCGTACCGTCGCGGAGATCTCCGCCCTGCTGAAGATGCCGCTCGGTGTGGTCAGGGTGCTGCTCAGCGACTTGGCCGACCAGGGAAAGATCCGCGTGTACGGAACCGGTCACGGCACCGGCCAGCCCGACCGCGCACTGCTCGAAAGGGTGCTCAATGGACTCCGTCGTCTCTGAGTCGCCGCTGTTCGCCCCGCGCCAGCCGGGGCCGAAGGACCAGGCCGAGGAATCGCTGCAGGCCTGGCAGCTCGACCGCACCAGGGCCCCGATCGCCACGAAGATAGTGGTCGCGGGCGGCTTCGGGGTGGGCAAGACCACCTTCGTGGGCTCGGTCTCCGAGATCACCCCGCTGAAGACCGAAGCGATGATGACCCAGGCCAGTGAGGAGACCGACGACCTCAGCGCGACGCCCGACAAGGTCACCACGACCGTCGCGATGGACTTCGGCCGTCTCACGCTCGACGACGACCTCGTGCTGTACGTCTTCGGCACACCGGGCCAGCAGCGCTTCTGGTTCATGTGGGACGACCTCGTGCGCGGCGCGATCGGCGCGGTCGTGATGGCCGACACCCGCCGGCTCGCCGACTGCTTCCCCGCACTCGACTACTTCGAGAGCTGCGGACTGCCGTACATCGTGGCCGTCAACCACTTCGAGGGCACACCCGGGTTCGAGGCCGAAGACGTCCGGGAGGCCCTGACCGTCCCTCCGCACGTGCCAGTTGTGATCATGGACGCGCGTAACAGGATCACCGTCGTCGAGTCGCTGCTGGCCCTGGTGGGCCACGCTCTCGACAACACCCCGGCCTAGGGCGTGTTTCGAAAGTCCCGCCTGCCGGGCGGCGTCTGGCACGCACGCTCGCGGCGTCAAACTGCCGTCAGACGCCGCGCGGCCGCCCTTCGGGCGACGACGGCAGTTTGACGCCAGGCCCTAGCTACACACAACGGAGAACCGCGATGCGGAAGATACTCATAGTCGGAGCCGGTCAGTCCGGGCTCCAGCTCGCCCTCGGACTGCAGTCCAGAGGCTACGAAGTCACCCTGATGTCCAACCGCACGGCCGACGAGATCCGCTCCGGCCGGGTCATGTCGACGCAGTGCATGTTCCACACCGCGCTCCAGTACGAGCGGGACTACCAGCTCAACTTCTGGGAGTCCCAGGCCCCGCGCATCGAGGGCCTCGGCGTCTCGGTCGCCGCGCCCGACTCCTCGCGCGCCGTCGACTGGGTCGGCAAGCTGGACGGCTTCGCCCAGTCCGTCGACCAGCGCGTGAAGATGGCCGGCTGGATGGACACCTTCGCCCAGCGCGGCGGACAGCTCGTCATCCACGGTGCGGCCGTGTCCGACCTGGACTACTTCTCCCGCACCTACGACCTGGTGATGGTCTCGGCCGGCAAGGGCGAGCTGGTGTCCATGTTCGGCCGGGACGCGTCCCGTTCGCCGTACGACGCCCCGCAGCGCGCCCTGGCCGTCGCGTACGTCCACGGCATGGGACCGCGCCCCGAGCACCCCGAGTTCGACGCGGTCCGCTGCAACCTGGTCCCGGGCGTCGGCGAGCTCTTCGTGATGCCGACCCTGACCACGTCCGGCCGCGCCGACATCCTGTTCTGGGAGGGCGTCCCGGGCGGCCCGATCGACGCCTTCCAGGGCATCAAGGACCCCTCGGAGCACCTCGCCAAGACGCTGGAGCTCATGGAGAAGTTCACCCCGTGGGAGTACGCGCGCGCCACCAAGGTCGAACTGACCGACGCCAACGGCACCCTGGCGGGCCGTTACGCCCCGACCGTCCGCAAGCCGATCGGCCGGCTCCCCGGCGGCGGTCTCGTGCTCGGTGTGGCGGACGTGGTCGTCGCCAACGACCCGATCACCGGCCAGGGCTCCAACTCGGCCTCCAAGTGTGCGAACGCCTACCTGGACTCGATCATCGAGCACGGCGACGGGGAGTTCGACGCGGCGTGGATGCAGTCCACGTTCGACCGCTACTGGGACACCGCCCAGCACGTCACGAAGTGGACTAACGCGATGCTCGGCGTCCCGCCGGAGCACGTGCTGAACCTGATCGGCGCCGGCGTTCAGCTCCAGCCGGTCGCCGACCGCTTCGCCAACGGGTTCAACGACCCGGCGGACTTCGAGAACTTCTTCTACGAGCCGGAGAAGACGAACGCCTACCTCGCCTCGGTCGCGGGTCCGGCCGCCTGAACGCCCCGTACCCCCTGAACGCACCGGCCGGGCCGGGCACCGCCGGTCCTCCGGCGCGCCCGGCCCGGCCGATGCGTCGCTGCGCGCTACTCGCCGGGCGCCGACGTGTCGCCGTACCCCTCGTCGGAGCCCTCGGAGGCCCCTTCGGGAAGCTTCGGCGTCCTGTACGTGGTCAGCGGCGCGCTCTCCGGATCGGGCCGGACAGCGCCCAGCAGCGGATTCGACGCCACGGGTGAGACCTTGACCCGGGAGCCGGGGCGCGGTGCCTGCACCACCAGGCCGTTGCCGATGTACAGCGCCACGTGCGTGGCCGTCGGGAAGTAGACCACCAGATCGCCCGGCCGCAGGGCGCTCACCGCCACCTTCCGCAGCTGTCGCCACTGCTCCTGCGAGGTGCGGGGGATGGTGCGGCCGGCGCTGGCCCAGGCCTGCGAGGTGAGCCCCGAGCAGTCGAACGAGCCCGGCCCCTCCGCGCCCCACACATACGGCTTGCCGATCTGCTCGATCGCGTACCGGACCGCCTCGCCGCCCTGCGCGGTCGCCGGCCGGGCCGAGGAGAGGGCGCCCGAGGCGACCAGGGCGTCCTGGGCCTTGTCCGTACCCTCCTGTTCGAGGCGGGAGAGTTCGGCGAGCTGGTCCGCCGAGAGTGTGGCGAGCAGCCCCTCGACCTGTTTCAGCCGCTCCTGGACCGTGTCGCGTTCCTTCTTCTGCCGCGTCGCCAGGACCTGTTGCCGGTCCAGGGCCTTGCGGGATGCCTTCGCCAGGTCGTCGGCACGCTTCTCGGCGCCGCCGAGGCGTTTCATGGTCGCCACCCGGCCCGCGGCCAGCCGCTGGACGACCTGGCCCTGGTCCAGGGCGTACTCGGGATCGCGCATCAGCAGCAGCCGCAGATACGCGGAGAGCTCGGACCGGCCCTGGTACTGCTCACGGGCCAGCTGCCCGGCGGCGTCGCGGCTGCGGGAGAGCGAGAGCCGGGCGGTGACGAGCGCGGAGTCCAGCTTCTTCGCCTCCGCGGTCCGCTTCTTCAGCTCGGCCGCCGTCCCGTTGTAGGTCTCGGTGGCCTCCTCGGTCTGCTGGTACAGCCGCTGGAGTTCGTTCAGCAGTCCGGCGACGCTGCCGGGCGCCGCCTCGGGACCGGCTGCCGGGGCGGCGGGGCCATCGGAGCTCTCGGTGCTCGGCGACGGGGCCGGTGAGGGGGCCGCGACGGCTGCGGCCGGTGAGGTCACGACGACGGCGGCCAGCGCCGCCGTGCCGAAGGAGCGCAGGAGTTTGCCCGACACGACACCACCTCCGAAACGGGGCGAATCGTGCGACTACCCCATGAGTGAGCGCAATTCCTCCATACGCTCACTCGCCGTCAGGTGATGCAAGAACCTCCGGGTGTGGCGGTGGCCCGATTCCCCCGGAAGGCGGCGGTCCGGGCCCGCACCGGCCCGGCGACCGCACCGGCCCGGCGACCGCACCGGCCCGGCGACCGCACCGGCCCGTCGGCCGCACCGGTCAGGCGACCGCACCGCCCGTCGGCCGCACCGGTCAGGCGACCGCACCGCCCGTCGGCCGCACCGGTCAGGCGACCGGGAACGCGTAGACCACGCGGTCGCGCCGGACGACCGCGGTCTTCCCGTAGGCCAGCACCTGGTACCGGGCGGTGACCGTCGCCCCCTTCGGGTCCTGGGCCCCGATGTCCTGGAACTTCCAGAGCCGCCGCCCGTCGGCCGCCGCGAACGCGGTGACCTGCCCGGGGTCCGCCGCGAACAGCGTGCTGCCCGAGCCGCTGACCGTGACCGTGGGAGTCGATCCCTTGACCACCGACTCCGTGGACCGCCGCCAGCGCAGCCGCCCGGTCTCCCGGTCGACCACGCCCACTTCCTGGTTGCCGTTGGTGGTGTGCAGCAGCCCACCGGCCTCGACGGAGGTTCCGAAGAAGGAACCCGAGGTGCCGTTCAGCGTCCACTTCGGCCGGCCACCGGGGGTCTCGAAGGCCCGCAGGTCGTCGCCGACCGCCGCGTACAGCACCCCGTCCGCGTCTCCCACGGCTGCCGCGTCGGGGGCGACCGTGCCGATGGCCTTGGCCCACTGCTGCTTCCCGGTCTGCCGGTCGAAGCTGCGGAAGAGGGCCTTGCCCTTGGCCGCCTTCACGTCGGCGGGGGTGAGCGTCAGCCGGTCCTGGCGCACGACGACGGCGTCCGGGCGGATCGCCACCAGGCGGTGGACGGGCGCGATCGGACCGCGGCCGGTGGGCACGGGCGTCCGCCACAGCTCCTTGCGCTGCTCGATGTCGTACCCGAACAGATAGGACTTGACGACCTGCCGGTCCTTGCCGGGCTTCTTGCCCTTCTTGGGCTTGGGGGCCTTCACGGTGACCTCGTGCGAGCCGGTGAACCAGAGGTGCGCACCGGACGATCCGACGAGCGTGCGCACCGAGAGGTGCGGAGCGCCCTCGAACCCGTCGGCGTACGCCACCCGGTGGGCCGGCCGGCCGTCCTTCGCGGACAGCCACAGGAACTCGGACGGGCCGGCGACGAAGACGAACTCCTTGCCGGCGGCCAGGGCGGCCTGGCCCTTGGCGGCGTCCGGGCTCTCCCAGATCCGGCGCCCGGTGCTCAGATCGACGGCGGACGCATGGGTCTCGCCGGTCAGCACCAGCAGCCGTTCGTTCCAGAGGGTGGCGGTGAGGGGGGCCGGTTCGGCCGCCGGGTGGGTGTAGACCCAGCGCGGCTGCGGGGGCAGCCCGGCGACGACCGGCCGGCTGGGGCTCGGTGCGGGCTTCGCGTCGACCGTGGGCTCGGCGTCGTCACCGGAGCCGAGCGCGAGGACCCCGCCGCCCCCGACGAGGAGGCCGGCGGCTCCGGCGGCGGCCCCGATCAGCAGGGTGCGGCGGTCGACGGCGGTACGCCCGGCGGGGGCCGGGGGAGTGGCGACGGGGAGGAGCGCGACGGGTCCGGGGGCGGGCAGCGCCGGCGGGTGCGGGGCCGCAGGCGCGGCGGGGATGCCGGCCGGCTGCCCCTGCAGCTGCATGGACTGCCCGGGTGGCAGGGGCGGTCCGGGTGGCAGGGCGAGCTGGGTGGTCGCGCGGTCGGGCCGGGGGGCCTGGTGGTCGATGACCCCCAACTGTGCGGTCCGGGTGTCGCGATGGGGCGGCGGCGGGGGCGTGGCGTCCTGTACGTCGGAGGCGTCCGCCAGGGCCACCGTGCCCCCGTCGGCGGCGTCCACCACGGCCGCCGGTTCCCGTACCCGCGCACTCTGTTCGGCCAGGGCGGCCGTCAGCGGCTCGGGCAGCCAGCCGCCCTTGGCCAGTCCGGCCGCACCCTCCAGCGCCAGCTCCGCCGCCACCGAGCCCGCGGTGGGGCGGTCGGCCGGGTCCTTCGCCAGGCAGCGGGCGACCAGTTCACGCAGTTCGTCCGGCACGGCGTCCAGCCGGGGGTCGGTGTGGGCGATCCGCTCCGCGGCCTCGTCGGCCGGACCCTCCGCCAGCGGGGTGCTGCCCGTCGCCGCGTACGCGAGGAGCAGGCCCAGCACGAAGAGGTCGGAGGCGGGTCCGGCCTCCTGGCCCGCGACCTGCTCCGGGGTCAGATAGCCGAGGCGTACGGAGAGCTGGCCGCCCGGCCGCGCCTCGGCGTCGGCCGCCGCGCCCAGCGGCCCGAACGCGGTGAGCCGCGGCCCGTCCTCGGCCAGCAGCACCGTCCTGGGGGCGAGACCCTGCAGCACGGCCCCCGTCGCATGGACCCGGGAGAGCGTCTCGGCGATGCCCGCGCCCAGTATCCGCACGGCACGCTCGGGGAGCGGCCCGGCGAGGTCGACCGCCTCGGCGAGGGTCAGCGCCGGTACGTACGCCGAGGCCGTCCACAGCAGGTCGTCGTCCTCGGGCCCGTCGGCCGGGGTGGCCGGCCGTGCCTCCACCCAGCGGCCCGCCAGCCGCTCGGCGGTACGCGCCTCCGCGAGGAACCGCCGCCGGAACGCCGGCAGTGCGGCCAGTGCCGGCCGGGCCGCGGTGATCACGACGAAGCCGTCGGGGGCCGAACCGTGCGCGAGGTACTGGACCGCGGCGGCCGTCTCACGGAACCGCACCAGCGCGGTGTACGGGCCGAAACGGCGTGGATCGTCCTGACGCAGCGCCTCCATGGCGCACCCCCTTGTTGCCGTCCCTCGGACCGTCGATCTTAGAGTGTTCGGCCCGGGGCCCATTCCGCCCGGACCTCTTACCCCTGCTTCGACCAGGGCCACTTGGGGCGGTGGCGTTCACGGCCGTCCGGGGCGTACTCGTACACCCAGCCCCGCTGGATCCCCAGCCGCTTGGTGTACCCGGACGGGACCCGCCGGTAGGCGTACACGGTGGCCGGTCCGCCGTCGTCGGCCGGGACCGGGACCTCGTACCACTTGGGCGGGTGGCCGGTCGCGCCGACGAGGACGGGCAGGACGCGCCCGTCCAGCGGGCCGCCGGTGAAGGGGGTGTTCTCGCTTCTCACCGCCCCAGTCTGACCGATCAGCCGGGCGGCAGCAGATGCTCCGCCGCGCCGATCAGCGGCGACAGCCGGTCCGCCAGCCGGCCGGCAGGGCCCGCCGCGGTCTCCAGCGGCAGCAGTTCGGCCACCGCGGACGCCGTCTCCGGGTCCGTGGCCGCGGTGACGGCGAGGAGCCCGATGAACTGGTCGACGAGCCAGTCGCGCAGGTCGGACGCGGCCGGCTGCTTCCCCTCGTCCAGCCAGATCAACGACGCGGCCTCGACCGCGGCGATCCAGGTGCGCACCATCATCCGCAGCCGCGGCGCGGGTTCGCTGTCGGCGCCCCGGCCCAGGTGCAGGAGGATCTGCTCGGCGGCCGCCCGGCGCACCTCGTCGACGATCGTGCTCGTACGGGACGTCTCGGCGACGCTGCCGCCGCGCAGCAGGGCGCTGAAGCCGGCGTCGTGCTCGTCGACGAAGGCGAGATAGCGGTCGAGGACGCGCGTCACCCGTTCCGTGGGCGGGCCCACGGCCGGTTCGGCGAAGCACAGCTTCAGCTGGTCGGCGGCGGACCTGAGCGCCGCCTCGTACAACTGCTGACGGCCGCCGGGGAAGTAGCGGTAGACCAGCGGGCGCGACACCCCGGCCACCGTCGCGACCTCGTCGAGCGAGACCTCGTCGGGGGCCCGGTGCGCGAAGAGGGTGAGCGCCGCGCCGAGGAGCTGGGTACGCCGTTCCTCGACGCTGAGCCTTCGGTACGCACGGGTCGGCGGCGCGGCTGCGGCAGGGGTCATACCTGGCAGCCTAAGCGCTGATGCTGTCAGGCCAGCAGGCCCGAGCTCTTCCACAGTCTGCGTCCCACCCCGCCCAGAACACCGATGTCGTCGAAGAAGTCCGTCAGCCGCTTGGCCCCGGACTGCATGACCTCCGCCCGGTGACCACTGGCCTTCACCTGGGCCACGGCCTCCTGCCGGTCCAGGCCGACGTTCTCGTACACCTGCGGGTTGACGAAGCAGACGGAGAAGACGCGGGCCGCCTCCCCGCAGCTCACCCGGGTCAGCTCGCGCTCCCAGCGCGGGGCCGTCACCATCTGGCGGCGCAACTCCTCGCGGGCGTACCGGACGTGGCGCGCCTCCTCGACGACGTGGATGCGGGTCACGCCGCGCACCAGGGTCTGGACGCGCTCGTCGGGGAAGGTCAGGCGCTGCATCCAGTCGAGGATCTCCTCGCCGAGCAGTGTCGCCGCGAACGAACCGGGCGTCGTGGAGACGGTCTTCAGGACCCGGGCGAGGTTGTGGTACCTGCGGGGAACGGGGTAGCAGGGGGCCCCGCTCCAGGTGATCATCCGGCCGAACATCATCGAGTGCCGGCACTCGTCGGCTATCTCGGTGAGCGCGTAGCGGACGTGGTTGCTGACCACGGGCTTGTCGTAGATGTGGCGGACCAGCAGCTGCATGAGGATGATCTCGAACCAGATGCCGAGCGAGGCGAGCGAGGCGGCCTCGTGGCGGGCCAGGTCCTGCCGCTGCTCCAGCGACATCCTCCTCCACATCGGGGTGTCGTAGAGGGAGATGAGCTCGGGCGGCCAGAACCACTTGCCGTCCTCGGCCGCCGCGTCCCAGTCGAGCTCCTTGTCCGGGTCGAAGGAGTGCTTGGCGGAGGCCTCCAGGAGCCGTTCGGCGATCTGCTCGCGGTCGCGGAGCGGGCCGAGTGCGTCGCGGAGCAACTGCACATCGCGTTCGGTCACGGTCGTCATGGCTGGACGTGCCTCTCCCCTGGGTTACCGACGGTCACCCACTATGAGACTGCCTGTCAGCAAGGCCGTCAATCCCTTGCGCGCGACTTGTTGACCCGGCGTCTACCAACGTGTGAACCTGCCAACTGAGCCAGGAGTCAGGTGACTTACCGAGGCCCTGAGAGGCGAAGGAGCCGTCCGTGTCGACACACGACCTCTACACCACCGCCCCCGAGCAGCCGCTGTGGACGGTGCCCGCCTCGGGCGCCGCCCGGTTCAGCTGGGACTACGACGACGGCCGCGAGCGGCTCCTCGCCCTCTACCAGAAGGGCAAGGACAAGCAGTGGGACGGCAACAAGCGCATCGACTGGAGCATCGAGGTCGACCCCACGGACCCGCTCGGCACCCCCGACGAGGCACTCACCCTGTACGGCACCCCGCACTGGGCGAAGATGACCGAGAACGACCGGGGAGAGCTGCGCAAGCACTACACCTCCTGGCAGTTCAGCCAGTTCCTGCACGGTGAGCAGGGCGCCATGGTCTGCGCCGCCCGGATCGTGGAGTCCGTCCCCGACCTGGACGCCAAGTTCTACTCCGCGACCCAGACCATGGACGAGGCCAGGCACGCGGAGATCTACAGCCGGTTCCTGCACGAGAAGGTCGGGATGCTGTACCCGGTCAACGACAACCTCCAGGGGCTGCTCGGCGACACTCTGCGCGACTCGCGCTGGGACATGCCCTACCTCGGCATGCAGGTCCTCATCGAGGGCCTGGCCCTGGCCGCGTTCGGCATGATCCGCGACACCACGACCCAGCCGCTGCCCAAGCAGATCCTCGCGTACGTCATGCAGGACGAGGCCCGCCACGTCGCCTTCGGCCGGATGGCGCTGCGCGACTACTACAAGCAGCTGAGCGACGCCGAACTGCGCGAACGCGAGGAGTTCGTCATCGAGGGCTGCTACCTGATGCGCGACCGGCTCAGCGGGGTCGAGGTGCTGGAGAACTTCGGCATCGCCAAGCAGGAGGCGAAGGACCTCTCCGAGCACTCGGAGTTCCTCCAGCTCTTCCGCAAGCTGCTGTTCAGCCGCATCGTCCCATGCGTCAAGGACATCGGCCTGTGGGGCGAGCGCCTCCAGAAGGCGTACGTCGACATGGGCGTCTTCGACCTCGGCGACTCGAACCTGGACCTGCTGATGGCGCAGGACGAGGAGATAGCCGAGCAGCTGGACCGGGAGCGCTTCGAGGTGGAGGAGCAGGAACGGGTCGCGGAGGTGGCGGAGGCGATAGCGGAGGGCGGACAGGGCCAGTAGGCCCGGCCGGGCCCCGGCCACCGCCGCCCGTCGAGGAGTTCGCGTGCCGCGTCGAGATGGCCGGCGTGGCACGCGGTCTCGGTGATGACGTGCGGCAGGACGTCCCGCAGCGTGTGCAGATGCGGTGCGCCGAACTGGTCGTGGGGCCACCACGCCAGGGGTGCGTCTGCCACGGCCGAGGTGATGACGGCGTCCGCGAGCGCCGTCTCCTCGCGATAGCGGCCGAGGACCTCGGCAGCGTTGGCCCCGGGGTCCACCTGCCAGGCGCCGAAATCCGGTGTACGGTCCCGGGCCGGCGGCGGGACGATGCCTCCATGACCTCCACCGATGCCACCCCCGGCCTGACCGCCGCCCGCCGCAGTCTCGAAGCCCTCGCGCTCGGCGACGCGTTCGGGGAACGATGGTTCTCCCTCTTCCGGCAGCCCCGCCAGGCGTACAGCGAGATCCGGGCGCGCCGCACACCTCACGAGCCCGTCTGGCACTGGACCGACGACACCGCGCTGGCCCGCGCGCTGCAGCGGGTGCTCGACGACCACGGGCACGTCGAGCAGGACCGGCTCGCGCTGTACTTCGCTCTCGCCTTCGACGCCGACCGGGCCCGCGGCTACGGCCACGGCATGCACATCCTGCTGCCCGAACTGCTGACGTCGCCGGCCGACTGGCGGACGCTGGCGCCCGAACTGTTCGAGGGCGGCAGCCTCGGCAACGGCGCCGCGATGCGGGTCGCCCCGCTCGGCGCACGGTTCCACCGCGACGTCGACCACGTGGTCGAACAGGCTGTCCTGCAAGCGGAGGTCACCCACGCACACCCGGAGGGGATCGCGGGCGCGGTGGCCGTCGCGGTGGCGGCGGCGCTGGCGGTACGGGGCGAGTTCACGCTGTCCCGGGTCGCCGGGCGGACCCCCGCGGGTGCGGTGCGGGACGGCCTGCTCAGGGCCGTGGACGTACCGTTCGACACCGAACCGTGGAAGGCCGCCGACCTGCTCGGCAACGGGCAGCGCATCCGTGCCGACGACACCGTGCCGTTCGCCCTGTGGACCGCGGCCCGGCACCCGGACGACCTGGAGGCCGCGCTCTGGGCCACCGCCGAGGGGCTCGGTGACGTCGACACCACGTGCGCCATCACCGGCGGGGTCGTCGGCGCGGTCACCGGGGTCGAGGGGGTGCCGGCCGAGTGGCTGCGACGCCGTGAGCCCCTGAACTGAGGCGGGGGCGGCCCCTTCCGGGGACTCGAAACGATGTTCGCGTATGACGTAACTTGGGCGCCATGACCACGCCCCCGCCTCCGCAGGACCCGTACGGCTCGCCGCAGGCCCAGTAGAATCCGTACGCCCAGCATCGGTGCCGGGACAGCCGCCCTACGGGTATCCGCAGGCACCCCAGCCGTGGGGCGGTCCGGGGCCCGGGGCGCCCGGTTTCCCCGGGATGCCGCCGCCCGTCACGGCCGCACGGGCCCCAGCGCCTCCTCCACCGCACGCGCCATGGCCAGCAGCCGGGCGTCCGCGCCCCGCCGCGCCACGAGTTGGAGCCCGACCGGGCAGCCGTCCGGGGTGAATCCGGCGGGCACACTCGCCGCCGGATGTCCGCTCAGGTTGAACGCACAGGTCAGCGAGGTCGAGAAGAGCGCGCCCGGACCGTCGTGGCCGTGCGGGCGGTTGGGGGTGGCGGGGGTGAGCAGCAGGGGCGTGCCCGCGAAGAAGGCGTCCAGCCTGCGGTCGTTCTCGCGCCGGACGTCCCCGAGGTGCGGTGGCACCTCCCCGTCCCGCACGGCCTGCCAGACCGCCCCCGGGTCCAGCAGCTCGCACCCGCTGTCCACGAGCCGTACCACCCCCGCCGCGACCAGCCGCCGTACCGCGTCCCGCACCACCGCCGCCACCTCCGGGTCGACGTCCGCGAACCCCAGGTCCGGGCTGTGGACGGCGGCCAGGGGGAGTTCGGCCGCGGCCGGTTCGTAGCCGTCCAGGACGCAGCGCAGATAGGTCTCCGCCTGCGCGGCCGTCCGGGTCAGGACCCCGGCGGAGGCGAGGCCGGAGCGGTCGGGGGAGGGCAGCAGCCCGTTGGTCGTCTTCAGCCCGAACACCCCGCACCAGGCGGCCGGGATGCGCACCGACCCCGCCCCGTCGCTGCCGGTCGCCAGCGTCACCAGGTCCGCCGCGACCGCCACCGCCGAGCCCGCCGACGAGCCGCCCGGACTCCGGTCCGGCCGCCACGGGTTGACGGTGCGGCCGTGAGCGCCCAGCCCCCAGGTCTTCCAGTACGTGCCGGGGCCCGGCACGGAGGTCGAGCCGACCGGGACGCCACCGGCCGCGATCAGCCGGCGGGCGGCGTACGAACGGAACCCGGTCGGGCCCTTCACCGCGAACGGCAGCCCGGCGAGGGGGAGTCGGGCCGCCGCCGGCAGCCGGGCGAGGGCCTCCTGGCGCCACACGTCGAGGAAGGCGCACAGTCGCGGGTCCTCCCGCTCGATCGCGCCCAGCGTCCCGGAGACATCCCTGGATCCCGTCACGGGGCTCAGTCTCGCAGCGCCGCCTCCATCACGGAACGGGCGATCGGCGCGGCGCTGCCCCCGCCGCTGATGTCGGCCCGGTCGGCGGCGGCGTCCTCGACGACCACGGCGACGGCGACGGCCGGCCTGGCGGAGCCCTCCGCCTGCGCCCAGGAGATGAACCACGCATAAGGCATACCGGAGTTGTCGATGCCGTGCTGGGCCGTGCCGGTCTTGCCGCCGACCGTCGCCCCGTCGATGGCCGCGTTGGTGCCGGTGCCGTCCTGGACCACGTCGATCATCATCTGGCGCAGCTGCGTCGCCGTCAGCGGATTCATCGCCCGGTGGTACGTACGCGGCCCGGTGGTGCGGACGGTGGAGCCGCTGTGCGTGGTCGTACGGTCCACCAGGTACGGGTGCATGAGGTCGCCGCCGTTGGCCACGGCCGCGGCCACCATCGCCATCTGGAGCGGGGTCGCCGTCGTGTTGAACTGGCCGATCGCGGACTGGGCCAGCTGGTCGTCGCTCATGTCCGTGTCGAAGTTGCTCTTCGCCACCCCGGACGGGATCTTGAGCCCGGTGTCGTTGAAGCCGAATTTCCCGACGGCCTCCACCATGCCGTCCAGCCCGACCTCCACTCCGAGGTGCGCCATCACGGTGTTGCAGGAGACCCGGATCGCCTCGGCCAGCGACGCCTGCTCGCAGCCGCTCGCCTCGTTGGGCAGTGTCGTCGAGGTGCCCGGCAGGACGTAGGGGGAGGGGGTGTCCGTCTCGGCGTCCGGATCGGTGACGACCTCGGCGTCCAGCGCCGCCGCGGCCGTCACGATCTTGAACGTGGAGCCGGGCGGATACGTCTGCCGGATCGCCCGGTTGAGCATCGGCTGGCTCGCGGACGCGTTGAGCTCGCGCCAGGCGTCGGTGACGGACGAACCGGTGCCGGAGAGCCGCCCGGGGTCGTACGACGGGGTCGAGACCAGGGCCAGGATCTTGCCGGTCGCCGGCTCGACGGCCGCGACGGCGCCCCGGCGGCTGCCGAGCCCCTCGTAGGCGGCGCGCTGCATCGAGTCCTTGATCGTGGTGACGACATCGCCGCCCGGCTGCCGGGCGCGGGTGATCTCGTTCCAGAAGGGGAGCGGGGCGAGCCTGGGGTCCGTGCCGGAGAGGATCGTGTCCTCGGCGTTCTCGATCAGGGTCGTGCCGTACGTCTGCGAGGCGTAGCCCGTCACCGGCGCGTACAGCGGGCCGTTGCGGTAGGTGCGCTCGTAGGCGAGCTGCTCGCCGGTGTCCTTCGAGCCGGTGACGGACCGGCCGTCGACCAGGATGTTGCCGCGCGGCTGGTCGTAACGGTCGATGGTGGTACGGCGGTTGGCGGGGTTGTCGTCGAGAGCGTCGGCCTCGAAGACCTGGACGCGGGCGGCGTTCACCAGCAGTGCCACGAGCAGCAGCAGGCAGAACGCGGCGGCGCGGCGGATGTAGCGGATCATGTCCGGGCCTCCCGGGTGGCCGGCGGATGGGACATCACAGTTCGCCCTCCGGAACCGAGGCGACGACTCCGGTCTCCACCTTGTCCGGGTGGGGTCTGCGGGCCACGTCGCTGACCCGGATCAGCAGCGCCACGATGATCCAGTTGGTGACCACCGAAGAACCGCCCTGGGCGAGGAACGGCATCGCCATGCCGGTCAGCGGGATCAGCCCCATCACCCCGCCCGCGATCACGAACACCTGGAGCGCCAGGATCGAGGCGAGGCCGATCGCGAGCAGCCGCCCGAACGCGTCGCGCAGGGCGAGCCCGGCCCGGTATCCGCGCGCCACCAGCAGCGCGTACAGCATGAACAGTGCGGTCAGCCCGGTCAGGCCGAGCTCCTCGCCGGCCGTCGCCAGGATGAAGTCGGACTTGGCGGCGAAGCCGATGAGGATGGAGTGGCCGAGCCCGAGACCGGCGCCGAGCATCCCGCCCGCGGCGAAGGCGAACAGTGACTGGGCGAGCTGCCCGGGGCCCCGGCCGGCGTCGATGGAGGCGAACGGGTCGAGCCAGTCCTGCACCCGGCTGTGCACATGCGGTTCGAAGGAGCCGACGACGAACGCGCCGACGGCGGCCAGCAGCAGTCCGACGGCGATCCAGCCGGTCCGGCCCGTCGCCACGTACAGCAGGATCACGAACAGGCCGAAGAACAGCAGCGAGGTGCCCAGATCGCGCTCCAGGACCAGGACCCCGACACTGATCAGCCAGATGGCCACGATCGGGCCGAGTACCCGGCCGGCGGGGAGCTGGAGCTTCCAGATCCTGCGGCCGGTGTACGCGAGGGCGTTGTGGTTCGCCGCGAGGTAGGCGGCGAAGAACACCGCGAGCAGGATCTTGGCGAACTCGCCCGGCTGGAAGGAGAATCCGCCGATCCTGATCCAGATCTTGGCGCCGTTCACCGCGGGGAAGAAGATCGGCACGATCATCAGGACGAGGGCGGCGGCGACGGAGAGGTACGCGTAGCGCTGGAGGACCCGGTGGTCGCGCAGGAACACCACCACCGCGATGAAGAACGCGACGCCGAGCGTGGACCAGATCAGCTGGGTGGGCGCCGCCTGGTCCTTCGGGGTCTCCAGGTCGAGCCGGTAGATCAGCACCAGGCCCACGCCGTTGAGCAGGACGGCGATGGGCAGCAGCAGCGGATCGGCGTACGGGGCACGGAAGCGGACGGCGAGATGGGCGAGGAGGGCGAGCAGCCCGAGCCCGCCGCCGTATCCGGCGACATCGGGCGGGACCGCGTCGTCGTGGGCCAGACCGACGGCGGCGTAGCCGTAGACGGAGAGGAGGACGGCCCCGATGAGGAGCGAGAGTTCTACGCCGCGCCGCTTGGGCAGGCGCAGCTCGGGCGGGGGTGCGTCCGCCGTCGTTGCGGTCATGCCACGCAACGTAGCAAGAGGTGGGTGTTATTTCCCTTATGTGCTGGTGTGGGGGTTCGTGGGTCTGCGGTCCAGGGGTGCCGCCCTGCCGTCAGACCTCGGCGGGGGAGTGCGGCGGCTCCTGGCCGCCGTCGTCCAGGTGTACGTACTCCGGCAGCGTCAGCCGCGCCACCGCCCCGCCGTCCGGCGCGTTCTCGAAGGCCAGTTCGGCGCCCATCACCTCGGCCTGCCCGACGGCGATGGTCAGCCCGAGGCCGTGCCCCTTGGTGCCGGCCTCCGTACGGAAGCGCTGCGGACCGCCCGCGATCAGGTAGTCCGGGAAGCCCCCGCCGTGGTCGCGTACGGTCACGACCGGCCCGTCGACCGTCAGCACCACCGGCGGACGGCCGTGCCGGTGCGCGTTGCCGATCAGATTGCCGAGCACCCGCTCGAAGCGCCGCTTGTCCGTCTCGACCCGCATGGGCGGCCCGTCCGGGGCGATCCGGACCTCGGTGCCGGGACCCGAGGCGCACGCCACCCGCCCGGCGAGCGGCGCCAGTTCGTGCACAGCGAGATCGACCTGTTCGGTACGGGCGTCGAGCCGGGAGATCTCCAGCAGATCCTCCGTCAGCGCGCGCATCGCCCGGACCCGGTCCTGCACCAGCTCCGAGGGACGGCCCGGCGGCAGGAGTTCGGCGGCGGCCGACAGGCCGGTCAGCGGGGTGCGCAGCTCGTGCGCCACATCGGCGGTGAAGCGCTGCTCGGCCACGAGCTTGCGCTGGAGCGCCGAGGCCATGGTGTCCAGCGCTCCGGCGACGATCGCGACCTCGTCCTGGCGGCGCGAGGGGTCGGCCGTGCGCGGGTCGTTGACGCGGGCGTCCAGGTCTCCCGCACCGATCCGGCGGGCCACCCGCGCGGTCTGGTGCAGCCGCCGGGTCACCCGGGTGACGGCGAACGCCCCGACGAGCAGGGTGGCGCCGATCGCCAGCAGCGAGGAGCCCACGATCGCCCCGTCCAGGCCGTTGATCGTGCGGGCGCTCTGGCTGTAGTCGATCTGTGTCGCCAGGGCCCGCCCGTCGGCCGGGGCGGCGGCCCACATCGTGGGGCGGCCGAGGTGGTCGGCCACCATCGTGCCCCGCTTCCCGTCCACCGCCAGGGCGCGCAGCGACGCGGGCAGCCCCGGCGGGTCGAGCCCGGAACGCGGCGGCAGCGCACCGCCCGCCTCGTAGGCCGTGGTGACGGCCTCCAGTCGGGCCAGCGCCTTTTCCCGGGCGTGGCCGACCGTCTGCCGGGTGACCGCGGTGTGCACCAGCACGCCCAGCAGGGCGGCGAGGACGCAGCACATCACGGTGATGAAGACCGCGGACTTCCAGGTGAGCGTCGCGGTCCAGGCGGGCAGCCGCGGCCCGCGCCGGCCGCGCCGGGACCGGGCCGCGCCGGTCCGGTGCGCTCTCACCGGCGCTCCGCGGTCACGGCCGCGGAGGGGGCCGAGGTGGGCGCGGCGGTGCCGGGTGTCGGGGTCGCGTCGGCGGTCGGCCGGGCGGAGGGCCGGGCGCTCGGCGTGTTGCGCCGGCCCGGGTCGGCCCGGGGAGCCATCCGCAGGATCTCGTCCTGCGTCGGCAGCATGGCGCGCTGCTGGTCGTCCCAGGACCAGGCCGTGCGGTATTCGTACCCGGTGATGGCCGACGGAGCCCGCATGATCAGGTCCCGGCCCGCCAGCTCCACGCTGATCACGGCATCGGAGGTCGACATGATCCGGGTCAGCCCGCTCGGCTCCGGCATGTAGACGCGTACGGAGAGCTGACGGTCGGCCAGCTGGATGCCGAGGACCATCTCGTCGCGCCCGTCGCCCGTCAGGTCGCGGTAGTACGGCTTCAGCACCGGGCAGGAGGCGGGTGCGGTCCGGCAGGCGCTGATCCGGCGTACGGTCTCGGCGGGGAACGCGGCCGTGCCGCTGGACCGGTCCGGACGGGCGTTCAGCCCCGCCTGCACCACCGCCACCGGGTCCAGCCGGCGCACGTCGCCGCCCGGGACGGTGATCCCGGGGATATGAGCGGTCTCGCCCTCGCCGTAGTCGTACGGGGCGGCGGAGGCGGGCGGCAGCTCCGGCCAGAGACGGGCGGGACCGATGGCGGCCGGGGCCCGTCCGGCGCTCTTCAGCTCGCCACCGGTGCCGCAGCCGGCCAGCAGGACGGCGCCCGTGAGAGCCGCGAAGGCGGCAGCCGCGCGGCGCCCCGTCCGGTGCTGCGGACGCATGTCTTCCTCCGATTCCGAGGGCCGGCCGGGCCGGACCGCGCGTGCGTGTGCACGGCCCCGGCTCCGGCTCCGTAGACCTTATGCGGAAGGAGGTCTCTTATGTGTATTTCGTACTGATGCTTCGGTTCCGGTACTTCAGTGCTGATACGGGTTCTGGCCCTGGCCCTGCGTGCCCGGAGCGTAGCCCGGCTGCTGCGGGGACTGACCGAAGGGGTTCCCGTCCTGCGAGGCCACGTGCTGGGCCAGCAGCTGGTCGGCCTGCTCCTTGGGGATCTTCTGCTCCCCGCCGCAGAAGGTGCACTGCGTGGCGTACTTCGTCGAGAAGGGGAACAGCGGCACGAAGAACAACGTGAACTTCGTCACCCGCTTGCGCAGCGTGTGCGCCGACGGATTCCCGCACCAGCCGCAGACCAGCGTCAGGACCGCCAGTTGGTAGAGATAGCCTCGCGTACCGAAAATGATCATGTCGTGGGTCCCTTCCCCGTCTTCCCCAGGAGTGCCCGGCGGCAGAGCGCCAGCAGCTTTTCGTCCTCGTACGTGTCGTGGCTGCCGTATCCGCCGTCCATCGCGTTGTGACGGCGTACGGAGGCGAGTTCGGCGTGCAGCACGTGCGCCGCGTCCGACCCTGCACCAGCAGCCCCCGTCCGCGCCAGGCATTCGGCCACCCGAACCCTGACATGACGGTTCTGTTCCCAGGCCGCGAGGAGTACCGGAACGGACTCCTCGGCCCGTCCGGAAACCTCCCACAAGGCGATCGCCGCGTCCACCCGCAGCCACAGCTCCTCGTGGAGCAGCAGCGCCCGCAGCCGCGGCGCGGTCACCGCCGCGTGTGCGCCGAGCCGGCCCAGCGCGCTCGCCGCCGCCCGCCGCTCGCGCGCGTGCTCCGCCTGGAGCCCCTCTATCAGGGCCGGCAGCACCGCCCCGGCGTCCCCGTCCACCGCCCAGAGCGCCTCGGCCGCCTCCGTGGCCCCCGCCGTCCCGGGGCGGCGGATCAGCGCCCGCAGCTCCGGGACCGCGCAGTGCGCCGCGGGCCCGAACGAGCCGAGCGCCCGCAGCGCCGCCGTACGCAGCCACTCGCCCCGGTACTCCGGCGCACCGCGCAGGATCCGCAGCACCTCCGGCGCCGCCTCGCCCGCCCGGAGCGCGGTCAGCCCGGCGAGCAGCGGACTCGCCCGGTCGTACGCCTCCTCGTCCAGCCCGACCTCGCTCAGCCGGCGGCGCAGCACCCCGGCCAACGGTGCGGCGGCAGGCCCCAGATACCCGATGGCGAACCCCACGTCGTGCGGCACCTCGGGCCGCTCCAGCGCCGCCGCCAGCGAGGGCACCACGCGGGCGTCGCCCAGCCGGGCCAGGGCCTTCACCGCGCTGCCGAGCCCCGGCGGCCCGCTCGCCCACTCCTTCACCCAGGCGCCCGGATCCGCCGCCACCCGGGCCGCCAGCGCGTCCGCCGCGGGTGCGGCCAGGCCGAAGAGCTCCTCCAGGACGTGCGAGGCGGCCTCGGCCAGCTTCGGCTCGTCCGAGGTGAGCTGCTCGCCCACGAGCCGGACGAGCTCCCCGTAGGAACCGCGCCAGGCCCGGATCAGCCCGCCGCTCATCCGGACGGCGTCGATGCGCTGCCCCGGGTCGGGGCTGCACAGCTGATCGGCCAGCAGTGCCGTCCGGTCGGCGACCCGGTCGTCGAGGCCGACATGCAGGGTGCGCAGCAGATCGGCCGTCCAGGGCGCCGTACGCCCGGCCCTGTCCTCGGCCGACAACGCCCGCAGCTGCCCCAACAGGGTCACCGGTGCCGCCTCGGCGCAGGCGGGATCGGGATCGGGATCGGTGTGCGTTCCCAGGCCCCGGGACCCCGCCTCGGAGGCCTTCGCCGTCCCCGGAGCCGACCGCAGCTGCCGCAGGAGACCCGCCACCACCCGCACCACATCGCCCGGGAGCGACTCGGGCGCGCACCGCGCCAGCTGGGCCAGGGCCGCCAGCCGCAGCCCCGGCGGGTTCGCCTCGGCGGCCAGCCGGCTCAGCCAGTCGGCGATCCGGCCGGTCAGCGGGCCGTGGCGCAGGGCGACCCGCCCCGCGGCCTCGACCAGGGCGAGCCGCACCTCGTCGTCCGGTTCGACCGTCAGCCGCTCCCGCAGCAGCGTCAGCACCCGGGCCGGACTGCCGTGCAGCGTGGCCAGCGCCAGCGGGGCGGAGACCCGTACCCCCGGGTCCTCGTCGGCCATCAGTGCGAAGAAGACCCCGGCGCCCGCGCTGACGGCGGCCGCCGCCATCGCGTAGTTGGCCGCGCCCTCGGCCTCGTCCTCGTCCTCGGCCTCCCCGAGGTCCTCCTCGTCGATGTCGATGCCGCCGATGCTGGTCAGCAGCTCGACGATGCCCCCGCGGTCCGGGACCACCGGATCGACGACCAGCTCGAAGAGGAAGGGGATGCAGGCGAGCGTGCACGCGTAGACGTCACCCTGGTGGTGGACCGCCCCGTACATGCCGTCCAGTGCGGCCTCGCGTTCCGACGGATCGGCGGACGCCAGGCCCCGAAGCAGCTCCGGAACGTCGTCGGCAGGCCCGTAGGCGTGCTCCATCGAGGCCCAGTCGACCTCGTCGATCCCCGCGAACACGCCATCGCCTCCCCACGGTTTCCCACGAAGCAGTGTCTGCGCAGAGTGTGCACCACCGCTCGGACAATCCACCCGCCCCATCCCGCCTTTTGCCCTTGAACATGACAAGGCCAGCGGCGATGCGGTATGTCCCGGCCATCGAGCCCTACGGAGTGTCCGGAACCGGCCGCCCGTGGTCCGGCTCGGTGAGCGGTGCGAGCAGATCGCCGTACCGCGCGAGCCGCTCCGCCATGTCACCGGCCAGGAAGACGAGCTCCCCGGGCCGGCGGCACGCCTCGATCTCGGCCCAGGTGACCGGCGCGGAGGCGGTCGGTTCGGCCCGCGCGCGCAGGGTGTAGGGGGTTGCGGTCGTCTTCGCCGCCGCGTTCTGGCTGAAGTCGACGAACACCTTGCCCGGCCGCAGCGCCCGCCTCATCCGGTGCACCACCAGATCCGGAAGCTCCTTCTCGGCCTGGACGGCGAGCGTTTTCGCGTACGCCGACACGCGCTCGGAGGCGGTGGGCTCCACCGGTACAAGCAGATGCAGCCCCTTCGAACCGGATGTCTTCCCGTAAGCCTGCAGGCCGTCCGCGGCCAGCCGCTCCCGCAGCCAGAGCGCGACCGTGCAGCACTCCACGACCGTCGCGGGCGCCCCCGGGTCCAGGTCGAACACCATCCGGTCGGCCAGCCCCGGCGCCTCGGCCCGCCACTGCGGGGTGTGGAACTCCACCACCAGGTTGGCCGCCCACATCAGCGAGGCGAGGTCCTGGACGACGACCTGCCTCGCCTGCTCCTTCTCGTGGTGCGGCACCGGGGCGGTGTGTACCCAGGACGGCGTACCGGGCGGCGGGTTCTTGGTGAAGAAGAGCTGCCCGTCCGGCCCGTCCGGATAGCGCAGGAAGGACAGGGGCCGGTCCCGCAGATGCGCCAGCAGCACCTCGGCCGCCGTGGCCGCGTAGTAGTGCAGCACCTCGCCCTTGGTGGTGCCGGTGGCCGGATACAGCACCTTGTCCAGGTTGCTGAGCGGCACCCGCCGCCCCTCCACCACTGTGATCGGCGTCATACGATAAGAATCACACGAAACACGGATCTATACGGGCGTAACGCATGTAAGGGGTGACCGGTGAGGTCCATCTGGAACGGCGCCATCTCCTTCGGGCTGGTCAGCATCCCGATCAAGCTGGTCAACGCCACCGAGAACCACTCGATCTCCTTCCGCCAGGTCCACCTCGCCGACGGCGGCCGCATCCGCTACCGCAAGGTGTGCGATCTGGACGGCGAGGAGGTGACCGCCTCCGACATCGGCAAGGCGTACGAGGACGCGGACGGCTCGATGATCCCGATCACCGACGAGGACCTCGGCTCGCTGCCGCTGCCCACCGCCAAGACGATCGAGATCGTCGCCTTCGTACCGGCAGACTCCATCGACCCGCTCCAGATGGACGCGGCGTACTACCTCTCCGCCAACGGAGTACCGGCCGCCAAGCCGTACACCCTGCTGCGCGAAGCCCTGAAGCGCAGCCAGAAGGTCGCCCTCGCCAAGTACGCGCTGCGCGGGCGGGAGCGCCTGGGGATGCTGCGCGTGGTCGACGACGTGATCGCGATGCACGGACTGCTCTGGCCGGACGAGATCCGGGCCCCCGAAGGGGTCGCCCCGGAGAGCGACGTGTCGGTCCGCGACGCCGAACTCGACCTGGCGGACGCCCTGATGGACACGCTCGGCGAGGTCGACATGGACTCGCTGCACGACGACTACCGCGAGGCGGTCGAGGAACTCATCGCGGCCAAGGCATCCGGTGAGGTCCTGGAACCGCCCGAGTCCGGCGGCTCCGGCGGCGGAAAGGTCATCGACCTGCTCGCGGCCCTGGAGAGCAGTGTGCGGGCGGCGAAGGAAGCCCGCGGCGAGGAGGAGGGCGAGAGGGGTGGCGCGGACGAGGAGAAGGCATCGGTCACCTCGATCGCGGACCGCGAGTCATCGGGCTCCACCACCCGCAGGACGCCCACGGGCAAGTCGGTGTCGCGCGCCGGGTCCGGCGGGGCCCGGAAGACCGCTTCCTCCTCGCCCAAGTCCTCGGGAGCGAAGAAGTCCACGGCGAGTACGGGAAAACCGGCGGCGAAGAAGAGCGCGTCCAGCAGCCGGTCCGGCGCGAAGAAGACCGAGTCGAAGAACGGCACGGCCAAGAGCGCCGCGGCCAAGAAGACGGCGGCGGCCAAGAAGCAGGGCGGTACCAAGGCCGCCTCGCGCAAACGGGCCTCGGCGTGACCGAGTCGGTTGCCCACCACCGGCGCACCGGGAGCAGACCGGACGGCCGCCACAGGACCGAGTCCCGTGGCGGCCGCCCCCCCCGTCCAGCGCACCGGACTCAGCGCCTGCGGTACGAGCTCACATAGCCGGAGGCCGGCGTACCGACACCCGTCACGTCGTCGTATCCCCGCACCGCCGACAGCGAGGCGTCCTTGCCCAGGCTGCGCACGGAGGTCCGCAGGCCGTCCGCCGCGTCGACGCCGTTGACGAAGTCCACCCGGGCGACCGCGAGATCACGGCCGGCACCCAGCGGGTGGTCCGTCACGTCGTGGTACGCCTTCGAGTGGTAGCGGGCGTAGATCGCCGGGTTGGCGAAACCGATCGGGCGCCCGCGCTGCGCCTGCTGCGCCAGGGCCTGGACACCGGCGATGACCGGCGCCGCCAGCGACGTACCGCCGATGCGGTACTCGTCGTAGCCCAGTGATCCGTCCGGCAGCGTCTGCGTCTGGCCCACCAGGAAGCCGGTGTTCGGGTCGGCGACGGCCGCGATGTCCGGAGCCGTACGCATCCGGGTCTTCCCGTTGGCCTTCGCCAGTGAGTCCGGCACGATGCCGCGCTGGTAGAACGGCTGCTTCACGGTGGAGCTGGTCCCGCCGCCCGCGCCCGAGGTGTACGCGCCGGGGAAGCCCGTCCAGCTCTTGCCGTCCGCCGCCAGGGGGGCGTTCAGCGTGCCCCAGCCGGTCTCCCACTGGTACGTGTCGTGCTTGCCGACGGCCAGTGACGTACCGCCGGCTGAGGTCACCCAGGCGGAGTTGGACGGGACGTCGATCTGCTTGGTGCCGGTGGACGCGACGTTGTCGCCGTCGTCACCCGAGGAGAAGTAGAAGCCGATGCCCTCGACCGCGCCCATCTTGAACACCTGGTCGTAGGCGAGCGCCAGGTCGGGCGTCTGGTTGGCCTCGATGTCGCCCCACGAGTTGGAGACGATGTCCGCGAGCCGGTGGTCGACGACCTTGTTCAGCGAGTCCAGCAGGTCGTTGTCGTAGCAGGACGCGCCGCCCACGTACACGATGTCGGCGGCGGGCGCGACGGCGTGCACGGCCTCGACGTCGAGGGTTTCCTCGCCGTACCAGCCGGAGGCACCGCACTCCTCGGTCTTCGTGTAGTCGTCCGGCAGCACCTGGCTGAACTGCCCACGCCGGTAGGGCGCGTCGCCGTTGCGCTTGGCGTACTCGGCGGCGTCCTTCGCGATGGTGGGGGAGGCGTACGCGTCGGTGATGGCGACGGTCACCCCCTCGCCGGTGTAGCTCCCGGCCCCGTACGCGGCGCGCAGCTGCTTGCCCGTGTACCCCTTGACCGCGTACGGCACCTCGTCCCCGTACGCGCCCGGCAGGGTGGAGGCGGTCTTCGACCCGAAGTAGGAGGAGAACGGCCCGGAGTTGCGGAACACCGCGTCCGGCGGCGGCAGCACCTCGTCGTGACTCGACTTGTGCGGTGCGTTGTCGAGGCCCGAGACGGCGAGTACGACATCGCTCAGCGCGGCGGGTACGGAGGCGGTGGAGGCCGGAGCGCGGTAGGTGCGGCCGCCCTTGCGGTAGTCGCGCAGCTGGGTGCCGAACGCCTTCTCGGTCTTCGCCACTTCACCGGTGGCCGAGACGTAGTGCCGGTTGGCGCCGGTGACGGTCAGCCCGCTGGACTCCAGCCACTGGCCGACCCGGTCGATCTGGTCCTGGGTGGCCCCGAACCGCGCCTGCGCCTGCGCGGCGCTCAGGTACTTCCCGTACGAAGGCGACTGCGGGTCGGAGACGGCGGCCGCGTAGGCGGCCAGCCCCTTCGCGTCCCGTCCGGCGAGGTGGACCCGGACGGTGACCTTTCCGCTGTCGGCCGTGGCGCCCCGGTCGGCCGTGGCGGTGGCCCAGGCCGGCTTGGTGCCCTGCAGCGCGTCCCGGCCGCTCGGCGCGGAATCCGCGCTGGCGTCGGGTATCCCGAGGGCGAGCGCACCGGCGAGCAGCGGCAGTGTCGCTGCCATGCTCAGCGCGGCGCGTCGTCGGGCGCGGCTGATTCTCAAAATAACCCCCTGCGATGTGGGTCTCGCGTGTGGAGCATGTGCCGGATGATGTGCACATGTAATGCGCCACTCTGGCGAGGAACGCCTCATGTAGGGGGCATGCAATGACCAAGAATCGGCCAAGGGGTAAGTCGGCGAGGGGAGTTCGCACCGGACCGCCGAGTATCTTGCTCTTTCCTCAGGTATGACCCGGTGTCGGGGGCTGCGGGGCACCCGTGTCAGATCGTGATCGTGTACCAGTGGGTGTCTGTCCCGGGTCCGGCATGAACCGGCCCGCGCGCCGCACGCTCGTCAACCGGGGCGCGAACCCGGGCCGGTGGTGAGCACGCCGCTTGTGCCTGCGCCTTCCTCCGGCCCGAGTCGTCGCCGCGACCGTTCCGGCCGCACGGCCGGCCTTCGTCATGACGTCTTCGGGTGCGGGGCGTCTGCCGACCCGCTGTGTGCCGCGTCGGTGGGCCCGGTCTGTGAGAGTGCGGCGAGAAGGTGCAGCTTCTCGTCGCTGTCGCTGTCCTTGTCGGGGTAGTAGACGACGAGGATGACGTCGCCGATGGGCAGCTTGTCGCGGTGGAGCCGTAGTGCACCGACGACGGGATGGTGGACGGTGGCGGTGCCCCCGTCGAGGTTACGGACGTCGTGGCGGGCCCACAGCTCGCGGAACCGCTGACTGGACAGTGCGAGCTCCCCGACGAGCTCCACGAACCTGGGGTTGTCGGTGTCGTCCCCGATGGTGGTGCGCAGCCCGGCGACGAATTCGGCCGCAGCCTTCTCCCAGTCCTGGTGGAAGGCCTGTTCCCCGGGGTCGAGGAACAGGGAACGCAGCCGGTTCTGGCCGGGCCGCAGGCGCGGGGAGAGCGCGACGGCCATGGGATTGGAAGCCAGGACGTCGAAAGCGCGCCCTTCGACGAACGCGGGGACCTGAAGGTGGGCGAGGAGCTGGTGCACCCGTGCGGGGACGTGCTCGGGCCGCTTGCGCCGCGACGACCTGGGACGTACCGCCGTGAGACCGAGCAGATACGTCCGCTCGACATCGTCGAGAAGCAGGACCCGTGCGAGTGATTCGAGGATCTGGGGCGAAGGATTCTTGTCGCGGCCACGTTCCAGGCGCAGGTAGTAGTCGGGGCTGATGCCGGCGAGCAGGGCCACTTCCTCACGGCGCAGCCCCGGCACCCGGCGGTTGCCGCCGGGCGGGATCCCTGCCTGCTCCGGGGAGACCAGCTCGCGCCGGGCGCGCAGGTAGCTGCCGAGCCGGTTGCCGGATTCCTCATCCTTCATGGGCCCACCGTAATGCGGTGTGCGAGTCGCAGAGGGGGCCCTCGCAGGACCAGGGAAGACGGGGGCTCTGCCAGGCCCGGCTGATTCCGTCAAGACTGCGGGTACAGCGTTCTGCGGAGGACCGCGGAACATCACCGAAGGCGCCGCAGCCCGAATGCCGCCGGCGCCCCGGACCGAAGGGAAGACCTCATGGATCTCTCCAACCGCACCGTTCTCGTCGTCGGCGGGACCTCGGGCATCGGACGGGAGCTGGCCCGCCGGTTCGCCGCGGCGGGCAGCACCGTGGCCGTCGGCGGCCGCAACACCGAGGCACTCTCGGAACTCGCCGGAGAAGGCTTCGGCACCATCAGTATCGACGTCACCGACAGCGCCTCCGTCACCTCCGCCCGCGACGCCGTGCTCGCCCGGTACCCCCAGCTGGACACCGTGGTGACGATGCCGGGCGTCATGCTCCTGGAGGACCTGCGCGACCCCGCGCACTTCGAGGCGGCGGAGAGGACGATCGACACCAACCTGGTGGGCACCATCCGGGTCATCGACGCCTTCACCCCGCACCTGGTCCGGCGGGGCACCGGCACGTTCATCACCGTCACCTCCGGCATCGCCTTCCTGCCCTTCCCCCCCATGCCCACCTACGCCGCCTCGAAGGCCGCGGTACACGCCTACTCCGAGGCCCTGCGCGCTCAGCTCGACGGAACCGGCGTCGGCGTCGTCGAGCTCGTCCCCCCGGCCGTCGCCACTGCAGGCCAGGAAGAGGTGAACCCGCACGCGCTGCCGCTCGACGGTTTCGCCACCGAGGTCATGCACCTGCTCTCGGCGGACCCCACGCCCCGCGAAGTCGTCGTGAAGGCGGCCCTCGTGCACCGCTGGGCCGAGCGCGACGGCACCTACGACGACCTCGTCGCGCAGCGCTCCCGGGCCCTGGGGATGCTGCCCGGCCGCGAAGGCTGACTCCCGGCCTGCTCCGGCCGCCCGGCTACACGCTGCCCGGCCCCGTGGAGGAATGCCGGGCCCCGAAACCGCCCGCCCGGTAAGGTACGAAGCGCTGCGACTGGCGCGCACCCCCTGCCGGGGTGCTCAGTGGAATCGACCACGAGGGAGCGGCACACCCCGGGCCCGCCCGGGGCGTCGTCTCCGGAGAGCCGTCCGCCTGGGCATCCGGGTCCACGCCGCAGCAACGCGGCCGACCCGGGAGGATCCCGTGACCGCATCCGTACCCTCGCACCCCCGCCACCCCGCCCTGGCGGCAGCCGATCCGGAACTCGCCGCGCTGGTGGCCGCCGAGGAGCAGCTCCAGGCCGACACCCTCCGCCTGATCCCCAGCGAGAACTACGTCTCATCGGCCGTGCTCGAAGCGTCCGGCACGGTCCTCCAGAACAAGTACTCCGAGGGCTACCCCGGCAAGCGGTACTACGAGGGCCAGCAGATCATCGACCAGGTCGAGACCCTCGCCGTCGAACGGGCCAAGGCGCTCTTCGGCATGGACCACGCCAACGTCCAGCCCTACTCCGGCTCCCCGGCCAACCTCGCCGTCTACCTGGCCTTCCTCAAGCCCGGCGACACCGTGCTCGGCATGTCGCTCCCCATGGGCGGCCACCTGACCCACGGCTGGGGCGTCTCCGCCACCGGCACCTGGTTCAACGGCGTCCAGTACGGGGTGCGGCGCGACACCGGCCGCGTCGACCTGGACGAGGTGCGCGACCTCGCCCTCGCCGAGCGGCCCAAGCTGATCTTCTGCGGCGGAACGGCCGTCCCCCGCGAGATCGACTTCGCCGGCTTCGCCTCGGTCGCCCGCGAGGTGGGCGCGGTCCTCGTCGCGGACATCGCCCACATCGCGGGCCTGATCGCCGGCGGCGCGCACCCCTCGCCCGCCCCGCACGTGGACGTGGTCTCCACCACCACCCACAAGACCCTGCGCGGCCCGCGCGGCGCGATGCTGCTGAGCCGGGCCGAGCACGCCCGCGCCATCGACCGCGCCGTCTTCCCGGGCCTCCAGGGCGGCCCGCACAACCAGACCACGGCCGCCATCGGCGTGGCCCTGCGCGAAGCGGCCACGCCGGACTTCCGCACCTACGCCCACGGCGTGGTCACCAACGCCCGCACCCTGGGCGAGGAACTGGCGGCCCGCGGCTTCGACCTCGTCTCGGGCGGCACCGACAACCACCTGCTGCTCATCGACCTCACGAACAAGGACGTCCCCGGCAAGACCGCGGCCAAGGCCCTGGACCGCGCCGGCATCGTCGTCAACTACAACACCGTCCCCTACGACACCCGGAAGCCCTTCGACCCCTCGGGCATCCGCATCGGCACCCCGGCCCTGACCTCACGGGGCATCCCCGCCTCGGAGATGGCCACCGTCGCGGCCTGGATCGACCGCGTGGTCGACGCTGCCCGCACGGGCGACGAGAGGACCGTCACGAAGGTCCGCGCCGAGGTGAAGGCGCTGATGGACGGGTATCCGGCACCGGGGCTGCCGGTGGCGTGACCCGGTCCGCCGCGATGCGTCCGGGGGAGCCGGACGCATCGCGGCGACGCGGAAATACCTGTTCACGGAGACCTCGTGGAAGCTGGTAGTGTTTCACCCGTCGCAGAGCAACACAGCGATACGCCCCCGTAGCTCAGGGGATAGAGCATCGGCCTCCGGAGCCGGGTGCGCAGGTTCGAATCCTGCCGGGGGCACTTCCGGAATCAAGGCTCTGGCCAGCAGAAATGCTGGCCAGAGCCTTTTTCGTGCCCCGATGCGGATGTACGCCCGCAGGTCGCACACACATCCAGCCACCCCCGCGCCACCCGTCCGGGGACGGAAGTGGGCAAAACCCGGACGCAGCCACTCCGCTCCACCTACTCTCGAAGGGTGTCAGAGGCGTGCGGCCGTGTGCTTGTTGTCGACGACAACAAGGTCATCCGGCAGTTGATCAGGGTCAATCTCGAGCTGGAGGGCTTCGAGGTCGTGACCGCGGCCGATGGTGTCGAGTGTCTGGATCTGGTGCATCGGATCAGGCCCGACGTGATCACGCTCGATGTCGTGATGCCCCGCCTGGACGGGCTGCAGACGGCCACCAGGCTGCGCTCCGACCCGCGGACCGTTCATCTGCCCCTGGCGATCGTCAGTGCCTGCACGCCGTACGAGGTGGACAACGGTGTCGCTGCGGGCGTCGACGCGTTCCTGGCGAAGCCCTTCGAGCCGAGCGAGCTGGTGCGGCTCGTGCGGCAGTTGATGGAGCGCGGGCGGTCTTCCGTGCTTGACGGGTGGCAGGGCGCCGGGCGGGCGGAGAGCGCCGCCGGCTGACCGGATGGCGAAACCGGTTCGCGAAAGGCCCCCCTTCCTCCCATACGCTTGTCCCGTGACCCCCGCCGATCTCTCCGCGACCGTGCTGCACGCCGTGCGCCGCGCCGTGGACGAGCACGTCCTGCGCGCGCCCGTGCCCGCGCGCGTGCGAGTGGAGCGGACCCGGCCCGGCGGCCGCGGTGACTACGCCAGCGCCGTCGCCCTTCAGCTGGCCGGGCCCGCCGCCCTGACCGCGCGGGAAGTGGCCGAGATCCTGCGGGAGCGGGTGGCCGGTGCGCCCGGCATCGGGCGGGTCGAGATCACCGGGCCCGGATTCCTGAACTTCACGCTCGACGCCTCCGCGGACGGGCACGGTGCGCTGATGGCCCGGGTGCGCGAACAGGGGCTGCGGTACGGGCACGGGGACGCGCTCGCCGGGGACCTGCTGCGATTCAGCCATGCCCGCGAGGTCCGGGCAGCCGTCACCGCCCATGCGGTGGGTGCGCTCGCGAGGGCGCAGGGCGCGCGGGTGAGCGTCGGCTGTGACGAGGTGCCCGATCCGGACTGGGCGCGGCTGGGAATCCCCGTCGATGTCGAGGAGCCGCGCGCCACGGAGATCACGGAGATACGGCCCGTCCCCGCCGGTGCCACCGCCGGTGAGCTGCTCGGCCGGCTCGGGCCCGACGCGACCCGCTGGGGGCTGCTGCGGCCCGCCGGGCACGACCGCGCCCCCCTCGGTGACGACCTCCTCGTCCAGGGCGAGGGCAACGCGCTCTTCCTGGTCCGCTACGCGCACTCCCGCACCCACGCGCTGACCCGCGGCGCGGCGCTGCTCGGCTTCACGAGCGCCCCGGGCGGCACCGCGAGCGCCCCGGGCGGCACCGCGAGCGCCCCGGGCGGCACCGCGAGCGCCCCGGGCGGCACCGCGAGCGCCCCGGGCGGCTTCGGAAGCACCCCCGGCGACACGGCAAGCGCCCACGGCGCCGACGCGCCCGCGCTCCTGGCCCTCCTCGACGACCACCCCGCCGTGCTCGCCGCCGCAGCCCACCACCGTGCCCCCGACCGGCTCGCCCGGCACCTCGAAGCGGTCGCGCGGGCCTTCCTCGACTTCCATGACGCCGCCTCACCGCTTCCCGTCGGGGACGAGAAACCCTCGGCCGCCCACCGCTCCCGGCTCGCCCTCGCCGAGGCCGCCGGGACGGTGCTGGCCGGCGGCCTGTCCCTGCTCGGTATCAGCGCACCCCGACACCTCTGAGAGACCCGAGAGAGCAGAGCAACACGATGAGCCGATCCGCACACCCCGCCGGGCCCCGTCACGCCGATGTCATGACGGAGGGCCACTACTCCGCCCCCGCCGAGGACCTCAACGTCCTGGACGAGAAGGTCTGGGCCCGTACGGTCACCCGCGACGAACACGGGGCCCTGACCGTCGGCGGGATCGAAGTCGCCCGGCTGGCCGAGGAGTTCGGCACCCCGGCCTACTTCCTCGACGAGTCCGACTTCCGGGCCCGCTGCCGCGCCTGGTCCGACGCGTTCGGACCCGGCGCCGACGTCTTCTACGCCGGCAAGGCCTTCCTCTCCCGCGCGGTCGTGCGCTGGCTCCAGGAGGAGGGCCTCAACCTCGACGTCTGCTCCGGCGGCGAGCTGACCACCGCGCTGGACGCCGGAATGCCCGCCGAGCGCATCGCCTTCCACGGCAACAACAAGACGGTCGACGAGATCGAGCGGGCCGTCACGGCCGGAGTCGGCCGGATCGTGCTCGACTCCTTCCAGGAGATCGTCCGCGTCGCGCACATCGCGCAGCGGCTCGGCCGCCGCCAGCCCGTGCAGATCCGGGTGACCGTCGGCGTCGAGGCGCACACCCACGAGTTCATCGCCACCGCGCACGAGGACCAGAAGTTCGGCATCGCGCTGGCCGGCGGGCAGGCCGCCGAGGCCGTCCGGCGGGCCCTCACCCTCGACGGGCTCGAACTCATCGGGATCCACTCCCACATCGGCTCGCAGATCTTCGACATGGCCGGCTTCGAGGTCTCCGCCCGGCGTGTGGTGCAGCTGCTGGCCGAGGTGCGCGACGAGCACGGCGTGGAACTGCCCGAGATCGACCTCGGCGGCGGCCTCGGCATCGCGTACACCTCCGAGGACGACCCGCGCGAACCGCACGAGATCGCCAAGGCGCTCGGCGACATCGTGACCCGCGAGTGCGAGTCCGCCGGTCTCGCCACCCCCAGGATCTCCGTAGAGCCCGGCCGCGCCATCGTCGGGCCCACGGCCTTCACGCTGTACGAGGTCGGCACCATCAAGCCCCTGGAGGGGCTGCGTACGTACGTCAGCGTCGACGGTGGCATGTCGGACAACATCCGCACCGCGCTGTACGACGCCGAGTACAGCGTCGCGCTCGTCTCGCGCACCTCGGACGCCGAGCCGATGCTCGTCCGGGTCGTCGGCAAGCACTGCGAGAGCGGTGACATCGTGGTCAAGGACGCGTTCCTGCCGTCCGACCTGGCCCCCGGCGACCTGATCGCCGTCCCCGCCACCGGCGCGTACTGCCGGTCCATGGCGAGCAACTACAACCACGCCCTGCGGCCGCCCGTCGTGGCCGTGCGCGACGGACAGGCACAGGTCATCGTCCGGCGCGAAACGGAGGAAGATCTCCTGCGTCTCGACGTCGGCTGATGACTTATTTCCCGGGGCACACCCCGGGAGTCCACCAAACATCTCAGGATCCGGACGGGTGGCGGAAACGCCCGTCCGGTGAGTGAGACTGGTTCACACATCAGATGTAAAGGAAACGAGGTCGGATGATGCGTACGCGTCCGCTGAAGGTGGCGCTGCTGGGCTGTGGAGTGGTCGGCTCAGAGGTGGCCCGCATCATGACGACGCACGCCGACGACCTCGCCGCGCGCATCGGTGCGCCGGTGGAGCTCGCCGGCGTCGCCGTGCGCCGGCCCTCCAAGGTCCGTGAGGGCATCGACCCCGCCCTGATCACCACCGACGCGACCGCCCTCGTCAAACGGGGCGACATCGACGTCGTCATCGAGGTCATCGGGGGCATCGAGCCCGCCCGCACCCTCATCACCACCGCCTTCGAGCACGGTGCGAGCGTCGTCTCCGCCAACAAGGCACTGCTCGCGGAGGACGGCGCCGCCCTGCACGCCGCCGCCGAGCAGCACGGCCGGGACCTCTACTACGAGGCCGCCGTGGCCGGTGCCATCCCGCTCGTACGGCCGCTGCGCGAGTCCCTCGCCGGCGACAAGGTCAACCGGGTCCTCGGCATCGTCAACGGCACCACCAACTTCATCCTCGACAAGATGGACACCAGCGGCGCCGGCTACTCCGAGGCGCTCGACGAGGCCACCGCACTCGGTTACGCCGAGGCCGACCCGACCGCCGACGTCGAGGGCTTCGACGCCGCCGCCAAGGCCGCGATCCTCGCCGGAATCGCCTTCCACACCCGGGTGAAGATCGGCGACGTGCACCGTGAGGGCATCACGGAGGTCACCGCCGCCGACATCGCCTCCGCCCGCCGCATGGGCTGCACCGTCAAGCTCCTCGCCATCTGCGAGCGCGCCGCCGACGGGCAGTCCGTCACGGCCCGCGTGCACCCCGCGATGATCCCGCTCAGCCACCCGCTGGCCTCCGTCCGCGAGGCGTACAACGCGGTGTTCGTCGAGGCCGAGGCCGCCGGGCAGTTGATGTTCTACGGCCCCGGCGCCGGTGGCGCGCCGACCGCCTCCGCGGTCCTCGGCGACCTCGTCGCGGTCTGCCGCAACAAACTCAACGAGGCCCCCGGGCCCGGCGAGTCCGCGTACACGCGTCTGCCGGTGAGCCCCATGGGCGACGTCGTCACGCGGTACCACATCAGCCTCGACGTGGCCGACAAGCCTGGCGTACTCGCCCAGGTCGCGACGGTCTTCGCCGAACAGGGCGTATCGATCGATACGGTCCGCCAGCAGAGCCGAAATTCAAGCAGCGGCGACGAAGCCGGCATCGAACAGGGCGGCGGCGAGGCCTCCCTCGTCGTCGTCACCCACCGCGCGCCCGACGCCGCCCTCTCCGGGACCGTCGAGGCGCTGCGCAAGCTCGACACCGTGCGCGGTGTCGCCAGCATCATGCGTGTTGAAGGGGAGTAAGGACCCATGACCACCAAGGGCACCCACCAGTGGCGCGGCATCATCGAGGAGTACCGGGACCGTCTTCCGGTCACGAGCACCACGGCCATCGTCACGCTCCGTGAGGGTGGAACGCCGCTCGTTCCCGCTCAGGTCCTCTCCGAGCGCACGGGCTGCGAGGTGCACCTCAAGGTCGAGGGCGCCAACCCCACCGGGTCCTTCAAGGACCGCGGCATGACGATGGCCATCACCCGGGCCAAGGAGGAGGGTGCGCAGGCCGTCATCTGCGCCTCCACCGGCAACACCTCCGCCTCCGCCGCCGCGTACGCGGTACGGGCAGGAATGGTCTGCGCCGTCCTCGTACCGCAGGGCAAGATCGCACTCGGCAAGATGGGTCAGGCGCTCGTCCACGGCGCCAAGATCCTCCAGGTCGACGGCAACTTCGACGACTGCCTGACGCTGGCCCGCTCGCTCTCGGACAACTACCCCGTGGCACTGGTCAATTCGGTCAACCCGGTCCGTATCGAGGGCCAGAAGACCGCAGCGTTCGAGATCGTCGACGCGCTCGGCGACGCCCCGGACATCCACGTCCTCCCGGTCGGCAACGCGGGCAACATCACCGCGTACTGGAAGGGGTACACGGAGTACGCCGGGGACGGCCTGTCCACGCACAAGCCGCGGATGTGGGGCTTCCAGGCCTCCGGTTCCGCGCCCATCGTGCGCGGCGAGATCGTCAAGGACCCGTCGACCATCGCCACCGCGATCCGGATCGGCAACCCGGCCTCCTGGCAGTACGCGCTCGCCGCACGGGACGAGTCGGGCGGCTTCATCGACGAGGTCACGGACCGTCAGATCCTGGCGGCGTACCGACTGTTGGCCTCCCAGGAGGGCGTCTTCGTGGAGCCCGCCTCGGCCGCCTCGGTCGCGGGTCTGCTCAAGGCCGCCGAAGAGGGCAAGGTCGACCCCGGCCAGAAGATCGTCTGCACGGTCACCGGCAACGGGCTCAAGGACCCGGACTGGGCCGTCGCCGGCGCCCCCCAGCCGGTCACCGTCCCGGTCGACGCGGTCACCGCAGCCGAGAAGCTGGGCCTCGCGTAGCAGGACGCAGCACCCCGCCGCAGGGCGGCCGCACCCCCGGTCCGGATGACGGGCCCCGGGTGCGGCCGCGGCAACGGTTCGTCAGGAAGACGGCCGGAACACCCCTTTTCGGGGCGGAGAGCGCATCGCAGACGTGCGACACGCATCGTGCGCCTCCTGTGCGCCCTATGTCGCGACAGAACCTTCCTTCGATAAGCTGTACCCAACCCGCCCCGCCGCATATGCCGGGGTGCTCGGGCCGTTGCGGCCGTCGGTTCAATTCCGGGGTCAGGCCGTACCCGCCGCCGCATTCGGCCCGAAGAATCCCCACACACCCGCAGACCCCCGGAAATCCTCAGCCCCAGCAGAACCCCGAAGAGCCGCACAGAGCAGAACCCGAAGAGCCGCGAGAGCCCCGAAAGACCCCGCAGCTCCTCGAATTCCCCGCCGCCTCACAAGGAGAGTCGTCAGAGCGATGGCCGGTCCCGCCTTCCGAGCCGCCGCCGTCCGGGTGCGCGTCCCCGCAACCAGCGCCAACCTGGGCCCGGGTTTCGACGCCCTCGGCCTGTCGCTGGGCCTGTACGACGACGTGGTCGTCCGGGTCGCCGACTCCGGGCTGCACATCGACATCGCCGGCGAGGGCGCGGACACGCTGCCCCGCGACGAGAAGCACCTGCTCGTACGCTCCCTGCGCACGGCCTTCGACCTGCTCGGCGGACAGCCCCGCGGGCTGGAGATCGTCTGTGCCAACCGCATCCCGCACGGCCGCGGCCTCGGTTCCTCCTCCGCTGCCATCTGCGCCGGAATCGTCGCCGCCCGGGCCGTGACGACCGGCGGCGACGCCCGGCTCGACGACGCGGCCCTGCTGGAGCTCGCCACCGAGATCGAGGGCCACCCGGACAACGTCGCGGCCTGTCTGCTGGGCGGATTCACCCTCGCGTGGATGGACGGCGGATCGGCCCGCGCCATCAGGATGGATCCCGCGGATTCCATCGTTCCGGTGGTTTTCGTTCCCGGCAAGCCGGTGCTCACCGAAACCGCCCGCGGACTGCTGCCGCGATCCGTCCCGCACGTCGACGCCGCCTTCAACGCCGGCCGCGCCGCGCTCCTCGTCGAGGCCCTGACCAGGCGCCCCGAGCTGCTGCTCACGGCCACCGAGGACCGGCTCCACCAGGAATACCGCGCTCCGGCGATGCCGCAGAGCGTGGAGCTCGTGAACCGGCTGCGCGCCGACGGCGTGCCCGCGGTCATCTCCGGTGCCGGGCCGACCGTGCTGGCGCTGGCCGAGGACGGTGCGGCCGACAAGGTCGCACGGCTGGCGGGCGAGGGATGGGCGGCCAACCGGCTCGCTCTCGACGCCCAGGGGGCGAGCGTGCTGCCGCTCGCGCCTTAGCGAGAAGTGATTGCCGGTGAGTGAGAGGGGGAATGTTTGTTGGAGCCGGTAGTGTTAACCTCAAGTCTGCAATCGACGTCTATGCGGCGCGTTGCTTCGTGTCCCTTTCCGGGACCACCTTTCTTCCGGGAGCCTCCCCAACTGCCTGAGCAGCCTGCCTGAGCAGTTTCGAGCACGCTCCGGAACCGGCACGACACCCCTCGCTTGTCCAGGAGTGGGCCGAGCAGGGGGATGCTCGCGCCGGGCCCCACGCACACGTTCATCTCTCCGCCGTACCTATCCGGCGGGACCACCGCCCCGGCACGGTCCGCACCGAAGACCGCAGTCGGACAGCACAACCGGTCGCCGAGCCAGAAGGCCGACGTCCGCTCCAGGGAAGGACCCTTCGTGAGCGACACCACCGATCTGATGGGCGTGACTGCCGACAAGAACGTCGACAGCGCCGCGCCTGCCGAAGGTGCTGCCACTGGCACCACCGCACGGCGCCGCCGCTCCGGCACCGGCCTTGACGGCATGGTCCTGGCCGAGCTGCAGCAGGTCGCGTCCGGCCTCGGCATCAAGGGCACTGCGCGGATGCGCAAGAGCCAGTTGATCGAGGTCATCAAGGAGACCCAGGCCGGCGGCTCCTCCGCGCCCAAGGCCAAGGCCGCCTCGGCCCCCGCCGAAGAGGCGGAGGCCAAGCCGAAGCGCCGGGCCACCTCCAAGGCGCGCACCGGCGCCGGGGACGAGACCCCGGCCGCCGCACCCGCCGAGAAGGCCACGGCTCAGCAGCAGATCGACATCCCCGGCCAGCCGGCCAGCGACGACCAGCCCACGGGCGAGCGTCGTCGTCGCCGTGCGACCGCGCAGGCGGGCAGCCCGGACACCAAGGCGCAGGCCAAGGACCGTACGCAGGACGAGCCGAAGCAGGATGCCCCTGCCGAGGACCGTTCCGAGTCCAAGGCCGAAGCCGCCGCGGACAACGCCGAGGGCCGTCGTGGCGACCGCCAGGACCGCGGCCAGCGCGGTGAGCGGGGCGAACGCGGCGAGCGCCGTGAGCGTCAGCGCGACCGTCGCGGCAAGGGCGACGACCAGGGCGGCCAGGGCCGGCGTCAGGGTGGCCAGGGCGGCGGCCAGGGCGGTCAGGGTGGCGGTCAGGGTGGCCAGGGGCAGAACCAGGGCCAGCAGGGCGGCGGCGGACCGCAGGACGACTTCGACGACGAGGGCGGTCGGCGCGGACGCCGTGGCCGCTACCGCGACCGCCGGGGCCGTCGTGGCCGCGACGACTTCGCGAGCGACGCACCGCCGGTCACCGACGACGACGTCCTGATCCCCGTCGCGGGCATCCTGGACATCCTCGACAACTACGCGTTCATCCGGACCTCCGGCTACCTGCCGGGCCCGAACGACGTGTACGTCTCGCTCGCCCAGGTCCGCAAGAGCGGCCTGCGCAAGGGTGACCACGTCACCGGTGCGGTGCGCCAGCCCAAGGACGGCGAGCGGCGCGAGAAGTTCAACGCGCTGGTCCGCCTCGACTCGGTCAACGGCATGGAGTCCGGCCGCGGTCGGCCCGAGTTCCAGAAGCTGACCCCGCTGTACCCGCAGGACAGGCTCCGTCTGGAGACCGACTCCAACGTCCTGACCACCCGGATCATCGACATGGTCGCCCCCATCGGCAAGGGCCAGCGAGGCCTGATCGTGGCCCCGCCGAAGACCGGTAAGACCATGATCCTGCAGGCGATCGCCAACGCGATCACGGTCAACAGCCCCGAGTGCCACCTGATGGTCGTCCTGGTCGACGAGCGTCCGGAAGAGGTCACCGACATGCAGCGGTCGGTGAAGGGCGAGGTCATCTCCTCGACCTTCGACCGTCCCGCCGAGGACCACACGACCGTCGCCGAGCTGGCCATCGAGCGCGCCAAGCGTCTCGTCGAGCTGGGTCACGACGTCGTCGTCCTGCTGGACTCGATCACCCGTCTGGGACGCGCGTACAACCTCGCCGCCCCGGCCTCCGGACGCATCCTGTCCGGTGGTGTCGACTCGACCGCGCTCTACCCGCCGAAGCGCTTCTTCGGTGCGGCGCGCAACATCGAGGACGGCGGCTCGCTGACCATCCTGGCCACCGCGCTCGTCGAGACCGGCTCGCGCATGGACGAGGTGATCTTCGAGGAGTTCAAGGGCACCGGCAACATGGAGCTCAAGCTCGACCGCAAGCTCTCCGACAAGCGCATCTTCCCGGCGGTGGACGTCGACGCGTCCAGCACCCGTAAGGAAGAAATCCTGCTCGGCAGCGACGAGTTGGCGGTTGTCTGGAAGCTGCGCCGGGTGCTCCACGCGCTGGACCAGCAGCAGGCGATCGAGCTCCTCCTGGACCGGATGAAGAAGACCCAGTCCAACGCGGAGTTCCTGCTCCAGATCCAGAAGACGACGCCGTCCGCGGGCAACAACGACTAGTCCGCGTCCTCCGGCAGTACACAGGGCCGCCCCCGCACCTCGGTGCCGGGGGCGGCCCTGTGCCGTTGCCGCTCCGAGACCTTCGCCACACGGCCGGCGGGCCCCGGGGCGATGTCCTGTTGCCTGTAGCGGCCAGGAAACCGCAGGTGAACCCGGTGTCACCGGCTGTTCCCGCACCCCGTGGACGGGCCCCGCGCTTACCCGGAGGCCACAGCGCCCTGTGCAACCCTTCTTGTCGCCGCAGCGTCGTAACCAAGAGCGACACCAGGAGCGACAAAGCGGCACACAGACCCGCACACCACTGCAGGGGGTAGCCGGGAGCAGCCGAGGAACGAGGAGACGGATGAGCGAGCAGAGCGGGAGCAGCAACCGAATACGGGCCACCGGCAGACGCCGGAGGAAGCCGTCCCGCCGCCGCAGGGCGACCGTCATAGCCGCGTGGAGTCTGGCCGGCATCGTCGTCGTCGGCGGATCCGGGCTCGGCTACGCGTACTTCCACCTCAACGGCAATCTCAAGGCCGTCGACATCAACAACGCGCTGGGCAAGGACCGCCCCGACAACGTCGACAACGGTTCCGAGGACATCCTCGTGCTCGGCTCCGACTCCCGTTCCGGCGCCAACGCGCAGTACGGCGAGGACCAGGGAAGCGCCCGTTCGGACACCGCGATGGTGGTGCACGTCAACAAGGGCCACAAGACGGCAAGCGTCGTCTCCATCCCGCGCGACACCCTCGTCACCCGGCCCGAGTGCACGGGCGCCGAGAGCGGACAGCCCGTCGCCGGGGAGCAGCGCGCGATGTTCAACACGGCGTACGAGGTCGGCGGACCGGCCTGCGCGGTCAAGACCGTGGAGTCGATGTCGGGGATCCGCATGGACCACTACATCGAGGTCGACTTCACCGGTTTCAAGAAGCTGGTCGACAAGCTCGGCGGGGTCGAGATCACCACCAAGCAGGCGATCAACGACTCCAAGAGCCATCTGAACCTCGAACCGGGCACCCACACCCTGAACGGCGAGGAGTCGCTCGGGCTGGTCCGTACCCGCAAGAGCGTCGGCGACGGCAGCGACCTCGGCCGCATCCAGCTCCAGCAGGCCTTCATCAAGGCGCTGATGGAGCAGGCCAAGAGCGTGGGCATCCTCAACGGCACGAAGCTGTACGGCATCGCGGACACCGCGACCAAGGCCATCACCACCGACTCCGACCTGGGCTCGGTCAAGGCACTCGCCTCCTTCGCGAGCGGCCTCAAGGGGCTCGGCGCGAACGACGTCCACATGGTGACCCTGCCCGTCGAGTACGACCCCGCCGACCCGAACCGCGTCATCCCGCAGGAGGAGGCCGGTAAGCAGGTGTGGAAGGCGCTCCTCGAGGACCGGCCGATCCCCGCCTCCGCCACCGAGAAGTCGGCGGGCGACAAGGGCGATGCCGGGCAGATCGTGCAGTGACTGCCCTTCGGGAATAGCGGGCGGCCGACCCTCGTTTTGGGAGATACGGCCGGTCCTGGCAGACTGGTACGTCGGCCCCGGTTCACGGACGCGCAATCCGCGCGTACGACCCGGCGCCCTCCCGAACCTAGGAGAAACCCTTGAAGCGCGACATTCACCCCCAGTACGTCGAGACGCAGGTCAGCTGCACCTGTGGCGCGTCGTTCACCACCCGGTCCACGCTGGACAGCGGCGCCATCCGTGCCGACGTCTGCTCCGAGTGCCACCCGTTCTACACGGGCAAGCAGAAGATCCTCGACACCGGTGGCCGCGTGGCCCGCTTCGAGGCCCGCTTCGGCAAGGCCGCCGGCTCCGCCAGCAAGTAGCGAGCCACTGCGCCGGTCCTTGGCGCCCTCTTCCCGGGGGCGCCGGGACCGGCGTTTTTTTCCGGCCGGGACGACGGCATACCCGTCATCCCGCCCGGCAGGCACCCGCCGGCCGGCAGGCACGACGATCGAAGAAACCAGGAGCCCGAAGATGTTCGAGGCGGTCGAGGAACTGATCGGCGAACAGTCCGATCTCGAGACGAAGCTCGCAGACCCGTCGGTCCACGCCGACCAGGCCAACGCGCGCAAGCTGAACAAGCGCTACGCCGAGCTGACTCCGATCGTCGCCACGTACCGCTCCTGGAAGCAGACCGGCGACGACATCGAGACCGCCCGCGAGTTCGCCGCCGACGATCCCGACTTCGCCGCCGAGGTCAAGGACCTGGAGAAGGAGCGCGAGGAGCTCACCGAGAAGCTCCGCCTCCTGCTCGTACCCCGTGACCCCAGCGACGACAAGGACGTGCTCCTGGAGATCAAGGCGGGCGCGGGCGGCGACGAGTCCGCCCTGTTCGCCGGTGATCTGCTGCGCATGTACCTGCGCTACGCCGAGCGCGTCGGCTGGAAGACCGAGATCATCGACTCCACCGAGTCCGAGCTCGGCGGCTACAAGGACGTCCAGGTCGCCGTGAAGACCAAGGGCGGCAACGGGGCCACCGAACCCGGCCAGGGCGTATGGGCCCGGATGAAGTACGAGGGCGGCGTGCACCGCGTGCAGCGCGTGCCCTCCACCGAGTCCCAGGGCCGCATCCACACCTCCGCCGCCGGTGTGCTCGTCACGCCCGAGGCCGAGGAGGTCGAGGTGGAGATCCACGCCAACGATCTCCGTATCGACGTCTACCGCTCCTCCGGCCCCGGCGGCCAGTCCGTCAACACCACGGACTCCGCAGTCCGCATCACGCACCTGCCCACCGGTGTCGTCGCCTCCTGCCAGAACGAGAAGAGCCAGCTCCAGAACAAGGAGCAGGCCATGCGTATCCTGCGGTCGAGGCTTCTCGCCGCGGCCCAGGAAGCCGCCGAGCAGGAAGCGTCCGACGTACGCCGCAGCCAGGTGCGAACGGTCGACCGGTCCGAGAAGATCCGTACGTACAACTTCCCGGAAAACCGGATCTCGGACCACCGCGTCGGCTTCAAGGCGTACAACTTGGACCAGGTGCTCGACGGGGATCTGGACGCTGTGATCCAGGCCTGTGTCGACGCCGACTCCGCAGCCAAGCTCGCCGCCGCGTAAGTCCTGTCCGCCGCCCGCCCCGCTCGTGAACCCGTACGGAGAACCGCGATGAACCTGCTGCTCGCCGAGGTGGCCCAGGCCACCCAGCGGCTGGCCGACGCCGGTGTCCCTTCACCGCGATTCGACGCGGAGGAGCTCGCCGCGTTCGTGCACGGCGTCAAGCGGGGCGAGCTGCACAACGTGCCGGACGTCGACTTCGACGCCCGCTACTGGGAGACCATCGCCCGGCGCGAGGCCCGCGAACCGCTCCAGCACATCACCGGCCGCGCCTTCTTCCGCTACCTGGAGCTCCAGGTAGGACCCGGCGTCTTCGTGCCCCGGCCGGAGACCGAGTCGGTCGTCGGCTGGGCGATAGACGCCGTCCGCGCGATGGACGTCGTCGAGCCGCTGATCGTCGACCTGTGCACCGGATCGGGTGCCATCGCCCTCGCCATGGCCCAGGAGGTGCCGCGCTCGCGCGTGCACGCCGTGGAGCTGTCCGAGGACGCTCTCAAATGGACCAGGAAGAACGCCGAGGAGTCCAGGGTCACCGTGCACCGCGGAGACGCCCTGACGGCCCTTCCCGAGCTCGACGGCCAGGTCGACCTGGTCATCTCCAACCCGCCGTACATCCCGCTCACCGAATGGGAGTACGTGGCCCCCGAGGCCCGTGACCACGACCCGGAGATGGCCCTCTTCTCCGGCGAGGACGGCCTCGACACCATCCGCGGCATCGAGCGCACCGCCCACCGTCTGCTGCGTCCCGGCGGCCTCGTCGTCATCGAGCACGCCGACACCCAGGGCGGCCAGGTGCCGTGGATCTTCACCGAGGAGCGGGGCTGGGCCGACGCGGCCGACCACCCCGACCTGAACAGGCGTCCCCGGTTCGCCACGGCCCGCAAGGCCATGCCGTGACCGGCGGCAACCACCCGCACGACCCGTACCAGCCCTACCCGTACATGCTTGAGGAGGCCGGCTGATGGCACGGCGATACGACTGCAACGACGCCACGGACCGTACGACGGGTCTGCGCGAAGCCGCGTCCGCCGTCCGCCGAGGCGAACTGGTCGTGCTGCCCACCGACACCGTGTACGGGATCGGTGCGGACGCCTTCAGTTCCGAGGGCGTCGTCGACCTCCTGGAGGCCAAGGGCCGCGGCCGCAACATGCCGACGCCCGTCCTCATCGGTTCGCCGAACACCCTGCACGGCCTGGTCACCGACTTCTCGGAGCAGGCCTGGGAGCTGGTGGACGCCTTCTGGCCGGGCGCGCTCACGCTCGTCGCCAAGCACCAGCCGTCGCTCCAGTGGGACCTCGGGGACACCCGCGGCACCGTGGCCATCCGGATGCCGCTGCACCCGGTCGCCATCGAACTGCTCACGGAGGTCGGCCCGATGGCCGTCTCCAGCGCCAACCTCACCGGACACCCCTCTCCCGAGGACTGCGACGCGGCCCAGGAGATGCTCGGCGACTCCGTCTCCGTGTACCTCGACGGCGGCCCGACCCCGGGCATCGTCCCGTCCTCGATCGTCGACGTCACCGGCAAGGTGCCGGTCCTGCTGCGCGCCGGCGCGCTCTCCGCGGAGGACCTGCGCAAGGTGGTTCCCGACCTTGAGGTGGCCAATTGACCGCCCCTGAGGGGCGTGGCATAGCGGGGCAGACCGACACCTTCCGCATCCTCCACGTCAGCACCGGCAACGTCTGCCGCTCACCGATCACCGAGCGGCTGACCCGGCACGCCCTCGTGGACCGCCTGGGCGACCCGCTCCAGGGCGGGCTGATCGTGGAGAGCGCGGGCACCTGGGGGCACGAGGGTGCCCCGATGGAGGCCAACGCGGAGGTGGTCCTCGCCGACTTCGGCGCCGACGCCACCGGGTTCGTCGGCCGCGAACTGCTCGACGAGCACGTGATCCGCGCCGACCTCGTGCTCACCGCCACCCGCGACCACCGGGCCCAGGTGATCTCGATGGGTCACTCGGCCGGGCTGCGGACCTTCACGCTCAAGGAGTTCACCCGACTGGTCCGGGCGATAGACCCCGCCACGCTGCCCGACGCACTCGACGAGGGGGTCGTCGAGCGCGCCCGCGCCCTGGTGCGCGCGGCCGCCGCGCTGCGCGGCTGGCTGCTGGCCCCGACCGCGGAGGCCGACGAGGTCTACGACCCGTACGGCGCCCCCATCACGTTCTTCCGGTCCATCGGGGACGAGATCAACCAGGCCCTGGACCCGGTCGTCACCGCGCTGACGGGCGTATCGGCACCGCGCTGAAGTGACGCCCGGGGGGCCGTCCGTGGCGCTCCGACCGCCGTACGGAGCAGGCCGGGGCCCTTAGGTCGTGTTTGAGAAGTCCCGTTTGTCTCGCGTGGTCCGGCACGCACGCTCGCCGCGTTGCCGAAATGCCCTAGTAGCTCCTTCCCCAAGCTCTCAACTGCGTTCGAGCAGGGGAGACCCCATCCGAGGGCACCCCGGCACCTTGCGATCGCACGCACCGGACCACGCGAGACCCGCCCTCCGGGCGGCCGACGCTACCTCTAAAACACTCCCTAGCGGCCCGGAAGGGTGCGCCACGGCCCGGGACAGCGGGCAGCAGATCCGCCCCGGGCCTACATTGGAGCTGACGTCACCCCCCAGGCGTTCCCCTCCCCAGGCCCGGAGCCCCCGATGCCGGTCACCACTGCTGCTGCCGCACCCTCCGCCGTCGCCGCCCTGCCGCAGGACTTCGGCGCCCTGCTCCGGGAGGATCCGGAGATCGCCGATGTCCTGGTGGGGGAGCTGCACCGCCAGTCCGACACCCTGCAGCTGACCGCGGCGGAGAACTTCACCTCGCCCGCGGTCCTGGCCGCACTCGGCTCCCCGCTCGCCAACAAGTACGCCGAGGGATACCCCGGCGCCCGCCACCACGGCGGCTGCGAACAGGCGGACGCGGCCGAACGCATCGCGATCCGCCGCGCCACCTCGCTCTTCGGCGCCGAGCACGCCAACGTGCAGCCCCACTCCGGATCCTCGGCCGTCCTCGCGGCGTACGCGGCGCTGCTGCGGCCCGGTGACACGGTGCTCGCGATGGGACTCCCGTACGGCGGACACCTCACGCACGGTTCGCCCGCCAACTTCTCCGGCCGCTGGTTCGAGTTCATCGGCTACGGGGTGGACTCCGAGAGCGGGCTGATCGACTACGACCAGGTCCGGACCCTGGCCCGCACACACCGGCCCAAGGCGATCGTCAGCGGTTCGATCTCCTATCCCCGCCACCCCGACCACGAGCTGTTCCGGGAGATCTGCGACGAGGTGGGCGCCTACCTCATCGCCGACTCCGCGCACCCGATGGGATTGATCGCCGGGGGAGCGGCGCCGAGCCCCGTCCCGTACGCGGACGTGGTCTGCGCCACCACGCACAAGGTGCTGCGGGGGCCGCGCGGCGGCATGATCCTGTGCGGCGCGGAGCTGGCGGAGCGGATCGACCGGGCGGTGTTCCCCTTCACGCAGGGCGGCGCCCAGATGCACACGGTGGCGGCGAAGGCCGTCGCGTTCGGTGAGGCGGCCGCGCCCGCCTTCGCCGCGTACGCCCATCACGTGGTGAACCACGCGCGGGTACTGGCGGCCGGCCTGGAGGCCGAGGGCTTCGACGTCACCACCGGCGGCACGGACACCCACCTGATCGTCGCCGACCCGGCCCCGCTCGGCGTCGACGGCCCCACGGCCCGCGCCCGGCTGGCCGCCGCCGGGCTGGTGCTGGACACCTGCGCGCTGCCGTACGGGGACGCCCGGGGCATCAGGCTCGGCACCGCGGCCGTCACCACCCAGGGCATGGACGACACCGACATGGCGCGCCTCGCGGTCCTGATCGGCTCCGCGGTCCGGGAGGAGGGTGACGTCCTCGCGGAGGTGCGGGAGATGGCGGCGCAGCATCCCCCGTACCCCGGGTGAAATAAGCAGTACGTCCGCAATGCCGGCAGCCTGTGCAACCATTGCCGGGGCCTCCGTGTCCTCAACCACGAGGCCGACGTAGCTTAGCCCGACCGGCACATGGGGGGCGGCGTCGCGAGGCCGGTCACGGACATCTGCCGCGTTGTCGTCAATCACCATGGCTCCGCCATGGCTCAATCCTCCGCCTTGCAGCTGCACGCACCCAGCCCCGCTCCTGCTTCCGCCCCCCATGTGCCGGTCGGGCTAAGGTGTGGGCTGAGATGGCCGGCGATATTTCTGGGGCAGCCCGTGCGTGATTACCTGCTGACGCTCTGTGTCACGGCCGCGGTGACGTATCTGCTCACCGGCCCGGTGCGTAAGTTCGCCATCGCGGTCGGGGCGATGCCCGCGATCCGTGCGCGTGACGTCCACCGCGAACCGACACCGAGGCTCGGTGGCATCGCCATGTTCGGCGGGCTGTGCGCCGGGCTGATCGTCGCCGATCACCTGGCCAACCTCGACGGCGTCTTCGAGCTCTCCAACGAACCTCGGGCGCTGCTCTCCGGAGCGGCCCTGATCTGGCTGATCGGCGTCCTGGACGACAAGTTCGAGATCGACGCCCTGATCAAGCTCGGCGGGCAGATGATCGCCGCGGCCGTCATGGTGCTCCAGGGCCTCACGATCCTTTGGCTGCCGATCCCCGGCGTCGGCACGGTCCCGCTGACGCAGTGGCAGGGCACGCTGCTGACGGTCGCGCTCGTCGTCATCACGATCAACGCGGTGAACTTCGTCGACGGACTGGACGGCCTGGCAGCGGGCATGGTGTGCATCGCCTCGGCCGCGCTCTTCCTCTACACCTACCGGCTCTGGTACGGGTACGGAATCGAAGCGGCCGCCCCCGCGACGCTCTTCACGGCGATCCTGATGGGCATGTGCCTCGGCTTCCTGCCGCACAACATGCATCCTGCGCGGATCTTCATGGGCGACTCCGGGTCGATGCTGATCGGTCTGGTCCTCGCCGCCGGCGCGATCTCCGTCACAGGGCAGGTCGACCCGGACGCGATGAAGCTCTTCGCGGGAAGCGAACGGCAGGCGACCCACGCGATGCTGCCGGTCTTCATCCCGCTGCTCCTGCCACTGACGATCATCGCCATCCCGGCGGCGGACCTGGTGCTGGCGATCGTGCGGCGCACGTGGAACGGACAGTCGCCGTTCGCCGCGGACCGCGGGCATCTGCACCACCGGCTCCTGGAGATCGGCCACTCGCACAGCCGGTCGGTGCTGATCATGTATTTCTGGTCGGCCCTGATCGCCTTCGGTGCCGTCGGCTACTCGGTGCACTCGACGTCGATGTGGATCGTGCTCCTGATCGTGGGGCTGAGCGCGCTCGGCCTGATCCTGCTGCTGATGCCCCGGTTCACCCCGCGCGCCCCGCGATGGGCGGAGGGCTTCGTGCCGCCGCGCTACCGCCGCCGGAGCCGCCGCGGGGCGGAACCCGGGACGGAGTCGTCGCAGGGGCTGGAGAGCCAACAGCGGCCCCCGGATGACCAGATGGGGCAGGACGGCCACGAGTCCGCGCCGCAGCCCCCGATCGCGGCCGGGGTGTCCGGCGTCAACGGAGCGACCGCGATCGGCCCCCGTTCGCGCTTCGCGGACCGGCGCAAGGCAGATTCGACGCGTCGGTGATTCGGTCATCAAGGGCCAATACCAGACAAGTTGCTGAGTTGTCTTGCTCACACGGGCTGATTAGCTCTCACGTGTGACAGTGAGCACACTTTCTAGGTAAAGACCTCATCAAATAGTTTGTGATACCGTTCACGAAGCCCGGTGACAGAGCCGAAGGACCTGAGTAGCACGGTCCATTGGCCCGAGGCATCGACTCGGACCGGGCCTACGCTCGTCCATGACGACACACTGCCCACCCCCAGCAAGCGGAGCTGCCGCCATGCCGTCCAACGACGTCCGGACTCTCCTCCAGACCGCCGTACCCACCGCTGTCGCCGGCGCAGTCGCCGCCGCGATCAGCGGTGGCGTCGCCGGTGGCAAGGGAGCCCTGGGCGCGATCGTTGCGACGATCGTGGTCATCCTCTTCATGGGGATCGGACTGATGGTCCTGCAACGGACCGCCCGGTCCATGCCCCACCTCTTCCAGGCGATGGGGCTTGCGCTGTACACGGCGCAACTCCTGCTGCTGTTCATCTTCGTCGCCGTATTCAAGAACACCTCACTGTTCAACCCGAAGGCCTTCGCGATCACTCTGGTCGTGACGACACTCGTGTGGATCGGCGCACAGGCGCGTGCGCACATGAAGGCCAAGATCCTTTACGTGGAACCCGAGTCCGACAAGGACGAAAAGCCCAAGAAGCCGGGGTCCGCAGCGTGAAGGGTAGGGGCGGAATAAGTGCAGGTTCACGACCCTGCTATCGTCCGGTTCCAACTGCGGCACTGCGGGCGCGGGCATGTGAGCTGACGCCTGCACGATCGCGAGGCTCACATGCCTGACTGCCGCTCACACATCCGAAACACCAGTCCAGTGCCGAACCGCGGCTGCGCGCCGCGCCGACACAACGAGGTTGCCGTACCTATGCGCCACGCTGAAGGAGCCCGCGGTGAGTGCTGACCCGACACAGGTGCTCGCCTTCGAGACCGATTGCCACATCTTCGACGGTTGTGGTTTCCCGGCACCCGGCCTGCACTCGTTCCTGTTCGAGCCCCTCTGGGGCGACGCGGACAGCAACTTGTACTTCAACAAGACGATGCTGCTGGCCCTGCTCGGCTCGGTCATCATCGTTGGCTTCTTCTGGGCCGCCTTCCGTAAGCCGAAGTTGGTGCCCGGCAAGCTTCAGATGACGGCCGAGGCCGGATACGACTTCATCCGCCGCGGCATCGTCTACGAGACGATCGGCAAGCGCGACGGCGAGAAGTACGTCCCGCTGATGGTCTCCCTGTTCTTCGTCATCTGGATGATGAACCTCTGGTCCATCATCCCGATCGCGCAGTTCCCCGTGACGGCGATCATTTCGTACCCCGCCGTTCTTGCCGGGATCGTCTACATCGTGTGGGTCGGCCTGACCTTCAAGAAGCACGGTTTCGTCGGTGCCTTCAAGAACTTCACGGGCTACGACAAGAGCCTCGGCGGGGTCCTGCCGCTCTCGATGACCATCGAGTTGTTCTCGAACCTGCTGGTCCGGCCGTTCACGCACGCGGTCCGACTCTTCGCCAACATGTTCGCGGGCCACACGCTCCTGCTGCTCTTCACGATCGCCAGCTGGTACCTGCTCAACGGCATCGGTTTCGCCTACGCAGGCGTGTCGTTCGTGATGGTCCTCGTGATGACGGCCTTCGAGCTCTTCATCCAGGCTGTTCAGGCCTATGTGTTCGTGCTCCTGGCCTGCAGCTACATTCAGGGCGCTCTCGCCAAGGGGCACTGAGCACCTCACCTCCTGAAGCACCCGGTGGCCAACCCCCACCGGACATTGAAAGAGAAGGAAGAACCGGCATGTCCGCTCTCCAGACCCTCGCCGCCGGCGTCGAAATCAAGGGCAACCTCGGCTCGATCGGTTACGGCCTCGCCGCGATCGGCCCCGGCGTCGGCATCGGCATCATCTTCGGTAACGGCACCCAGGCGCTCGCCCGTCAGCCCGAAGCTGCCGGCCTCATCCGCGCCAACCAGATTCTCGGCTTCGCCTTCTGTGAGGCGCTCGCCCTGATCGGTCTGGTCATGCCGTTCGTCTACCCGACCGCCTGACCGGTCGCGAACAGCCCATTCGACGGAAGGCACTGACGTGAACCCCCTGGTTCAGCTCGCGGCGGAGGATCCGGAAAACCCGCTGATCCCGCCGATCCCTGAGCTCGTCATTGGCCTCATCGCTTTCGTCATCGTCTTCGGCTTCCTCGCCAAGAAGCTCCTCCCGAACATCAACAAGGTTCTGGAAGAGCGCCGCGAGGCCATCGAAGGCGGCATCGAAAAGGCCGATGCGGCCCAGACCGAGGCCCAGAGCGTTCTTGAGCAGTACAAGGCTCAGCTCGCCGAGGCCCGCCACGAAGCCGCTCGTCTGCGCCAGGAGGCGCAGGAGCAGGGCGCCGTGATCCTGCAGGAAATGAGGGCGGAAGGCCAGCGGCAGCGCGAGGAGATCGTCGCTGCCGGCCACGCCCAGATCGAGGCCGACCGCAAGGCCGCAGCTTCGGCGCTGCGCCAGGACGTGGGCACGCTCGCCACCGCCCTGGCCGGCAAGCTCGTCGGCGAGTCCCTCGAGGACCACGCCCGGCAGAGCGGCACCGTCGACCGGTTCCTCGACGAGCTCGAGGCGAAGGCCGAGGCAGTCCGATGAACAGCGCGAGCCGCGAGGCACTGGCTGCCGCACGCGAGCGTCTCGACGCGCTGACCGACAACACGTCGGTCGACGCGGCGAAGCTCGCCGAGGACCTGGCCGGCGTCACGGCGCTGCTGCACCGCGAGGTGTCGCTGCGCCGGGTCCTGACCGACCCGGCGCAGGCCGGCGAGGCCAGGGCCGAGCTGGCCGGACGGCTGCTGGGCGGCCAGGTGGGCGGCGAAGCCCTCGACCTGGTCTCCGGCATGGTCCGCTCGCGCTGGTCGCAGTCGCGTGACCTGGTCGACTCGACCGAGGAGCTGGCGAACACCGCCGACCTCACCGCCGCCCAGCGCAGCGGAGACCTCGACGACGTCGAGGACGAGCTGTTCCGGTTCGGCCGGATCGTGGCCTCGGACACCGAGCTGCGCTCCGCGCTGACCAGCCGGACCGCGACCCCCGCCGCCAAGGGCGAGCTGCTGCGCAGCCTGCTCGGCGGCAAGGCGCGGCCCACCACCGAGCGCATCGTCGTGCGGCTCGTCACCCAGCCCCGGGGACGTAGCCTGGAAGCGGGACTCGAGTCCCTCTCCAAGCTCGCCGCGGACCGCCGGGACCGTGTGGTCGCGGTCGTCACCTCGGCCGTGCCGCTCAGTGACCGGCAGAAGCAGCGCCTCGGCGCCGCCCTGGCGAAGATCTACGGTCGGCAGATGCACCTGAGCCTGGACGTGGACCCCGAGGTCCTCGGCGGGATCGTGGTGCGGGTCGGCGACGAGGTCATCAACGGCACCATCGCGGAGCGCCTCGAAGAGGCGACCCGACGCATGGCCGGCTGACACAGCGCGACGTACCAAACAGAAACAGAGCAAGACCAGCGGCCCGGTTGGGCCGTGCAGAAATTGCAGAAGATTCCTGGGGGTCGGCCCCCAGACCCCCTTAAGAAACTTCGGGCCCAACAAGGAGAGCAGGGAACCCAGATGGCGGAGCTCACGATCCGGCCGGAGGAGATCCGGGACGCACTGGAGAACTTTGTCCAGTCGTACCAGCCGGACGCGGCCTCGCGCGAGGAGGTCGGAACGGTCAGCGTTGCCGGCGACGGCATCGCAAAGGTGGAGGGCCTGCCCTCCGCCATGGCGAACGAACTGCTGAAGTTCGAGGACGGAACCCTCGGTCTCGCCCTCAACCTCGAAGAGCGCGAAATCGGTGCGATCGTCCTCGGCGAGTTCAGCGGGATCGAGGAGGGCCAGCCGGTGCAGCGCACCGGTGAGGTGCTCTCCGTCGGCGTCGGCGAGGGTTACCTCGGCCGCGTCGTCGACCCGCTCGGCAACCCGATCGACGGCCTCGGCGAGATCGCGACCGAAGGCCGTCGCGCCCTCGAACTGCAGGCCCCTGGCGTCATGGTCCGCAAGTCGGTGCACGAGCCGATGCAGACCGGCTACAAGGCCGTCGACGCCATGGTGCCGATCGGCCGCGGCCAGCGTCAGCTGATCATCGGCGACCGTCAGACGGGTAAGACCGCGCTGGCCGTTGACACGATCATCAACCAGCGCGACAACTGGCGCTCGGGCGACGTGAACAAGCAGGTGCGCTGCATCTACGTCGCCATCGGTCAGAAGGGCTCCACCATCGCCTCCGTGCGAGGTGCCCTGGAAGAGGCCGGCGCGCTCGAGTACACGACCATCGTCGCCGCCCCGGCGTCCGACCCGGCCGGCTTCAAGTACCTGGCGCCGTACACCGGCTCGGCCATCGGCCAGCACTGGATGTACGCCGGCAAGCACGTCCTGATCATCTTCGACGACCTCTCGAAGCAGGCCGACGCCTACCGCGCCGTGTCGCTTCTGCTGCGCCGTCCGCCGGGCCGCGAGGCCTACCCGGGCGACGTCTTCTACCTGCACTCGCGTCTGCTGGAGCGCTGCGCCAAGCTCTCCGACGACATGGGCGCCGGTTCGATGACGGGTCTCCCGATCGTCGAGACCAAGGCGAACGACGTGTCGGCGTTCATTCCGACCAACGTCATCTCCATCACCGACGGCCAGTGCTTCCTGGAGTCCGACCTGTTCAACGCGGGTCAGCGTCCGGCGCTCAACGTCGGTATCTCGGTCTCCCGAGTCGGTGGCTCCGCCCAGCACAAGGCCATGAAGCAGGTCTCCGGCCGGCTGCGCGTGGACCTCGCCCAGTTCCGCGAGCTGGAGGCGTTCGCCGCCTTCGGTTCCGACCTGGACGCGGCCTCCAAGGCGTCGCTGGAGCGCGGTAAGCGCATGGTCGAGCTGCTGAAGCAGGCCCAGTACGCCCCGTTCCCGATGGAGGAGCAGGTCGTCTCCGTCTGGGCCGGCACCACGGGCAAGATGGACGACGTCCCGGTCGAGGACATCCGCCGCTTCGAAGGTGAGCTGCTGGAGTACCTGCGCCGTGAGCGCAAGGACCTCCTGACCAGCATCGCCGAGGGCGGCAAGATGTCCGACGACACGCTGCAGTCGATCGCCGACGCGATCGCCGCCTTCAAGCAGCAGTTCGAGACCTCGGACGGCAAGCTCCTGGGCGAGGGCTGATCGATGGGCGCTCAGCTTCGCGTTTACAAGCGCCGCATCCAAGCCGTCACCGCGACCAAGAAGATCACCAAGGCGATGGAGATGATCGCCGCCTCGCGCATCGTCAAGGCGCAGCGCAAGGTGACGGCGTCGATGCCGTACGCGACCGAGCTCACCCGCGCGGTGACCGCGGTGGCGACCGGCTCCAACACCAAGCACCCGCTCACCACCGAGGCCGACGCCCCGGTGCGGGCCGCGGTCCTGCTCCTCACGAGCGACCGCGGTCTGGCCGGCGGCTACTCCTCCAACGCCATCAAGGCGGCGGAGAAGCTGCGGGAGCGGCTGGCGGCCGAGGGCAAGGAGGTCGACACGTACATCGTCGGCCGCAAGGGTGTCGCCTACTACGGGTTCCGCGAGCGCAAGGTCGCGGAGTCGTGGACCGGCTTCACCGACAGCCCGGAGTACGCGGACGCCAAGAAGATCGCCGCGCCCCTCATCGAGTCCATCACGAAGGACACGGCCGAGGGTGGCGTCGACGAGCTGCACATCGTCTTCACCGAGTTCGTGTCGATGATGACGCAGAACGCGGTCGACGGCCGGATGCTGCCGCTCTCGATCGACGAGGTCGCGAAGGAGAGCACGGAGAAGGACGAGATCCTTCCCCTGTTCGACTTCGAGCCGTCGGCGGAGGACGTCCTCGACGCCCTTCTGCCGCGCTACGTCGAGAGCCGCATCTACAACGCACTGCTGCAGGCGGCCGCTTCCGAGCACGCCGCCCGCCGCCGCGCGATGAAGTCGGCGACCGACAACGCCGGGGATCTGATCAAGAGCCTCTCCCGGCTTGCCAACGCGGCCCGCCAGGCCGAAATCACCCAGGAAATCAGCGAGATCGTCGGCGGTGCAGGTGCGCTGGCCGACGCGTCCGCGGGGAGTGACAAGTAATGACGACGACAGTTGAGACGGCCGCTGCCACGGGCCGCGTCGCCCGGGTCATCGGCCCGGTCGTCGACGTGGAGTTCCCCGTCGACGCGATGCCGGAGATCTACAACGCCCTGCACGTCGAGGTCGACGACCCGGCCGAGGCCGGCGCTCGTAAGCTGCTGACCCTCGAAGTCGCCCAGCACCTGGGTGACGGCGTGGTCCGCGCGATCTCGATGCAGCCCACCGACGGCCTGGTCCGCCAGGCCCCGGTGACCAACACGGGTGCGGGCATCACCGTTCCCGTGGGTGACATCACCAAGGGCAAGGTGTTCAACACCCTCGGTCAGATCCTGAACGAGCCGGAGGCCGAGGCGCAGATCACCGAGCGCTGGCCGATCCACCGCAAGGCCCCGGCCTTCGACCAGCTCGAGTCCAAGACCGAGATGTTCGAGACCGGCCTGAAGGTCGTCGACCTGCTGACCCCGTACGTCAAGGGCGGCAAGATCGGTCTGTTCGGTGGTGCGGGCGTCGGCAAGACGGTCCTCATCCAGGAAATGATCATGCGTGTGGCGAAGCTGCACGACGGTGTGTCGGTGTTCGCCGGCGTCGGTGAGCGCACCCGTGAGGGCAACGACCTCATCGACGAGATGACGGACTCGGGCGTTCTGGAGAAGACCGCGCTGGTCTTCGGCCAGATGGACGAGCCGCCGGGCACGCGTCTTCGCGTGGCCCTGTCCGCCCTGACCATGGCGGAGTACTTCCGCGATGTGCAGAAGCAGGACGTGCTGCTCTTCATCGACAACATCTTCCGCTTCACGCAGGCCGGTTCCGAGGTCTCCACGCTGCTCGGCCGCATGCCGTCCGCAGTGGGTTACCAGCCGACCCTGGCCGACGAGATGGGTGTGCTCCAGGAGCGCATCACCTCGACGCGTGGTCACTCGATCACCTCGATGCAGGCGATCTACGTCCCCGCGGACGACCTGACCGACCCGGCCCCGGCCACCACGTTCGCCCACCTCGACGCGACGACGGTTCTCTCCCGTCCGATCTCCGAGAAGGGCATCTACCCGGCCGTGGACCCGCTGGACTCCACGTCCCGCATCCTGGACCCGCGCTACATCGCGCAGGACCACTACGACACGGCCAGCCGCGTCAAGGGGATCCTGCAGAAGTACAAGGACCTCCAGGACATCATCGCGATCCTCGGTATCGACGAGCTGGGCGAGGAGGACAAGCTCGTTGTCCACCGCGCCCGTCGCGTCGAGCGCTTCCTGTCGCAGAACACCCACGCCGCCAAGCAGTTCACCGGCCTGGACGGTTCGGACGTTCCGCTCGACGAGTCGATCGCCGCGTTCAACGCGATCTGTGACGGGGAGTACGACCACTTCCCCGAGCAGGCGTTCTTCATGTGCGGTGGCATCGAGGACCTCAAGGCCAACGCCAAGGAGCTCGGCGTCTCCTGAGCCTCCGGCTCACCGAGGGGGGTGGGTGTGTCCCGCCCCCCTCACCACGCCCCGTAGAATTGACCCAACACCCGGCACGACCGCCGGGTGGTGACCCGAGGAGCCACCCTTGGCTGCTGAGCTGCATGTCGAGCTGGTCGCCGCGGACCGCAGTGTCTGGTCCGGCGAGGCCACCCTCGTTGTCGCACGTACCACGTCCGGCGACATCGGTGTCATGCCCGGTCACCAGCCGCTCCTGGGTGTGCTGGAATCGGGCCCGGTGACGATCCGTACGAGCGACGGCGGTACTGTCATCGCTGCTGTGCACGGCGGTTTCCTCTCCTTCGCCGACGACAAGCTCTCGCTGCTGGCGGAGATTGCCGAGCTGGCGGACGAGATCGATGTCGAGCGCGCGGAGCGTGCGTTCGAGCGTGCGAAGTCGGACACGGACAGCGCCGCCGAGCGCCGCGCCGATGTGCGACTGCGTGCGGTGGCGGTGCACTAGTCACCCCGCGAAACGGCTTTAACCTCAGCCGCGGCCCGAGCTGGAGACCTCTCCAGACCGTGTCGCGGCTGAGGCGATGCAGGTGCAGGTGAAGTTCGGGCGGTATCCGTTTACTCGATGACGCGAGGAGGTCGGTGGAGATGGTCCTCGCGCTGTGGGTGGGCGGGCTCGTCGTCGCACTGGTCCTGTTGGGGCTCTTCGTCTTCGGTCTGCGCCGGCGGCTGATTCAGCGCTCCGGCGGGACCTTCGACTGCAGCCTGCGATGGAACGTGCCGGAGGAGCCCGACCTCTCGGGCAAGGGCTGGGTGTACGGGGTCGCCCGGTACAGCGGCGACAAGGTGAACTGGTTCCGGGTCTTCAGTTACTCGCCGCGCCCGCGCCGGGTGCTGGAGCGCGCCTCGATCGAGGTGGTCGCCCGCCGGCTGCCCGAGGGCGAGGAGGAGCTCGCACTGCTCTCCGACGCCGTCGTGCTCGGCTGTCTCCACCGGGAGACCCGCCTGGAGCTGGCGATGAGCGAGGACGCCCTCACCGGATTCCTCGCCTGGCTGGAGGCGGCACCGCCCGGCCAGAGGGTGAACGTGGCCTGAGGCCGGGCTGCGTACAACAGACACGAAAAACCGGGGAGACAGGGGGCGGACCTGTCTCCCCGGTGCTTTTCGGGGGTTACGCGATGAGCCGTGCGGTGGGGACTACTTGAGACCGCTGTTCATCGCGCTCACGAGCTCACCGTTGCTGGTGTCCCCGCTGAACTCCCAGAAGAAGGCGCCTCCCAGGCCCTGGTTCCTTGCCCAGGTCATCTTGTTGGTGATGGTGGCGGGGGTGTCGTAGCTCCACCAGTTGGTGCCGCAGTGCGCGTACGCGGTACCGGCGACGGTGCCGGTGGAGGGGCAGCTGTTCTTGAGGACCTTGTAGTCCTCGATGCCCGCCTCGTACGTGCCGGGGGCCGCGCCGGTCGCGGTGCCGCCGGGTGCGTCCTGGGTGACGCCGGTCCAGCCGCGGCCGTAGAAGCCGATGCCGAGCAGCAGCTTCGAGGCGGGAACGCCCTGGGCCTTCAGCTTGGCGATGGCCTCGGTGGCGGTGAAGCCGGCCTTCGGGATGCCGGTGTACGGCGTGAGCGGGGAGTGCGGTGCCGTCGGGCCCTTCGCGTCCCAGGCGCCGAAGAAGTCGTACGTCATCACGTTGTACCAGTTCAGCGACTGCGCGGCGCCCGCGTAGTCGGCGAGGTCGATCTTGCCGCCGTCGGAGCCGTCGGCCGTGATCGCGGCGGTCACCAGGTTGCTGCTGCCGAACTTGGTGCGCAGCGCGGAGGTGAGGGCCTTGAGCGAGGCCGGGCCGCTCGTGTCGCAGGTCAGACCGCAGGCGTTGGGGTACTCCCAGTCGATGTCGATGCCGTCGAAGACATCGGCCCAGCGCGGGTCCTCCACCAGGTCGTAGCAGGACTGGGCGAACGCGGCCGGGTTCTGCGCGGCCTGGCCGAAGCCGCCGGACCAGGTCCAGCCGCCGAAGGACCACAGGACCTTGATGTGCGGGTACTTGGCCTTGAGCTTGCGCAGTTGGTTGAAGCTGCCGCGCAGGGGCTGGTCCCAGGTGTCGGCGACGCCGTCGACGGACTGGTCGGCGGTGTACGCCTTGTCGTAGTCGGCGTAGGAGTCACCGATGGTGCACTTGCCGTTCTGGACGTTGCCGAAGGCGTAGTTGATGTGCGTGATCTTCGCGGCCGAACCGGAGGTGTCCAGGTTCTTGACGTGGTAGTTCCGGCCGTAGACGCCCCACTCGGCGAAGTAGCCGAGGTTGACCTTGTCGCCCGTGCCGGGGTCGGTGCCTCCGCCGCCGGTGGTGTGCACCTTGACCGATCCGCTGGCCGGGCCTGTCTGGTCGGCGGTGTCCCTCGCCTGCACGGTGTACGAGTAGTCGGTGCCCGCGGTGAGGCCGGTGTTCGTGTACGTGGTGCCGGTGACCGTGGCGACGACCGCGCCGTCCCGCAGGACGTCGTAGTTCTTGATGCCGTGGTCGTCGGTGGCGGCGCTCCAGCTGATCTTCGCCGACGTGTCGGTGATGCTGCTCGCGGTGGGGGTACCGGGGGCCGAGGGGGCGTTGTCGCCGGGGACGCTGCCGCCGTCGCAGGAGGCGCCGTTCAGCTTGCAGCCGGTGGGGGAGCCGGAGCCGGTGCCGTTGAAGCCGAACGAGACGCTGGCGCCCGGTGCGACCGAGCCGTTCCAGCCGACGTTCTTGGCGGTCCAGTGGGTGCCGGAGCTGGTGACGGTGGCGTCCCAGGCGGAGCCGACCGCGGTGCCGGAGGGGAAGTCCCACTCGATGGTCCAGGAGGACAGGGCGGTGGTGCCGGTGTTCTTCACCGTCCACTGGCCTTCGAAGCCGCTGCCCCAGTCGGACTTCTTGAGGTACGTGGCGGTCGCCGATGTGGCGGCTTCGGCGGGGGAGGCCAGGCCGACCAGCGCGGCGAGCGGAAGGAGTAGCGCGGTGAGGCCCGCGACTGCTCGGGATCTGGTGGCTTTTCCGGCCCCGAATCTGAATCGGGTCCGGCGGGGGGTCTCAGTGCTCAACGGTGCTCCTCGGGTGGGGTCCGGCCGAACGGGGGTGGTCCGTGGACTGCAAACCCTGCGCCGCCCTGAGTCCGCCTTGTCATGGCGGGCTCACCGCAGTGTGTTCGGTGAGATTAGGAAGGTCTGGACCAATCGTCAAGAGGTCCAGACCAAAGATCGAGGCCGGGTGTGCTTAAACCTCAGATCCCCAACTCCTGGGCCAGTACGGCCGCCTGGACCCGGCTGCGCAGCTCCAGCTTCCCCAGCAAGCGGCTGACGTGCGTCTTCACCGTCGCCTCGGCCATCGTCAGCCGCACCGCGATCTCCGCGTTCGACATCCCCTCGCCGAGACAGCCGAGCACCTCGCGCTCGCGCCGGGTGAGCGTGTTCAGGACCGTCCTGTCGGGGCCCCCCGACGGCTGGGGAGGCATCGCCCCCGCGAATTCGGCGATGAGCCGGCGCGTCACCGACGGAGCGATCAGCCCCTCGCCGCGCGCCACCGTGCGGACCGCTTCGAGCAGCCCGTGCGCCTCCGTGTCCTTCAGCAGGAAGCCCGACGCCCCGGCCCGCAGTGCGCCGAACACGTACTCGTCCAGGTCGAACGTCGTCAGTACCAGCACGTCCGCCAGCCGCTCCGCGACCACCTGCTTCGTCGCGGACACCCCGTCCAGGCGGGGCATCTGGATGTCCATCAGCACCAGATGCGGGCGCAGTTCGCGGGCCAGCCGGACGGCCTCCTCACCGTCACCGGCCTCCCCGACGACCTCGATGTCCGGTGCGCTGCCCAGGATGAGCACCAGCCCCGCCCGTACGGCCGCCTGGTCCTCGGCGACCAGAACCCGGATCGTCATGGCTTCACGCTTCCTTCCGCCACGGGCAGTTCTGCCCGAACCTGCCAGATCTTCGCTCCGTCCCCGGTGGACACGGAGCCCGCCTCGAACTCCCCGCCGAGCAGCGCCACTCGCTCCCGCATCCCGATCAGACCGGCCCCTGAGCCCGGGGCACGCGGCCCCGGCCGGTTCCCGAGGGCGCTGACCACCTCCACCGTCAGCAGCTCCCCCGTCTGCCCCAGCCGAACGGTGACCGGGCCCGGTGCGGCGTGCTTGAGCGCATTCGTGAGGGACTCCTGGACGATGCGGTACGCGGCCAGCTCGACCGGGGCGGGCAGTCGGCCGGAGTCGGTGCGGGCGTCGTCCAGGGTGCAGGTCAGCCCGCTGGAGGAGGCGTTCGTACGGTGCTGCTCGATGAGGGCGTCCAGTGAGCCGAGGGTCGGCGAGCTGCTCGGCTCCAGGTCCGCTGCCCCGGTGCGCAACAGCCCGATCAGACGGCGCATTTCGGCCAGACCGTCGACGCTGTTCTCGCGGATGACCCCGAGGGCGTCGCGGGAGGTCGCCGGATCGTCGATCGAGAGCGCGGCGGTGGAGTGGATGGCGATGGCGGAGAGGTGGTTGGCGACCATGTCGTGCAGTTCGCGTGCCATCCGGGCGCGCTCGGCGGTCACCGCCTGCGTGCGGTCCATCTCGGCCAGCAGGGCGGTCTGATCGGCACGCAGCCGGGCGGTCTCGGCGGCGTCCCGGTGGTTGCGCACACTGACGCCGGTGAGCGCGGGCCCGAACGAGACCAGGCCGGTGACGATGCCGATGAGCAGCGCCTCGGCATCGCGGAACCAGGCCAGGAAGCCGATCGTGGTGCCGACCGTGATCAGGAACGTGGTCACCGGGATCCGGCGTGCGGCCGCCGGGGTCCCGTACAGCACGGCCGCGTACATGATGTCGGTGAACATCAGCACGGTCGCCAGGTTCCCCCGGGTGAACTGGTCCGCGACCAGGGCGAAGGTGCCGATGACCAGCGCCGTCTGCGGTGCGCTCCGGCGCAGCAGTTCCAGCCCCGACATCACGGTCAGCGGGATGAGCGCGAGCCAGGGCGCGTCGAGGAGGCGGCCGTTCTGCATGTGCAGACCGAGCAGCGACAGGACCGTACCGCCGAGCAGTCCGACGACCGCGATGAGGACGTCGCCGCGGTGGGGGCGGGGAGGAGAGAACACCCTGCCATCCAACACGGCGGGGCGTCTTTGCACGTCGGTACGGGGAGTGAGCCGCGAGTACATCGAAGGATGCAGCGCCGGTTCGTCACTCCGGCCGACGATCGGGTGCGCCGCGGCGGGGACGCTGGAGGGGAGCGAAGGGAGCCGGACCGTGATCGTCACACTGATCGTTCTCTGCGAGATCGCCTTCTGGGTGCTGCTGGCCGCGGGGCTCGCGCTGCGCTACGTCGCGAAGAAGCCGCGGCTGGGCGCCGCCGTGCTGCTGTGCGAGCCGCTGCTGGAGGTCGTCCTGCTCGTGGTGACGGCCGTCGACCTGAAGAACGGCGCCGATCCGGACTGGAAGCACGGGCTCGCCGCGGTCTACATCGGCTTCACTGTCGGACTCGGGCACTCCACGATCAAGTGGGTCGACGCCCGGGTCGCGCACCGCTTCGCGGGCGGTCCGCCGCCGGTGAAGCCGCCCAAGTACGGGATGGCGCGGGCCGCGCACGAGTGGCGGGTTGCCGGGCGGTGGACCGTGGCCTCGGTGACGGCGCTGGCCCTGCTGCAGGCGGCGGTCTGGTACGTGGGCGGCGACGGGGACGTGGCGTCGCTGCGGTCCTGGCAGCAGACGATGCTGTTCGTGACCGGGATCAATTTGGTGATCGCGGTGAGCTACACGCTGTTCCCGAAGCGGGGCCCCGGGCGGGAGCGGGAGGCGAAGCGGGTGTCGGGCCCGCCCGGGTGAGGTGTGTCCTCAATCGCCGGGCGGGCGTCAAGGTGCCGGCGGGGCCCGTCTTGTCTACCGCTCGCCGCCCGGCACCCACAGCACGTCGCCGAGCTCCTTGTTCGCGACCCGGGCGAGGATGAACAGCAGGTCGGAGAGCCGGTTGAGGTACGTGGCCGTCAGCGCGTTCATCGCCTCGCCGTGCACCTCCAGCGCCGCCCACGTGGACCGCTCCGCGCGGCGGACCACCGTGCACGCCTGGTGCAGCAGCGCGGCGCCCGGGGTACCGCCCGGCAGGATGAAGCTGCGGAGCTTCTCCGTCTGCTCCAGGAAGTGGTCGCAGTCCGCCTCCAGCTTGTCGACGTAACTCTGCTCGACCCGCAGCGGCGGGTACTTCGGCTCCTCGACGACCGGCGTCGACAGGTCCGCGCCCACGTCGAACAGATCGTTCTGCACCCGGACGAGAACCTTGACGACGTCCTCGCTCAGCTGCCCGAGCGCGATCGCCGTGCCGATGACCGCGTTGGCCTCGTTGGCGTCGGCGTACGCGGAGATCCGCAGATCGGTCTTGGCGGTCCGGCTCATGTCGCCGAGGGCGGTGGTGCCCGTGTCGCCGGTGCGGGTGTAGATACGTGTCAGATTGACCATGCGGTCAGCCTAGTGAAGAGGGTCCGGCGATTGGGGGGCGGCGTCGCGGGGCTGGGCACGCGCTCCCCCAACTCTCGGCTTCGCTCGAGCCGGGAGGGGCCCCCTCCGGCGTTGTCGTCAATCACCAACTCCCCCATAGCCCTGAAGGGCCCTGAAGGCATGGGGGGACCCCCTTCGCGTTGCCTCAATCCTCCGCCTTGCAGCTGCACGCACCCAGCCCCGCTCCTTCACCCACCCCCCAATCGCCGGACCCTCTAAGCCCCCGCCCTCCTGAAGACGCGTGTGCCCACTGTCACGGCGAGCGCCGCGAATCCGAGGGCGACCAGGACGCCGTACAGCATGTGCGCGGTGGCGTACGAGCCCACGTAAGCGTCCCGCACCGCGTCCACGAGGTAGCGGAACGGCGTGAGGTGCGACAGCACGTCCAGCCATCCCGGGCCCAGGGTCATCGGCAGCATCAGGCCGGAGAGAAGCATGGCCGGCATGGTCACCGCGTTGATCAGCGGGCCGAATCCCTGCGGCGTACTGACCTTCATGGCCAGGGCGTACGACAGCGAGGCCAGCGAGACCGTCAGCAGGCCGACGAACGCGAAGCCGATCAGCACCCCGGGCAGAGGGGCGCGCAACCCCATGAGCAGGGCCGCCAGGACGAGCAGCACCGCCTGGAACATGAACAGGAGCGTGTCCCGCAGCACCCGCCCCAGCAGCAGTGCCAGCCGGCTGACCGGGGTCACCCGCATCCGTTCCACGACACCGGTCGACTTGTCGATGATGAGGGCGAACCCGGCGAACGAGGCACCGAACAGGCCAAGCTGGAGCAGCAGGCCGGGGACCAGGATCTGCCAGGAGTCACCGGACGGGCCGAGCGGCAGCCCGGTGAGCAGCGGGCCGAAGAAGAGCAGGTACAGCAGCGGCATGAGGACGCCGAAGAGGATCTGGAACTTTGAGCGCAGGGTCTGCCGGACGTACCGCCCGAAGACGAGCGCGGTGTCGTGGAGAAGCATGGGACTCGTTTCCTAGACGGCGACGGGAGCGGCGTCGGCGGCGGGGGCGCGGCCCGTGATCGCGAGGAACGCCTCCTGGAGCGAGGCCTCGGGCGACTGTGCGTGCCGGGCTTTCAGGGCCGCCGGTGTGCCCTCCGCCACGACCAGGCCGCCATCGATGACGACCAGCCGGTCGGCGAGCGCGTCGGCCTCGTCGAGGTAGTGGGTGGTGAGCACGACGGTCGTGCCGGTCTCGTCGCGCAGTCGCCGCACCAGGTCCCACAGGTCGTTCCGGCTGCCCGGGTCGAGTCCGGTGGTCGGCTCGTCGAGGAAGAGCAGGGGTGGCCGGTGGGTGAGCCCCATCGCGATGTCGAGCCGCCGCCGCTGGCCCCCGGAGAGCGCGCCCGTGTTCCGGTCGAGCAGGTCCGACAGGCCCAGGTCCCCGGCCAGTTCTCCGGCCCGGGTGACCGCCTCGGCCCTGCCGAGCCGGTACATCCGGCCCTGGGTGACGAGTTCCTCCCGCACGGTGATGTGGGGGTCCACGCCGCCGGACTGGGCGACGTACCCGCACTTCTCCCGTACCCCGGCCGGGTCTGCGATCAGGTCGCAGCCGGCGACGGTGGCGGCGCCGCCGGTGGGGGCGAGCAGTGTGGTGAGCATGCGCAGGGTGGTGGTCTTGCCCGCTCCGTTGGGGCCGAGGAGACCGACGATCTCGCCGGCCGCGACCGTCATGTCGATGGAACGTACGGCTTCCACGGGGCCGGTCTTCGAGGTGAAGGTCCGGGCGAGCCCGGCCGTGCTGATGATTGGCATAGCGACCACAAAAACAGAGTCACTGTAAAATTGCAATGACACCAAATATTCAGGCACCCCAGAGCTGCCTACGATGGGGCCATGGCTGAGGGACTGAGGGAGCGCAAGAAGCGCCAGACCAGGCAGTACATCTCGGACGTGGCCACGGGTTACTTCCTGGAGCGGGGGTTCGACGCGGTCACGATCGCCGAGATCGCCCGCGCCGCCGACGTCTCGGTGAACACCGTCTACAACTACTTCCCGACCAAGGAGGATCTCTTCCTCGACCGCAGCCGAGGCGTCGTCGACCGCCTCTCGCGGTACGTCCGGGGCCGGGACAAGGGGGAGTCCGCAGCCGACGCCGTCCTGCGCGAACTGCGCATCCAGGTCGAGAGCGTGTCGCCCACCGTCGGCCTGATGGAGGGCTACGAGCGGTTCATGCGGGTCATCGAGGGCGCGGACAGCCTCAAGGCCCGCCTCTGGCACATCCAGCAGGAGGCCCTCCAGCACCTGGAGGGCACGCTGCAGGAGGAGTGCGGGAACGGGCCCGGGGACCGGGCCGCGACCCTGGTGGCCGGTCAGCTCGCCTGGGTGCACGCAACGCTCATGGCGTACATCGGCGCCGAGATGGTGGCGGGCCGCAAGGCCGCCGAGGTGTCCCGCGACGCACTCGTCCTGCTCGACGACATCGAGGACCTGCTGGGCGAAAAGGTGCTCAACTACGCCCGGCGCGCCACTGAATGACGCATCCCGGTGTGATGTCCGTCATTTGAGACGTGACGCGCATCTCTTCACCACCCCAGCGTCCCTCACGGGTACTAACCTCCGCCGGAGAGCACGGAACAAGAACCGCCGAGAATGCATAGGGGTGCCAACGTGGCCAGGAAGCTCGCCGTCATCGGCGCCGGACTCATGGGGTCCGGTATCGCGCAGGTTTCCGCCCAGGCGGGCTGGGACGTCGTGCTGCGTGATGTCACCGACGCGGCGCTGACCCGTGGCCGTGACGGCATCAAGGCCTCCTACGACAAGTTCGTCTCCAAGGGCAAGCTCGCGGAGGCCGACGCCGAGGCCGCGCTCGCCCGCATCACCACGACCACCGATCTCGACGCGGTCGCCGACGCGGACATCGTCGTCGAGGCCGTCTTCGAGAAGCTGGAGGTGAAGCACGAGATCTTCCGGAGCCTCGACAAGATCGTCCGGGACGACGCCGTGCTGGCCTCCAACACCTCCGCCATCCCGATCACCAAGATCGCGGCCGTGACGGAGCGCCCGGAGCGCGTCGTCGGTGTCCACTTCTTCTCGCCGGTCCCGATGATGCAGCTCTGCGAACTCGTACGCGGCTACAAGACCAGCGACGAAACCCTCGCCGCCGCGCGGGAGTTCGCCGAGTCGGTCGGCAAGACCTGCATCGTGGTCAACCGCGACGTGGCCGGCTTCGTCACCACCCGGCTGATCTCGGCGCTCGTCGTCGAGGCCGCCAAGCTGTACGAGTCGGGTGTCGCCTCGGCCGAGGACATCGACATCGCCTGCAAGCTCGGCTTCGGCCACGCCATGGGGCCCCTCGCCACCGCGGACCTGACCGGCGTCGACATCCTGCTGCACGCCACCGGCAACATCTACACCGAGTCCCAGGACGAGAAGTTCGCCGCCCCGGAGCTGATGCGCCGGATGGTCGATGCGGGTGACATCGGCCGCAAGAGCGGGCAGGGCTTCTACACCTACTGATCGTTTTCGGCCCCCGGCTGCCTGATCTGCCGTCGGTCAGTCCCGGGATTCCGGGGGCCGTCCTCCGGAACCAGCGGATCCGCAGTGGATCCGCAGGGTTCCACGGCGGGCCTCGGTCACTCCACGGAGTGAATTCGGTATCGGTTCGCTTACAGACGGCAACTTCCCTGTCGTTGCCGCAGTCAGTTGGGGCAGAGACAGTTTCAGACAGACCGACCATGCCACGGAGCATTCCAGGGGAGCGCATATGCACATCAGGGGCGACCACGCCGAGCTGGTCGTCGGGGGCCGCCTCGACGTCCGAAGCGCGGCGGACGCCCGTACGGTCCTGCACTCGGCCCTCGACGACGGAGTCGGCGACCTGGTGCTCGACCTGACCGAGCTGGATTCGTGGGACGCGACCGGACTGGGCGTCATCATGGGAGCGCACCGCAGGGCCGGGCGCGCCGGGCGGCGGCTGGTGCTCCGCGGTGTGCCGCCGCAGATGCAACGCCTTCTCGTGGCCACCAGACTGCACCGCATCCTGGCCATCGAGGGCGGAATCGCCGCAGAATCCCTGCCGCGCGTCTGACCGCACCTGTCCGTCCCGGGGTCTGCCGAAGCCACACAATCCTCACGAGACCGTGATCTGTGGGGCGGCGCGGCACCCCGGATGTTCGTAGATACTGTGCGAAGGTTTAGGGTTCGGCCGTCTGCCGATTGACGGACCCACCTGGCGGACACCGGACCGGAAGCGACAGCTGGGCGTGCGAGGCCGGGAGGGACAACCGTGCTCGACGCGTCTTGGGGGCTTTGGCGATGGACCCGACACACCGGGGGCCGGAAGAGTACGGCCACGACGGCAGCGACTTCACCGAGGAAGCCGGCCGGCGCCGTCCTTCCCGTGATCCGCTGACGCCTGATTTCGGTCAGCAAACGCCGCAACAGGCGCGCATCGTCCCGCTCATATCCGGCGACCTCCTGCTCACGGTCAACCCGGTCGACGGCAGCGAGGTCGAGCCCTGTCCGCCCGGGGAGCAGCCCCCCGCACCCGTGCGGCGCACCCCCGAGGAGCGGGCCGACCGCGAGCGGGCCGCCGCGCCCCCCGTTCCGCCGGGCCCGCCCGTCCTCCAGATGCCCCTGCTGCAGCGCGAGGACGAGCGCGAACGGCTGATGCGCCTGCTGGCCCGCGGCCGCTCCGTACGGCTCACCGGACCGGCCGGTTCCGGCCGAACCGCGCTGCTGAACGCCGTCGCCGCCGACTGTGCGGAACTCGCGCCCGACGGAGTCGTCCGGCTGAGCGGCCACAAGCGCACCGTCGCCGACCTCCTCCACGGACTCTTCGAGGCCGTTCACGACGCCCCGCTGCACCGCCCGGACCGTGAGCTGCTGCTGGAGAAGCTGCGGACGACCGGCGCCGTCGTCGTCCTCGACGACCTGGAGTTCGGCGGCACGGCCCTGGACGAACTGCTCGACGCGACGCCCGAATGCGCCTTCCTGCTGGCCGCGACGCCCGACGTCGCCGCGCCCGGCCCCGACTCCCACCTCGAAGAGGTCTTCCTCGCCGGACTTGACCGCGGCGCCTCGATCGACCTGATGGAGCGCGTGGTCGAGCGGAAGCTCACCGAGGATGAGGCCAACTGGGCTGGCGACCTCTGGTTCGAGTCCGAGGGCCTTCCGCTGCGCTTCGTCCAGGCGGGCGCGCTGCTGCGCCAGCGCGACCTGCTGAGCACCGACCCGACCGCGTACGACGAGTACGGCTACCTGGAGAACCGGCCCGTCGACGAGCCGCCGAGGGCCGAGGAAGCCGTCGAGGCGGACGTACCGCTGCCCAGCCTCGGTGAGGGGGCCGCCCCCGCCGCGCTGCTCGGCTCACGGCTGAGCGTGGCCGCACGCGACACCCTGCGCTTCGCGGTCGCTCTCGGCGGCGAGGTGCCGCACCAGGCGCATCTGCCGGCGCTCGTGGGGGACACCCACGCCGACGCGGCGCTCGGTGAGCTGGCCGGCTGCGGGCTGCTGTCCCCGGCCGGCTCCCGCTACCGGCTGGCCGCCGGGGTCCTCGCCCAGCTGGAGGCCGCCGGATACGGCGACGACGCCACGGACCGGGCGCGGACGGTGGCCCAGCACTACGCCTGGTGGGCCGGTCACCCCTCCGTCACTCCCGCGCGGGTGGTGGCCGAGTCCGATGCGATCGTCGCGGCGATGGCGCAGCTGGTGCCGGGCGACGGGGCCGGGCAGACCAGCGTCGCCGTGCTGCTGGCCCGCAGCGCCTCGCCCGCCCTGGCCGCCGGGCTGCACTGGAGCGCCTGGGAGAGGTCCCTGCGGATCGGCCAGGAGGCCGGACGGATCGCCGGTGAGGTCGCCGAAGAGGCGTACTTCCACCACGAGTTGGGCGTACTCGCCCTCTGTACCGGCCACCTCGACCGGGCCAGGGCCGAGCTGGAGACATCCATCAGCATGCGGGGGGCTCTCGCCGACAAGTCCGGTGCGGTGGCCGGGCGGCGGGCGCTCGCCCTGGTCGAGGACCGCTCCGGCGGACCGGCCTCGGGCGGTGTCCTCGCGACCGGTGAGACGACGGCGAACCCGCTTCTGGTGTCGCCGCCCCGCGGCCTGCCGGCCGTCATACCCGTGTCGATGCCGCGGACCTACCCGGACGAGCCTGCCGTCGTGTCCCGGCAGAGCGCTCCGAAGGCAGCCGATGCGGGGGAGAGCGGCCGCTTCGCGGTGCTGGGCGGGGCCCGGCGCAATTTCGTCGCGGCCGGTGCGGGTGTGCTGCTCGCCGGGGTGCTCGGCACCGTGGTGACCCTCGGGCTCACCTCGAACAGTGAACCGCAGGGTGACCCCGGAGTCTCGACCGAGCAGTCGGTGACCGAGGGCGGCGACACGGAGGAGGAGCTGCCGGCCGAGGAGACCACGGACGGCGCGACTCCGTCCGCCGAAACGTCGGGTTCCGCGCCGTCGTCGGCGACGCCGGGACCGTCGGGGAGCGGGTCTGCGCCGGCGGGCGGGAGCGGGGCGTCGTCCCCGGGGGCCACGGTTTCGGAGTCCGCTCCGTCGTCGCCGGGTGGTTCGTCGTCGGTCGAGCCTTCGCCCACGCGTACGACGTCGAAGCCGACGAAGACGACTTCGCCGCCGACGGACCCTACGTCGACTCCTCCGGAGACCGAGTCGCCGACGCCCACGGAGCCGACGCCCACGGACCCGGAGACGACGGATCCCGCGCCGACCGTGCCCGATTCCTCGGACTCGGCGAGTGGGCCCTCCGGGGCGGACGCGAGCCCTTCGGTGACCTGAGCCGGGGCGCCCCGGCGGGCGCCTTGTCCTCAATCGCCGGACGGGCTGGAAAGGCCGGATGGGTTGGCGCTCGTCCGGCGTGGTGTCCGGTCTCCGGGAGAGGGTTCCGTCCTCAAAACGCCGGGCGGGCTGGGAAGGCCGGACCGGCTGGGAAGGTCTAACCGGCTGGAAAGGCGGCCGGTCGGGGTCGGGGTGGTCTGAGGTCAGAAGAGTCTGAGCTTGTCGTCCTCGATGCCGCGCATCGCGTCGTAGTCGAGGACCACGCAGCCGATGCCGCGGTCCGTCGCCAGGACGCGGGCCTGGGGCTTGATCTCCTGGGCGGCGAAGATGCCCTTCACCGGAGCCAGGTGGGGATCACGGTTGAGGAGCTCCAGGTAGCGGGTCAGCTGCTCCACACCGTCGATGTCGCCGCGCCGCTTCAGTTCGACCGCCACGGTCTGCCCGTCGGCGTCACGGCACAGGATGTCGACGGGGCCGATCGCGGTGAAGTACTCGCGGCGGATGAGCGTGTAGCCCTCGCCGAGCGTCTCGATCCGGTCGGCGAGCAGTTCCTGGAGGTGGGCCTCCACGCCGTCCTTGATCAGGCCGGGGTCGACACCCAGCTCGTGGGACGAGTCGTGGAGGATTTCCTCCATCGTGATGATCAGTTTTTCGCCCGCCTTGTTCACCACGGTCCAGACGCCCGCGGTGTCGTCAGCGCCCTCCTTCAGGGTGCAGGGCGGCGACATCCAGTTGAGCGGTTTGTACGCCCTGTCGTCGGCGTGAATCGACACGCTCCCGTCCGCCTTCACCAGGATCAGACGGGGAGCGGAGGGCAGGTGGGCCGTGAGCCGGCCCGCGTAGTCCACGGAGCAGCGGGCGATGACGAGACGCATGGTCGGCAACGCTACTCGACGACAGGTACTCGACGCGATTCACCCACCCGTCACTCCACACCCGCCCCGGAGTGACACTTTCTGGCTTGCCCCTCTTTGAACCCCTTCGTTATTGGCCGGTTGTGTTCCCAATCTCCTGGTGCGGCCCGGACTGCGCCCTTACCGTGGATGCAGGAGGTCGCCGTGCGTGCACGCTGCGTCGCCGTCCTTCTTCCCTGCCCGTAAGGCCCCGGCCCTCCGTCGGGGTCGCGAGAGGAGAACCCATGTCGCTCGACGTCTCACCGGCGCTGTTGGAACAGGCCGAGCGAGGCGAGGTCGACGAAGCCGACTTCGTCGACTGCGTCCGGACCTCCCTGCCCTTCGCGTGGGAGATGATCAGCTCGTTGGTGGCTCAGCTGAAGGTCGACGGCGGGGAGTTCGCCGACAACCAGACGCCGCCGCCCAACGAGCAGGCACGTGGTCAGCTGCTGCGTGCGCTCGCGAGTGATGCGATACGCGGCGCGCTGCAGCGGCACTTCGGAGTGCGTCTGGCATTCCAGAACTGCCACCGCGTCGCGGTGTTCCCGCTGGACGCCTCGGTCGACGACCGACTGGCCAAGTTCACCTCGGTGAGGGGCCAGTTGCTCAATCAGTCGCCCGAACTACGGGACTGCTGACGTCTTTCGCTGCCGTTCCGGGCCGCGGGAGGTGCGACTGGTCCGGGGCGGCAGCTCCCGTACGTACACCGTGAAACCCATGCGTGTGGGTCATTCGAGGAGCGGGAGCACCTCGGTGCCCAGCCGCGCTACGTTCTCCTCCGTGGCCACGAGATCTCCGGAACCCTCCACCAGGAGCGCGAAGCGGGTGATACCCGTGCGCTCCGCCGTGGCCGCGAGGCGGTCGGCCGCGAACCGGGGCGGGCCCACCGGATGAAGACCGCACAGCAGCTCCGTGTAGCCGACCGGGTCGCGCATCACCCGGTGCCGGCCGTCGACCGTCACATGGGCCTCCAGCCCCTGCCGCAGCCAGCCGGGCATCGCCTTCACGAGCGTCTCCCGTGCGTCGTCGGCGTGGTCCGCGATCTGGGCCACCCCCGCGGACACGTGCCCCGCCTCCCGTACGCTCTGGGGCGAACGGCCCGCGGCGAGGGCGCAGGAGCGCCAGAGGGCGACCATCTCGGCCTTCTCCTCGTCGCCGCAGTGCATCCCGAGCAGCATCGGCAAGCCGTTCTCGGCGGCGAGTTTCACGCTCTTCGGCGAGGTGCACGCGACGATCACCTCGGGGCCCCCGGGACTGTCTCCGCTCTCCTCGTCGAGCAGCTCGTCGGCCCGGGGGACCACCGCCACCTCGGGGAAGTCGTAACGCTCCCCGCGGCCCGCCACCCGCGCCTCGCGCAGCCAGTCGAGCAGGAGCCCCAGGGACTCCGGGAAGCCGTGCTCGTACGCCTCCAGGCCGCCGCCGAACACCTCCAGGTCGATCCACGGCCCACCCCGGCCCACACCGAGGGTGAACCGGCCGCCGCTGGTCAGGTGCAGCAGTGCGGCCTGCTCGCCGAGCGCGACCGGATGCTGGGTCGGCAGCACACTCACCGCCGTACCGACGCGGATCCTGCGCGTGCGGCCGAGCAGCAGCGCTGCCAGTGTCACGGCGGACGGGCAGACCCCGTACGGCACGAAATGATGTTCGGCCAGCCAGACCGAGTCGAGGCCGGATTCCTCCGCGACCTCGGCGGACCGGATTGCGCGATGCAGCGCCTCACCCGGGCCCTGCCCCGGAAACTGGGCTGCCAGTACGAACGTTCCCACACGCATCGCCAGATACCTCCTTGCGGCCGACGCGGCTCTCCCCTACTGGCAACAACGTCTGACACGTGCCAAGGGCACGGTCCGACGGGAAGTTGTTGCGATTTTCCGGTAACCCGTCCCGTCCTGGGCGGTGCGGGACGCCTGCCCCCGCCGAATGGCCCTACGCTGGACGGGAACTGCCCAGACTGCCCCGTGAGGTGTCACGTGTCCCCGCGCCGCAACCGCCCCCGAGGCGGCGAAAGCCCTACCGACAGCGCGAGCGCGGAGGGGGACCGGTACGGCGGCGGAGGGCGCTCGGAGGAGTGGCAGGGCGAGGAGTGGTCGGTCCGCCCGGTGAGCGGCGCGAGCGCGGCGGGCAAGCGCTACCGGTGCCCCGGCTGCGACCAGGAGATCCCCTCGGGTATCCCGCACCTGGTGGCCTGGTCCCAGTACGGCGGGATCGACGACCGCAGGCACTGGCACAAGGCGTGCTGGAACGCGAGGGACCGCCGCACCACACGGGTGCAGCGGTCCAGGAACGCGCCTCGGTACTGAACGGCCGCCCGGCGGCCGCCGACGTCAGACGTCGCGGTTGTTCATCGCCAGGAAGGCGCCGCCCAGGGCCACGGCGGTCACGCCGAGCATGATCCACAGCGGGTCCCAGCCGGACGGCCCGCCGGACGACGTGACCGAGTTGTCGTAGAAGATGCTGAGCTGGTTGGGGATCGAGTACTCCAGGAGCCACTCCTGGATCGACCGCAGGGATTCGGCGAACATGAAGATGGCCAGCACGAGCGGCAGCAGCACCACGCCGATCATGATGGTGATCGCCCCGGCCGAGTGCCGGATGAGGGCCCCGACGGCCAGCGAGAGCAGCCCCAGCGTCGCGAGGTAGAGACCCACCCCGACCGTGCTGCGCAGCCACTCGTCCCCGGTGGGCGCGGCGGCGTCCAGGATGGACGTCTGGAGCAGGGCGACGATCGTGGTCATCACCGTCGTCAGTACGAAGGTGAGCAGGAAGAAGACGATCGCCTTCGCGCTGAGCACCCGGGCCCGGCTCGGGGAGGCCGTCAGCGTCGTACGGATCATGCCGGTGCCGTACTCCGACGCGATGGTCATCACGCCGAGCGTGATCACGCAGATCGTGCCCAGGAGCACGCCGAAGAAGCCCAGGCTGAGCACCGGGGTGGTGCCGATGTCGGCGTCGGAGGCGCTGACAGCGACCGCCGAGAGCACCCCGATGACGAGCAGCAGCACGATCATGACGCCGAGCGTCCACATCGTGGAGCGCACGGAACGGATCTTGGTCCACTCCGACGCGATCGCGTCGCCGAGCGTGGCCGGGCGTACCGGGATCGGCGAGGTGTAGTAGCCGCCCTGCACGCCCTGCACGCCCTGCACGCCCTGCACGCCCTGCACGCCCTGCACGCCCTGCACGCCCTGCCCGTGCTGCTGGGGTGCGGGGGGCTGCTGGTACGCCTGTTGCTGGTACGGCGCCTGCGGCGTGGGAGGCGTGGACGGCGTCGACGGCGTTGTCATCGGGGATCCTCGCTGGTCTCGCGCTTGGTCATGTCTGCGGGGGGCCCGGCAGGGGGCCCGGCGGGCGCTGCCGGTGCCGGAGCAGGGGCGACGGGGGCCGCGGGCGCTGCCGGCGCCGCGGGGGCCTGGGCGCCCGCGTACGGGTTCTGTCCGGGCGGCGGCGGGGCGTACCAGCCCTGCTGCGGCACCTCGGGGATGCTCTGCGGCGGCGGGGCGTACCCCTGCTGCGGTCCGTATCCGCCGGGCGGTGGCGGCGCCTGCAGGTGAGCCACCTGGTCGGCCGTCGAGCGGTAGTCCACGGCGCCCTGCGTCATCCGCATGTACGCCTCCTCCAGCGAGGCCTGGTGCGGCGAGAGCTCCCACAGCCGGACGTCGGCCTCATGGGCCAGATCGCTGATCCGCGGCAGCCGGAGCCCGGTGATCCGCAGGGCTCCGTCCGGCTCGGAAAGGACCTGGCCGCCCGCTTCGGTGAGCGTGGTCGTCAGCTTCTCGCGCTGCTCGGGCCCGTCGTCCGAGACCCGGACCCGTGCAAAATCGGCCGAGTTGGCGGAGATGAAGTCCGTGATGCTCATGTCGGCCATCAGCTGCCCGCGGCCGATCACGATCAGATGGTCGGCGGTGAGGGCCATCTCGCTCATCAGGTGGCTGGACACGAAGACCGTGCGGCCCTCGGACGCCAGCATCTTCATCAGGTTCCGGACCCAGAGGATGCCCTCCGGGTCGAGACCGTTGACCGGCTCGTCGAAGAGCAGCACCTGCGGGTCGCCCAGCAGCGCGGCCGCGATGCCGAGACGCTGCCCCATGCCCAGCGAGAAGCCCTTGGACCGCTTCGACGCGACCTGCTGGAGGCCGACGACCCCCAGCACCTCGTCGACCCGGGCGGCCGGGATGCCGGCGAGCTGGGCGAGCGAGAGCAGGTGGTTGCGGGCGCTGCGCCCGCCGTGCACGGCCTTGGCGTCGAGCAGGGCGCCCACCTGACGCGGAGCGTTCGGCAGATTGCGGAATTCATGGCCGCCGATGGTCGCCCGGCCCGCCGTCGGCCGGTCCAGGCCGAGAATCATCCGCATGGTGGTCGACTTGCCCGACCCGTTGGGACCGAGGAACCCGGTGACGGCACCGGGCCGCACCTGGAAGGAAAGGTTGTACACGGCTGTCTTCGCGCCATAGCGCTTGGTCAGGCCGACTGCCTCGATCATGCTCCAGCCCCATCGACTTATCTGTCGTCGGGGCACAGGCCGTCGGCCGCACGCCCCCCGTAAGAGTTAGGAGGATATCCAGGCCTTGACGGTTCCGGCCAAGTCGTTACCCGGGCGAGTCCCCTTCCGTGTCCCTTCCGGTGCCGTGGACCGTGGCCCACAGCAGCGCAACGGAGATCGTGGGCCACAGCACCGGAACGGCGACTGTGGCCCACTGCACCCGGGCGGACGTCGCGATCCCGGTCAGGCGTCGCGCTTCTTGAGTACGAGGAAGCCGCCGAGCACCGCCGCCGCCACCCACGCCACCATGATCAGAAGCCCGGCCCACGGCCCGTACGGAGCCGGATCGCTGTTCATCGCGTCGGGCACCACCTGCATGATCTTGGAACCGGCCTGGTCCGGGAAGTACCGGGCGACGCTCTTGGCGCCGGGGACGGCCGACAGGATCTGGGAGACCAGGAAGAAGAACGGCATCAGGATGCCGAGCGACAGCATGGAGCTGCGCAGCATCGCCGCCACCCCCATGGAGAAGACCGCGATCAGCCCCATGTAGAGACCGGCACCGAAGACCGCCCGCAGCACGTTGTCCTCGCCGATGCCGATGCCGTGGTCACCGAGCAGGGCCTGGCCGAGGAAGAACGAGACGAAGCTGGTGACCAGTCCGACCACCAGGGCCAGCACGCCGGCGACCAGCATCTTGCTGAACAGGAAGGTGGCGCGCTGCGGCACCGCCGCCAGGGAGGTGCGGATCATGCCGGAGCTGTACTCCGTACCGACCACCAGGACGCCGAAGACCACCATCGCCAGCTGGCCGAGGATCATCCCGGAGAAACTGATGAACGTGGGGTCGAACGTGGCCCGCTCCGCGTCGGAGAGGCCGTCGAACTGGGAGTTCATCACCGCACAGAGCGCTGCGCTCATCGCGACGGTGACGGCGAACGCGCAGATCAGCGTCCAGGTCGTCGAGGAGACCGTACGGATCTTGGTCCATTCGGAGGTCAGGACCGCGGGTACCGATGCCATCGTCGTCACGCCCCCGTTCCGGTGCCGGAACCGCCGGGAGCCCCCGGATCGCCACCGGGCGGCCCGTCCCACTGATCGCCCCAGTGCGGTCCCACCGGCGGCGGTTCGGCCCCGCGCTCGGAGTGTGCGTGGTACTCCACCGAGTCCGCCGTCATCTGCATGAACGCCTCCTCCAGAGAGGCCCGCTGAGAGCTCAGTTCGTGCAGCACGATCGTGTGCCGGGCGGCGAGCTCGCCCAGGGCCTCGGTGGTGGCGCCGTCGATCTCCAGCGTGCCGTTGCCCGACTCGACCGCGACGAGACCCTCCGCGTGCAGGACATCGCGCAGCCGCTCCTGCTGCGGGGAGCGCAGCCGTACATAACTGCGGGAGTTCTGATGGATGAAGTCGGCCATCGAGGTGTCGGCGAGCAACCGGCCCTGCCCGATCACGATCAAATGGTCCGCGGTCAGCGCCATTTCGCTCATCAGATGAGAGGAGACGAAGATCGTCCGGCCCTCGGCGGCGAGTGCCTTCATCAGATTACGGATCCAGTGAATTCCCTCAGGGTCCAGACCGTTGACGGGTTCGTCGAACATCAGGATCTCGGGATCACCGAGCAGTGCCGAGGCGATTCCCAGACGCTGGCCCATACCGAGGGAGAACCCCTTGGACTTCTTCTTCGCCACCGCGGTCAGGCCGACGGTGTCGAGAACCTCCGCCACCCGGCTCTCCGGGATCCGGTTGCTCTGCGCGAGACAGAGCAGGTTGTTGTAGGCGCTGCGGCCGCCGTGCATCGACTTGGCGTCCAGGAGCGCGCCGATGTACTTCAGGGGCTCCGACAGTTCCCGGTAGTGCTTGCCGTCGATGCGCACCGATCCGCTGGTGGGGTTGTCGAGATCGAGCATCATCCGCATCGTGGTGGACTTGCCCGCTCCGTTGGGTCCCAGGAAACCCGTCACCATCCCCGGCCTGATCCGGCACGACAACTGGTCGACGGCAACCTTGTTGCCGAAGCGCTTGGTGAGGCCATCGAGCTCGATCATGCGTTCACGCTAGAACGGCCGCGCGCCCGGCGCCACCACAAAGGCGGAACCGGGCGCGCAGAGTCTGGACCAGCCGGGTGATCAGCGGGTCTGCTGGGCGGGGACGCCGCGGGAGGCGGGCTCCTCGTCGGCGGGGGTGCCGGCGGCTGCCACGGCGGCACCCGTCAGCGTCGCCAGCATCTCGCGGACGTTGGTCAGCTGCGCGTTGATCGAGTCGCGGCGGTTGGTGAGCGCCGCCAGCTCGCGCTCCGATTCGCTGCGGATCCGGTCGGCCTTGGCGTTGGCGTCGGCGACGATGTCCTCGGCCTGGCGCTGAGCGGTCTCCACCGTCTGGCGGGCGCGGCGCTCGGCGTCCGTGCGGAGCTTCTCGGCCTCCAGACGGAGCTGCTCGGCGCGGTGCTCGATCTCGGCCAGACGCTTCTCGGCCTTGGCCTGACGGGACGCCAGGTCGCGCTCCGACTGGTCGCGGCGCTTGGCCAGGTTGGTCTCGAAGTCCGCAGCGGCCTGAGCGGCCTTGGCGCGGGTCTCCTCGAAGAGCGCGTCCGCCTCCTCGCGCTTCTGGGCCGCGTCCTTCTGCGCGTCCGAGCGCAGCGTGGTGGCCTCACCCTTGGCCTTCTCGACGATGCGGACGCCGTCGTCCTCGGCCTTGGCCTTGCGCTCGGTGGCGAAGGTCTCGGCGTCGTTGCGCACCTGCTGGGCGGCGGACTCGGCGAGCTCACGGTGCTGCTCGGCGGCGCGACGGGCCTCCTCACGCAGGTCCTTGGCCTCCTCCTCGGCAAGGCGGAGAATCTTCTCCACACGCGCGCCGAGACCGGCGTACGACGGCTCGGCGTCGCTCACCTGAGCCTGGGCGTTCTGCGTTTCGAGGTGGAGTTCCTCGATGCGCTTTTCCAGAGATGTGATGCGGGAGAGAGCACTATCACGGTCGGCGACGATCTTGGTAATGCGGTCATCCACCTGACCGCGGTCGTAACCACGCCGCACGAGCTCGAAGCCGAAGGGGGAGGAAGGGTCACTCATGGGGTTCCTGTCGAAGTGAGACCGGTGAGGTGATAGAGGGAATCCTAGGGGCCAGAACGGCGTGTCATCGAGCAGATGCCCGTTTGATCTGGAGAATGACACCCCTTTTGAGTGGCTAACCCCCGTAACCCTTGCCACTCGGAGGGCTGAACGTCCTTGCGGGACCGCGGGAGAGCGCCGGGCGGCTACCCGTCCGACTGCTTGCCGCCCGCACGCGTGCCCGCCGCTGCCGTGGCCTTGACGCCGCCCGGCGGACCGGCCCCCACGCCCTTGCCGCCCGCCCCTGGGGTCTCGAAGGACTCCAACGCCTCCAGGACGTCCTGGACACGGGAGATCTCCGTGTTGATGTCCGCGCGCCGGCGCACCAGCACATCGAGCTCGCGCCGGCCCTCGTCCACCGTCTGCTTGGCCTCGGCCTCGGCGTCGGCCCGCAGCTTCTCCGCCTCGCGCACCAGGCTGGCCTTCTTCTGCTCGGCCTCCTTGAGCAGCGACTCGGCCCGCTTCACGGCGGCGATCCGGACCTTGCTCGCCTCCGAGTTGGCGTCGGACAGGAGTTCCTTGGCCTTCGCCGCGGCTTCCTCGCGCTGCTCGGTGGCCGCCTTCATCAGCTTGTCGACGCGCTCGCCGGCCGTCTTCATCTGCTCGGATGTCTCCCGCCGGGCGCGATCGTGCAGCTGCTCGATCTCGCTCTCCAGGCGCGTCCTGAGCTCCTCGGCCCGCTCCCGGATCTGGGTGGCGTCCCGGCGGGCACCGACCAGCAGTTCGTCCGCGTCCGTCCGGGCCCGCTCCACCAGGGAGTTGCCCTCCACGGTCGCCTCGGACGTGATCCGCACGGCCTCCTTGCGGGCCACTCCGACCATCGTGTCGGCCTGCTCCTCGGCCTCGGTGGCAGCGCGCAGCGCCTCCTCCTGGGCCTTGTTGATCAGCTGGTCCGCCTGCTCGGCCGCATCGGCACGACGCTTGGAGGCCGACTCGCGCGCCTCGTCCAGCAGCCGGTCCGCCTCCTGGCGCGCCTCGGCACGCATCTGCTCGGCCGCCGCCTCGGCGTCGCTGCGCAGCCGCTCCGACTCCTCGCGGGTACGGGCCGCGTGCTCCTGCGCCGAACCGACGGTCGCCGACGCCTCCGCCCGCAGCCGCTCGGCCTCGCCCGCCGCCTCGTCACCGAGCCGGGCCGCCTGCTGCGACGCCTCGGTGCGCAGCCGCTCGGCCTCGGCCGTGGCCTCGGACATCAGGCTGTCGGCCTGCTCCGCCGCCTGGGACCGCATCCGGTTCGCGTCCTCACGGGCCTCGGCCCGACTGCGCGACGCGTCCTGCTCGGCCGATGCCAGGGCGTCGGACGCCTCGGTACGCATCCGCTGGCTGTACTCCGACGTGTCGGCGCGCAGCCGCTCCGACTCCGTGATCGCCTCGGAGACCGTCCGCTCGGCCATCGCCTTGGCGGCGTCGGTCTCCTCCTGCGCCACCCGACGGACCCGGGCCGCGTCCTCGCCGGCCCGCTCCCGCTCCGCGTAGGCGTCGGAACGGACCCGGTCCGCCTCCTCCTGCGCCTCGGACTTCGTCCGCTCCGCGACGTGCTCGGCGGTGGAACGCAGCCCGGCGATCTCCGCCTCGGCCTGCTCCTGGAGCCCGTTGACCGAATCCCGTACCTGCTGGGCCGTCTGCTCGGCCGCGGAGACCATCTCGGTCGCCCGCGCGTCCGCCTCCTCGACCAGACGCTGGGCCTCGGCCTGCGCCTCCTCGACCCGCTTGCGGGCGGAAGCCAGGAGCTCCTCGCTCTGCTCACGGGCCCGCTCGCGCTCCTGGTTGGCCTCGGCACGTGCCCCGTCGAGGGTCTCCTCGGCCTCGCGGCGGCGCCGGTTCGCCTCCTCCTGGGCGGCGGCGAGCGCCTCGGCGGCCTCGGCGCCCACCCGTTCGGCGGCGGCCGCGGCCTCGGAGCGCACCCGGTCGGCACTCTCCTGCGCCTCGGTCTTCAGCCGCTCGGCCTCGGCGGCCGCCTCGCTCCGCAGCCGTACGGCGACGGACTCGCCCTCCGCACGGGACTGCGCGGCGTCCGCCGCGGCCTCGTCGCGCAGCCGCTGGGCCTCGGCCTCGGACTGCTCCTGGAGCGTGCGCAGCCGCTCGGCGGCCTCCGCGCGCAGCCGCTCGGACTCCTCGTTGGTCTCGCGCCGGATGCGCTCCGCGTCGGTACGCGCCTCGCCCAGCGTCTGCTCGGCGGTGGTGACCCGGGTCTCGGCCTCGCTGTGCAGCCGGGTCAGCTCGTCGGCCGCCTCCGCCTGCCGGGCCGCGATGGCGCGCTCGGTCTCCTCGCGCAGCCCGGCCGCCGCCTGCTCGGCCGCGGCCGTCACCGACTCGGCCTGCTCCTCGGACTCGGTGCGCAGCTGCTCGGCCTCGGCGCGGGCCCGCTCCAGGGCCTCCTCCGCCTGCTTGCGCAGCGCCGCCGCCCGCTCGGTGGCCTCGTTGCGGACCCGCTCGCTCTCGGTGCCCGCGGCGCCGCGCAGCTCCTCCGCGTCCGCCTTTGCCTTGGCCAGCAGCTCCTCGGCGGTCTTCGCGCCCTCCTCGATCTGCTGGAGGGCCTCGCGACGGGCCTCGCCGCGGATCCGCTCGCCCTCGGCGACCGCTTCGGAACGCAGCTGCTCGGCCTCGCCCCGCAGCCGGCGCGCCTCCTCCTGGAGCTCGACCGTCTTGGCCCGGTACTCCTTGGTGTCGTCCTTGGCCGCGCCCTTGAGCTGGTCGGCCTGCTCGGCGGCCTCGCCGCGCAGCCGGTCCGCCTCGGCCTCCGCCTCACGGCGGATCCGGTCGGCCTCCTCGCTCGCCGCCCTGGTGGTCGACTTCGCGTCGTCGGACGCCTTGGTCAGCACCTCCTCGGCGGCCCGGGCCGCCTTGGCGAGCTGGGCCGCGGCGTCCTCCGCCGCGGCGGTGCGCGCGGTGTCGGCCGCCTCAGAACGGAGCCGGTCCGCCTCGGCACGGGCATCGGCGAGCGCCTGCTCGGCCTCCGCCTTCAGCGCTTCGGCGTCCTTGGTGGCCTCGCCGACCAGCCGGGCGATCTCCGACTTGGCGGTACGGGTGCGCTGCTCGTTCTGCGACTCGGCGCCGGCCAGCCGCTTGACCGCGGCCTCCTTCGCCTCGGACAGCACCTTCTCGGCCTCGACGCGCGCCTCGCGCAGCTGGGTCTCGGCCTCCTGCATGCGCTGCTCGGCGGCCCGGTTGAGCTCGGTGGTCTGCTGCCGGGTCTGCTCGGTCTCGGCCGTCGTCGACGTCCGCAGCTGCTCGGCGTGGGTGGTGGCCTCCTGCGCCTGGCTGGAGGCGGCACCCAGCAGCCGCTCGGCGTCCTTGCGGGCGCGCAGCAGGATCGACTCGGCCTCGGAACGGGCGGACTCGGCCTCGGAGCCCAGGCGCTGACGCGTCTCGTCGGCCAGCCGGGCGGTCTCGGTGCGGGCGGCGCTCAGCGCCTGCTCGGCCTCGGCCCGCGACTCCTCCAGCAGCCGGCGGGCCTGGGACTCGGTCCGGGCACGCAGCTGCTCGGCCCACGCCACGTTCTCGTTGACGTGGGACTCGACGGTCTGGCGGCGCTCCGCCAGCTCCTGGTCGAGCTGCTGGCGGCGCTGCACGGCCTCGTTGTGCAGTTCGGCCTGGAGCCGCGCCTGGTGCTCGGCGTGCTCCTGAAGGATCCGCTGCGTCTGCGCACGGGCGTCGCGCAGCTCGCGCTCGGCGTCGTTGCGCAGCTGGTCGGCCTGGACCTGGGCATTACGGAGCAACTGCTCCGCCTGGTAACCGATGTCCGCGCTGTCGTAGGCGGGACGGGTCGCCAGACTGCGCCGGGCCTCGTGCAGCTTGGCACGCAAGACCTCGACCTGGTAACCGAGGTCCTCGGCGTGCTGGACTGCCTTCTCCCGGTCGGTCTTCAGCCGGTCCATCTCGGCTTCGAACCGCGAGAGATGGTCGTCTTCAGCTCGGTGGCTCTCCTGGCGTTCGTAGCCCCGCACTGCGCGGTCCCATCCTTCCCCGAGCTCTCAACTCTGTTCGAGCAGGGAGGCCCCAACCCTGGTCGCAAACTCCGAACGAGGACCGTTCGCCGACGAACGGTCCCCCGGGGAATGGTGACAGATCAACGGCTGAGGACGCGGCGCGGCCCCGACCCGGCCCCGGCCCGGAGCAGCCCACTCTACCGGGCCGGGTTCCCCTCGGGTCAGTGCTCCGTCCGGGACGTGACCAGTTCGGTCAGCACACCGTGGCAGTCCTTGGGGTGGAGGAACGTGATCCGGGACCCCATCGACCCCGTCCTGGGCTCGTCGTACAGCACCCTGACACCCTTTTCCCGGATGTCCGCGGCGTCCGCGTCCACGTCCGCCGTACCGAAGGCGATGTGGTGCACGCCCTCGCCATTCTTGGCCAGCCATTTGCCCACGGCGGAGTCCTCGCGGGTGGGTTCCAGCAGCTGGAGGTAGGAGGCGCCGCCGTCGGACGTCTCGTTGATCTTGAGCATGGCCTCCCGCACGCCCTGCTCCTCGTTGATCTCGGAGTGGTGCACCTCGAACCCGTAGGTCGAGCGGTAGAACTCGACGGTCTTGTCGAGGTCGAAACAGGCGATCCCGATGTGGTCGATTCGCGTCAGCATGGAACCAGTGCAGCGCTCGGTGGTTGGTTACGCAACGTGCGCGCGATCACACCCGCTGCCGGATGACGGGCGGGGTACCGCTCAGTACATTCATGTAAACCCTCGTTCACAATCGATCCCAAGGGGCTGCGCCTCATGTCAGGAACGACCGGAACCACCTCAGTGATCGTCGCGGGCGCCCGTACGCCCATGGGCCGCCTCCTCGGCTCCCTCAAGAGCTTCTCCGGCGCCGACCTCGGCGGCTTCGCCATCAAGGCGGCGCTGGACCGGGCCGGCATCGGCGGCGACCAGGTCGAGTACGTGATCATGGGCCAGGTGCTCCAGGCCGGGGCAGGGCAGATCCCGGCACGCCAGGCGGCGGTCAAGGCCGGCATTCCGATGAACGTCCCCGCGCTCACCGTCAACAAGGTGTGTCTCTCCGGGCTCGACGCCATCGCCCTGGCCGACCAGCTGATCCGCGCCGGTGAGTTCGACGTGGTCGTGGCCGGCGGCCAGGAGTCCATGACGAACGCCCCGCACCTGCTCCCGAAGTCCCGCGAGGGCCACAAGTACGGCGCCATCGAGATGCTCGACTCGATGGCGTACGACGGTCTGACCGACGCCTACGAGAACATCCCGATGGGTGAGTCCACCGAGAAGCACAACACCCGTCTCGGCCTGGCGCGTGCGGCCCAGGACGAGATCGGCGCCCTGTCCCACCAGCGCGCCGCCGCGGCGCAGAAGAACGGGCTCTTCGAGGCCGAGATCACCCCGGTCGAGATCCCGCAGCGCAAGGGCGACCCGGTCCTCTTCTCCAAGGACGAGGGCATCCGCGCCGAGACGACCACCGAGTCCCTCGGCAAGCTGCGCCCCGCCTTCGCCAAGGACGGCACGATCACGGCCGGCACCTCCTCGCAGATCTCGGACGGTGCGGCCGCGGTCGTCGTCATGAGCAAGGCCAAGGCCGAGGCGCTGGGCCTGGACTGGATCGCCGAGATCGGCGCCCACGGCAATGTGGCCGGTCCGGACAACTCGCTCCAGTCGCAGCCCTCGAACGCCATCCGCCACGCCCTCAAGAAGGAGGGCATCGGCGTCGAGGACCTCGACCTGATCGAGATCAACGAGGCGTTCGCGGCCGTCGCCGTCCAGTCCATGAAGGACCTCGGCGTCACCTCGGACAAGGTCAACGTCAACGGCGGCGCCATCGCGCTCGGTCACCCGATCGGGATGTCCGGCGCCCGTGTGGTGCTGCACCTGGCGCTGGAGCTCAAGCGGCGCGGCGGCGGCACCGGTGCGGCGGCGCTGTGCGGCGGCGGCGGCCAGGGCGATGCGTTGATCATCCGCGTACCGGGCAAGTAGTCGGTACGGGCGAGCGAGGAGGCCGAGCGTGAAGGTGGACGTCCCCACCCTGGTCGAGCAGGCACGGGAGGGCAGGCCACGGGCCGTGGCCCGGCTCATCTCCCTGGTGGAGGGGGCGTCGCCGCAACTGCGCGAGGTGATGGCGGCGCTGGCACCCCTGGCGGGGAACGCCTGCGTCGTCGGCCTGACCGGATCACCTGGTGTCGGCAAGTCGACATCGACATCGGCGCTCGTCTCCGCCTACCGGCGGCAGGGCAGGCGGGTCGCCGTGCTCGCCGTCGACCCGTCGTCGCCGTTCTCCGGCGGCGCGCTCCTCGGCGACCGGGTCCGGATGTCGGACCACGCCTCCGACCCCGGCGTCTACATCCGTTCCATGGCCACCCGCGGCCACCTGGGCGGGCTCGCCTGGTCGGCACCGCAGGCGATCCGGGTGCTGGACGCGGCGGGCTTCGACGTGATCCTGGTGGAGACGGTCGGCGTCGGCCAGTCGGAGGTGGAGATCGCCTCCCAGGCCGACACCTCCGTCGTCCTCCTCGCCCCGGGCATGGGCGACGGCATCCAGGCGGCGAAGGCCGGAATCCTGGAGATCGGCGATGTGTACGTCGTCAACAAGGCCGACCGGGACGGCGCCGACGCCACCGCCCGCGAGCTCAACCACATGCTGGGCCTGGGGGAGGCCCGCGGCCCCGGCGACTGGCGCCCGCCGATCGTGAAGACGGTCGCCGCCCGGGGCGAGGGCATCGACGAGGTCGTCGAGGCCCTGGAGAAGCACCGGGCGTGGATGGAGGAACACGGCGTCCTGGCCGAACGACGCGCTGCCCGCGCCGCCCGCGAGGTCGAGACGATCGCCGTCACCCGGCTCCGCGAACGCATCGGCGACCTGCACGGCGACCGCCGCCTGGACGCCCTCGCCGCACGCATCGTGGCCGGCCGCCTCGACCCGTACGCGGCGGCGGACGAACTGGTGGCGGGGCTCACCGGGGAGGCCTGAACCGGGCTGTTCCCCGGTCCCGGCGCGGCGTGCGGCCGCACCGGGACCGGGGACGGTCCGGTCAGGCGGGCTCAGCCGTCGTCGCCGTCGCCGTCGCCGTCGTCGTCGGAACCGGGGACGGTCCGGTTCATGCGGCCTCAGTCGTCGTCGCCGTCGTCGGAACCGCGCCCGTCGTCCGAGCGGTCCACCGTGGCCGCGGCCGACTTCGCGTCCACGTTCAGCTCGTGCGCCCTGCCGTCCTTGCCCCGGACGTCGACCTCCCAGCGCACCGCCTCGCCGTGGTGGCCGTCCAGCTCGACCGAGGTCACCGTGCCCGGGGAGGCCCTCAGCGCCGCGGCGACGGCCGCGTCCAGCGTGACGGGGGCCGACCGCGGGGCGTGCCGGTCACGGTCGTCGTTGTCGTCGGACGTGTGCTTCCCGAGCACCTTGCCGCTGCCCGCGTCCACGGTCACGTCGTGCCAGACCTTGTCGGAGCCGTACACGTCCAGCTCCCAGACCAGGGCGCCGTCCTCGTCGTCGAGCTCCGCCTCGGTCACCGTGCCGGGGACGGCCCGGACGGCGGACGAGGCCGCGTCGCCGGCGGAGACACGGGCGGCAGCGCCACTGCCCGCGTCACGGCTGTCGTGGTCGTCCGCGAAGGCCACGGCCGTCGCGGTCCCGCCGCCGACGAGTACGGCCGCGGTGACGGCGGCGATGACGATCTTTCGCTTCATGAGGGTTCCTCACCGATCGGATGGGTCCGTTGCGATGCGGTCCACACTGCCGGGGCGATGCTGAACGCAGCCTGAAGCCACCTGAAGCCTTCTTCAGCTCAGGTTTGCGAGGCTGTGCGCATGCGCCTGTTGATCGTGGAGGACGAGAAGCGGCTGGCGATCTCCCTGGCCCGGGGGCTCACCGCCGAGGGCTTCGCCGTGGACGTCGTCCACGACGGCCTCGAAGGGCTGCACCGGGCCTCAGACGGCGCCTACGACCTCGTCGTCCTCGACATCATGCTGCCGGGGATGAACGGCTACCGGGTCTGCGCCGCCCTGCGCGCCGCCGGACACGAGGTGCCCATCCTGATGCTGACCGCGAAGGACGGGGAGTACGACGAGGCGGAGGGGCTCGACACCGGCGCCGACGACTACCTGACCAAACCCTTCAGCTACGTGGTGCTGGTCGCCCGGGTCCGGGCGCTGCTGCGGCGCCGGGCGGGGGCCGCCTCGCCGGTGGTCACGGTCGGCTCGCTGCGGATGGACACCGCCGCCCGCCGCGTTCACCTCGCCGAGGACGAGATCACCCTCACCGCGAAGGAGTTCGCCGTGCTGGAACAGCTCGTGCTGCGGGCCGGGCAGGTGGTGAGCAAGGCGGACATCCTGGAGCACGTCTGGGACTTCGCCTACGACGGCGACCCGAACATCGTCGAGGTGTACGTCAGCGCCCTGCGCCGCAAGCTGGGCGCTGCCGCCATTCGCACGGTGCGTGGCGCCGGCTACCGGCTGGAGGCTATGTGAGGTCCGTACGCGCCCGGGCGGCGCTCGGCGCCACCGTCGTGGTCGCGCTCGCGCTGGCCGTCGCCGGGCTCGCCGTCCTGCTGGTCCTGCGCGCCAACCTCACCGACCAGGCCGGTCTCCAGGCCGAGGTGGCGGCCCGGGAGGTCGCGGGGCAGCTGGCCCTGGACGTGCCGTACCGCGAGCTGGACATGGGCGACGAGGAGGACCATCCCGTCCAGGTCACCGACGAGGACGGCCGGGTGGTGGCCGTCTCCAAGGACCTGGAGGCAATCTCCGGCACCGTTTCGGACCGGGTCGCCCCCGCGGCCGCTCCGGCGCCCGCGGCCGAGGACAGCGACGCTGACGATGGCGACGATCACGGGACGGGCGACGACCCCGCCCGCGGCAAGGTCTCCACCGATGACCCGGACTTCGCCAACGGCACCGCCACCGTCGACGGCGACCGGGCCGACTACCGGTTCGCCTCCGTCGAGGCCACGAACCCGGCGGGACTGACCCTGACCGTCCACGCAGGCGCCCCGCTCGCCGCGGAGCAGCGGGCCGTCGGCAGTGTGCGCGGCGCGATGCTGGCCGGACTGCCCGTCGTGCTCCTCGTCGTCGCCGGTGTGACCTGGCTGGTGACGAGGCGGGCGCTGCGCCCGGTCGAGGGCATCCGGCGCGAGATGGCGGCGATCACCGCGTCGGAGGACCTGAGCAGGCGGGTGCCGGAGCCCGGTTCGCACGACGAGATCGCCCGCCTGGCCCGTACGACGAATGAGACGCTCACCGCGCTGGAGGCCTCCGTCGAGCGGCAGCGGCGCTTCGTCGCCGACGCATCGCACGAACTGCGCAGCCCGATCGCGTCGCTCCGCACCCAGCTGGAGGTGGGCGCCGCGCATCCGGAGCTGCTGGACGTGACGGGCGCGGTCGCCGACACCGTACGGCTCCAGGTGCTGGCCGCCGATCTGCTGCTGCTGGCCCGGCTGGACGCGGGGGAGCGGCCGGGTACGGCACGGCTGGATCTGGGCGCCATGGTCCACGAGGAGGTCTCGCAGCGCACCGGCGACCGGATCCCGGTGACGGTGTCCGTGCCGGAGGCGGCCGGCGGCTTCGAGGTGACCGGTTCCCGCGCGCAGCTGGCCCGGGTGATCGGCAATCTGCTGGACAACGCCGAGCGGCACGCACGCGGTGCGGTGGCGGTCGCCGTGCGCGCGGAGGGCGGCGGCGTGGTCGTCGAGGTCACCGACGACGGTGACGGGGTTCCCGAGGGTGAGCGTGAGCGGATCTTCGAACGCTTCGTACGCCTCGATGACGCCCGCACCCGCGACGAGGGCGGGGCGGGCCTGGGCCTGGCCATCGCCCGCGACGTGGCCGTGCGGCACGGGGGCCGGCTGACGGTGACGGGTGCGGGGGAGCGGGGCGCCCGGTTCGCTCTGTGGCTGCCGGACGCCCGCTGAACCCCGGCGGGTCAGAGCTTGCCGCGCCGCCCGCGCAGGTGGTCGGCGACCGGGGTCAGGGCCGCGTGCAGCTGCTCCAGGGCCTCCGGCGTCAGCAGGTCCATGAAGTGTTTGCGGACCGACGCCACGTGGTGCGGCGCGACCTTGCGCATCGTCTCGGCGCCGGCCTCCGTGAGGACCGCGTACAGCCCCCGTCGGTCGGACTCGCAGTTCTCCCGGCGGACCAGGCCCGCGCTCTCCATGCGGGTGATCTGGTGCGAGAGCCGGCTCTTGGACTGCAGCGTGGCACCGGCGAGGTCGCTCATCCGCATGCGCTGGTCGTCCGACTCCGAGAGGTTGACGAGGATCTCGTAGTCGTTCATGGTCAGGCCGAACGGCTGGAGGTCCTTCTCCAGTTGGTGCGTCAGCAGCCTGCCGACGTCCAGGTGGGTGCGCCAGGCGCACTGCTCCGCGTCGCTCAGCCAGCGGGTGGCCGTCTCGGTCTCCATATATGGATTCTACCTAAGAAGTTGAAAGCCGGACGAAGTGTGGGGGTGTGACGCCCGGCACGCGCTCGCAGGCTCAGGCCGTAACAGGCGCTGGGCGCAGACGTTCGACGTCACACTCCGCAGACTACCGCTCACAAACCGAAGCGACGCTGGAGATCCCCCAGCTGACCGGGCATGCGGGGTGCGGACCCAGGTTGACCCGAGCCGCCGCCCGGCACCCCCGCCTGTTGCGGCGTGGCACCCGTCGGCTGCTCGGCCATCAGCACCTCGGTCGACTGGAGCAGCACCGTACCGGCGCCCACGAACTCGAACTGGTGCTCCTCGCCCGAGGCGCCCCCGATCCCGGTGAACGCCCGCAGCCCGCCCATCACGCCCGTCATGTAGCCGTGGTCGTAGTGGTGGCACGGCGAGGGGCAGTCGGCCCAGCCCACCAGCGCCTGCGGGTCGACCCGCAGCGGCGGCTCCATGAAGACCACCGGACCGTTGGACGCGGCGACGAACTTCCCCGTACCGATCAGCGTCAGGAACCCCGGCACGATCGACTGCTTCAGCGCCAGCGTCGGCTGGTAGGCGAGCAGATTGCCGGACCGGATCGTCAGGTTCCCGTCGGCCAGGTCGTACGAGTTCACATCGAAGGCCCGGTCCGCGAGCAGCATCTTGCCGCTGCCCTCGGCCACCACCCAGTCGCTCGCGTGCAGCGGCGAGTGGAAGCTCGTACGGATCAGCCGCTCGAAGCGTCCGTGGCCGATGCCGTTGAACTCGATCCGCCCGTAGTAGGCGATCATTTTGCCCTTCTGCAGGAACCACTGGCTCCCCTTGAGCTCCACACAGAAGGTGTAGGCGTTCACGTTGTCGTCCGACGGCAGAGTCATCGGGTCGAAGACCACGGGCGTGCTCACAGCTTCTCCTCCGACGCCTGGACGTACACCGCACCACTGCCGCTGAGCTCCAGCTGGAACGCCTCACCGGAGCCCCGCCCCACCATGTCGCGCCAGCCGAGCGCGGTGGAGAGTTTGTTGCGCACCTCGCCGTGGTGCGCGACGTACGCCTGTGGGTCCACGTGCACGTCGCGGCCCGGGGCGATCGGCAGCTCGATCACCCCGCCGTGCGCCATCACCGCCACCGCGCCATGACCCTTGAGCGTGGTGGTGAACAGACCCTGCCCGGTCACCTGGCCGCGCACCATGCCCATCACACCGCCCTGCGAGCCCATGAACATCGTGCCCTGCTGGAGCGTCCCGTCGAAGGCGAGCAGCCGGTCGGCCTCCACGTAGAGGGTGTCCCCGGCCAGGTTGATCACCTGGATGTGGTGGCCGCCGTGGCCGAACATCACCGTGCCGCTCCCCTCGACCGTCATCAGCGGGGTCGCCTCGTTCGCCATCCGGCGGCCGATCATCGACATCACGCCGCCCTGGCCGCCCTGGATGTTCGGCGTGAACGACACCTCGCCGCGATAGGCCAGCATCGCGCCGCGCTGGCTGAACATCTTCTGGCCGGGAATCACCGTCGCCTCGACCATCTTCGAGTTGATCTCGCGGAACGGCATCAGACATCGCCCCCGATCGTGTTCCGCTCGCTGGGCTGGACGTAGACGAGTCCCTCGCCCTCGAACCGGATCTGGAAGGACTCGCCCGACCCCTCGCCCATCAGCGTCCGGAAGTTCACCCCGGACTGGAAGTGCTGCTGGAGGTTGCCCTGGTGGGCGACGTAGGCGCCCGGGTCGACGAAGAGCGGGTACTGGGCGGAGACCCGCAGCACCACCGCCGAGCCGTCCGACATGATCGCCGCCTGGCCCGTTCCCTCGATCGTCGTGGTGAACAGGCCGTTGCCCGTCGCGCCACCGCGCAGCCCGGTGAAGGTGGTGCCGGTGCGCAGCCCGGCGTCGGTGCAGAGCAGATTGCTCGCCTCGACGTACAGCTTCTCGCCGCGCAGCGAGACGAGGTTGATCTCGCTCGCGCGGTCGGCGAAGTAACAGGTGCCCTGCCCGGTCACCTCCATCACGGTCATCTGCTCACCGGTCAGCCGGCGGGTCACCATGCCGCGCAGGCCCTCACCGCCACCGGTCATCTTCTTGAACGTCATCCGGCCGTCGTACGCGACCATCGAGCCGTTCTTCGCCTTGACTGCGTCGCCGGTCAGGTCGACGGCGAGCGTCTTGCTGCCTTGGAGTCGGAACATCGCCACCCGGCGAAGGTAGCGGCAGGGGCCGCCACCGGAACAGGGTCTGCGGCACGATCCGGCCCCTGAACCGCCTCTGATACGCATCCGGTACGGGATGCGGACGCAATCGGGACGTATGCCTTACGGAACGGGCGGTACGGCCGCGGCCGGGGGACCGCCCCCGCCGCCGGGCGGCGCGAGTGGCGATGCCACAATGGGGACCGCTTGTGCCTGTGTTCACAAGCTGTCACCGTCCTCCCACCGAAGGTGCCCCCGTGGACATCAAGACCGCTACCGCCCTGCACCGGCTGCGCCTCATCTCGATTCCCGAGGCGCTGTCCTTCCCCGCGCTGATCCTCTTCGGCTCGGTCCTCAGCCGGGTCTCCGACATCGACTTCCTGATGATGCCGCTCGGCATGCTGCACGGCGTGCTCTTCGTGATCTACGTCGTGGCGCTGCTGGACGTCTGGAACAAGACCAAGTGGCCGCTCAAGCGCGTCGCGTTCTTCTTCCTGCTCTGCGTGCTGCCGTTCGGAGGTCTGTACGGCGACAAGGTGCTCAAGCGCTACGAGGCCGACGGCGTCATCGCCGCCCGGGCCCGCCGGGAAGGCGCGGTCAGCGCATGATCGTCGCCTTCTCCGTCAGCCCGCTGGGTGTCGGCGAGGACGTCGGCGAGTACGTCGCCGACGCCGTCCGGGTGGTCCGTGAGTCGGGGCTGCCCAACCGCACGGACGCCATGTTCACCTCAGTAGAAGGTGAGTGGGACCAGGTCATGGACGTCGTCAAGCGTGCCGTCGCGGCCGTCGAGGCGCGCGCCGGACGGGTCTCCCTCGTCCTCAAGGCCGACATCCGCCCGGGTGTCACCGACGGCCTGACCTCCAAGGTCGAGACGGTGGAGCGGTACCTCGCGGACTGACGTCGCCCGCACCGCACACCCGGAGCCCCCTGCCGAACCGGCCGGGGGCTTCGAGCATCCCCACCCCCTTCGGACCGAAGTTCGAGACGGGGAGGAGTGGAAAGTTCCTCATGGGTAAGGTCGTGGCCGTGCCGAAGCCCCTCAGTCTCCCCTTCGATCCCATCGCCCGCGCCGACGAGCTCTGGCAGCAGCGCTGGGGCCCGGTGCCCTCCATGGGGGCGATCACCTCGATCATGCGTGCGCAGCAGATCCTGCTCGCCGAGGTCGACGCCGTGGTCAAACCGTACGGACTGACCTTCGCGCGGTACGAGGCGCTGGTGCTGCTCACCTTCTCCAAGGCCGGCGAACTGCCGATGTCCAAGATCGGCGAGCGGCTCATGGTCCACCCGACCTCCGTGACGAACACCGTGGACCGGCTGGTGCGCTCGGGCCTCGTCGACAAGCGCCCCAACCCGAACGACGGCCGCGGAACGCTCGCCTCCATCACCGACAAGGGCCGCGAGGTCGTCGAGTCCGCCACCCAGGACCTGGTCGCGATGGAGTTCGGACTCGGGGCGTACGACGCCGAGGAGTGCGCGGAGATCTTCGCGCTGCTGCGCCCGCTGCGCATCGCCGCGCAGGACTTCGAGGAGATGTAGGAGAGGTCCGGGCCCGCTGCAAGATCGCCCCGGACGGCCGGTTAGTCTCGATGGCATGAAACGCAGTGTGCTGACCCGCTATCGGGTGATGGCTTACGTCACCGCCGTCATGTTGCTGATCCTCTGCGTCTGCATGATCTTCAAATACGGCTTCGACAAGGGTGAGGGTCTGACGCTCGTCGTCTCCCAGATCCACGGCGTGCTGTACATCATCTACCTGATCTTCGCCTTCGACCTCGGCTCCAAGGCGAAGTGGCCGCTGGGCAAGCTGGCCTGGGTGCTGCTCTCCGGCACCATCCCGACGGCCGCGTTCTTCGTCGAGCGCAAGGTCGTCCGCGAGGTCGAGCCGCTGATCGCGGACGCCACCCCCGCCGCCGCCGCGAAGGTCTGACCCGAACCGCCCCGTGCGAAGCACCGGGCGGTTTGTCATCGACATTTACTAGGACGTCCTAGTAAATTGATGGGTATGGACGCTGAAGCGATCGAGGAAGGCCGCCAACGCTGGCAGGCCCGTTACGACAAGGCCCGCAAGCGTGACGCGGACTTCACCACGCTCTCCGGGGACCCGGTCGAGCCCGTGTACGGCCCCCGCCCCGGGGACGCGTACGAGGGCTTCGAGCGGATCGGCTGGCCCGGTGAGTACCCCTTCACCCGCGGCCTGCACGCGACCGGCTACCGCGGCCGCACCTGGACCATCCGCCAGTTCGCCGGCTTCGGCAACGCCGAGCAGACCAACGAGCGCTACAAGATGATCCTCGCCGCGGGCGGCGGCGGCCTGAGCGTCGCCTTCGACATGCCGACGCTGATGGGCCGCGACTCCGACGACCCCCGCGCGCTCGGCGAGGTCGGCCACTGCGGTGTGGCCATCGACTCCGCCGCCGACATGGAGGTCCTGTTCAAGGACATCCCGCTCGGCGACGTCACGACGTCGATGACGATCAGCGGCCCCGCCGTGCCCGTCTTCTGCATGTACCTGGTCGCCGCCGAGCGCCAGGGCGTCGACCCGGCCGTGCTCAACGGCACGCTGCAGACGGACATCTTCAAGGAGTACATCGCGCAGAAGGAGTGGCTCTTCCAGCCCGAGCCCCACCTGCGCCTCATCGGCGACCTGATGGAGCACTGCGCCCGCGACATCCCCGCCTACAAGCCGCTCTCCGTCTCCGGCTACCACATCCGCGAGGCCGGGTCCACGGCCGCGCAGGAGCTCGCGTACACCCTCGCCGACGGCTTCGGCTACGTGGAGCTGGGCCTGTCCCGCGGACTCGACGTCGACACCTTCGCCCCCGGCCTCTCCTTCTTCTTCGACGCGCACCTCGACTTCTTCGAGGAGATCGCCAAGTTCCGCGCCGCGCGCCGGATCTGGGCCCGCTGGATGAAGGAGACGTACGGCGCGAAGACCGACAAGGCGCAGTGGCTCCGCTTCCACACCCAGACCGCCGGTGTCTCGCTGACCGCGCAGCAGCCGTACAACAACGTCGTACGCACCGCGGTCGAGGCCCTCTCCGCGGTCCTCGGCGGCACCAACTCCCTGCACACCAACGCCCTCGACGAGACCCTCGCGCTCCCCTCCGCGCAGGCCGCCGAGATCGCGCTGCGCACCCAGCAGGTGCTGATGGAGGAGACCGGCGTCGCCAACGTGGCCGACCCGCTCGGCGGTTCCTGGTACGTGGAACAGCTCACCGACCGGATCGAGGCGGAAGCCGAGAAGATCTTCGACCAGATCAGGGAACGCGGCACCCGCGCCCACCCCGACGGGCAGCACCCGATCGGACCGATGACCTCCGGCATCCTGCGCGGTATCGAGGACGGCTGGTTCACCGGCGAGATCGCCGAATCGGCCTTCCAGTACCAGCAGTCGCTGGAGAAGGGCGACAAGCGGGTCGTCGGCGTCAACGTGGCCCACGGCTCGGTCACCGGCGACCTGGAGATCCTGCGGGTCAGCCACGAGGTCGAGCGCGAGCAGGTCCGCGAGCTCGCCGGCCGCAAGGAGGGCCGCGACGACGGCCGGGTGACCGCGGCACTGGACGCGATGCTGGCCGCCGCCCGCGACGGCTCCAACATGATCGCGCCGATGCTCGACGCCGTACGCGCGGAGGCGACCCTCGGCGAGATCTGCGGGGTGCTGCGCGAGGAGTGGGGGACGTACACGGAGCCGCCGGGCTTCTGACGGCGATCCGACCGCACGGCTGCGCCGACCGGGCTCCACTCCGGTCGGCTTCCGCGCCGGGGTGCCGCCAGGCGATACCCACTCTGCCGTGTTTCTCATCGCCCCGGTGCCGCCTTGTCCTGGAGCACCTTCCGAGCGAGCCGCCCACCGCCGAGAATGAGCGTGACAACGCCAGGGTGCGGATAGCCGCCGCCGCCGAACAAGCCAGGGCGGCAGCCGCCGGCCAGGAGGTGCGGGCCGGGTGGGAAGTCGCGGCTCGCCGGCGAGGAGCGCGAGAAGCGGGAGGCGGCGGCTTCCGCCTGTCCGAACCGGGAGCGACCATGACCGTGCATCGATCCGACTGGGACTTCGGCCTCAGTCGGCTGACCAAGTTCTTCGCCGGGCCGTGGTCCCACGAACGGACCGTCGACGAGACCATCGCGGACGCGGCTGCGGGGCACACGGACGAGCCGCCCGGAGCGGCTGCCACGGCGATCCTCGAGGACGCCATTCGGCTGGAGGAGTCGTCGCTGCCCACCGAGGTGATCGCCACGGTATGGACGGTGGCCTCGGAAGGGGGCTACAACCTCGCGTACTTCGGCATCGACGGACGGGACTGGCTGCGTCGGGTTGCAGCTGTCTGCTCCGGGCAGGTGCGGCAGGCCGACCCTGCCCGGGTGCCGGACGTCGAGCCGGTCAGGGCCGCCGAGGAGTCGGTGCGCGCGGTCGTGGAGGTCATCAGGTCGGCGGCACCGGCCCTGGCGGCCAAGGCCGCCACCTTCCACGGCCATGAGGCCGGTGACGTGGTCCGGGGGCTGGAACTGGTCGCCACCGAGGTCGATCCCGACCTCGGCCTCCGGCTCCTCCTCCGTGTGCTGAACGCTTGCTGGGTGCCGATCACCGACGCCCAGTACGCCCGGTACGAGGCCCTCGGCGAGGCGTTCGGCTACGGGCAGTTCCACGTCTCCGACGTGGAGTATCTGACCAGGTTCTGAGCGGGACTGGGCACGGCATGAGCAGGGGGGAGCGGTGCCCGGGGGTCCTCAGCCCTCGGGGCGCCGTTCGGTCGCCGCCTCATGGAGGGCCGGGGCTAACCCGCCGCGGCCGCGCCCAGCCCCGCAAGGAGCAGCAGCGTGAAGCGCCGGGCCCAGTCGGCATCGACGGGCTCGGCGCTCACCAGCGCCCGGTGCACCACCGCACCGGCGATCACATCGAAGATCAGGTCGGCGGTCAGCGCCGCCGTGGCCTCGTCCTCCTCGACGGGCAGTTCCCCGCGCTCCTGCGCCCGCTGCCGGCCCTGGAGGACGAGGCGCTTCTGCCGGTCCACGATCGAGTCGCGGATCCGGGTGCGCAGCGCCTCGTCGCGGGTCGACTCCGCGACCACCGCCATCAGCGCGGTCTGCGTCTCCGGCCGCTCCAACAGCACGGCGAACTGCAGCACCACCGCCTGCACATCGGCGGACAGGCTGCCCAGGTCCGGCAGTTCCAGCTCGTCGAAGAGCACCGCCACGGCGTCCACGACCAGTTCGTTCTTGCCCGCCCAGCGCCGGTACAGGGTCGTCTTGGCGACCCCCGCGCGCGTCGCCACATCGCCCATCGTCAGCTTCGACCAGCCGAGGTCGACCAGCGAGGCTCTGGTGGCTTCGAGGATCGCCTCATCGGCGGCGACACTGCGCGGACGTCCCGTTCGTGGGGGTTTGGGGTGGCTGCGGCTCAGCATCCCGCGACCATACCCGTCAGTAGCTAGATCCGGCCGACTTTGTGCCCCGTGAGACAGATCACCGAACACACTTGTGCACCGGGGGCGGGGGCCAGTTACGCTACGGGTCGTAGCGTAAGAACGACGGTCCTGCCGTCGTGGCGCTGCGAACGAGCTACAGCCACAGGCGCCGGGTGGGGACCGGGCGCCGAACCGGGTCTTTCAGGGGCCCGCGAGCCGTGTCTGTCCGTGCACCTCGCACACCGGCGAGGGTGGCGGACGGATGCGGTTCTCGTATCGCTTTCCGGAACGGTGTGCCGAGGGGGGAGGATGTACGTATGCAGCCTAGGAACATGTCCATGAGCGGCGTCGTCGACCTCGCCGCGGTGAAGGCGGCCGGTGAGGCCAAGGTGAAGGCGGAGCAGGCTCGCGCCGAGTCCGCCCGGCAGGGCGGGCCCGCAGCCGTGCCGCCGTCCTCCCTCGTGATCGACGTCGATGAGGCCGGCTTCGAGACCGACGTCCTCCAGCGCTCCGCCGAAGTCCCGGTCGTCATCGACTTCTGGGCCGAGTGGTGCGAGCCGTGCAAGCAGCTGGGCCCGCTCCTGGAGCGCCTGGCCCTTGAGTACAACGGCCGCTTCCTGCTGGCCAAGGTCGATGTCGACGCCAACCAGATGCTGATGCAGCAGTTCGGGATCCAGGGCATCCCGGCCGTCTTCGCCGTCGTGGCCGGACAGGCGCTGCCCCTCTTCCAGGGCGCGGCCCCCGAGTCCCAGATCCGGGAGACGCTGGACCAGCTGATCCAGGTCGGCGAGGAGCGGTTCGGCCTGACCGGCATCGCGGTCGACCAGGACGCGGCGGGCCCGGAGGCGGCCGCGCAGGCCCCCGAGGTGCCGGCGGGACCGTACGACGCACTGCTGGAGGCGGCCGCGCAGGCGCTGGACGCCAATGACTTCGCCGGCGCCGTCCAGGCGTACAAGAACGTCCTGTCCGACGACCCGGCCAACAGTGAGGCCAAGTTGGGCCTCGCGCAGGCGGAACTCCTCGGCCGGGTCCAGAAGATGGACCCGCAGCAGGTCCGCAAGGAAGCCGCCGAGAATCCGGGCGACGCGGACGCGCAGATCGCCGCGGCCGACCTCGATCTGGTCGGCGGTCATGTCGAGGACGCGTTCGGACGTCTCGTCGAGGCGGTCCGCCGCAATTTCGGCGACGACCGGGACCGGGTGCGGGTCCGCCTGTTGGAGCTCTTCGAGGTGATCGGCCCCGAGGACCCGCGCGTCGGCGCCGCGCGCACCTCGCTTGCGCGTGTCTTGTTCTGATCTGACAACACGGCCGTGGCTCCCGGGTGGGGGTCGCGGCCGTTTTCGCGTTCCGGCGCTAAGAGAGCCGTCCGCTTTACCAAATCTTGATAAAAGGACGCCCTGTTACTCGCAGTAAATCGATCATTGCGATCTGCCCGATTTCGCTCAGCAATGGTGGCTTTCGTCTACCGGGTCGGGGCAACCCTGTGTGGCCGCTCGGTGCCCCCCGGTCGTGGCTCGGTTATCGGGCCGTTACTAGCGAGTAACGAACCCCCTTGTGTCACGGCCGCGAATGGACCACGATCGGCCACGCTCGGTCCAATAACGCCACTCCGGCTGCCAGTCGGTGCGGCGGCTCTGTTGGGTCCCCACCGAGTGGATCGGCGGCAGTGGCGCCGATTCCGGACAGGGGGGTTCCTGCCGACCGGCAGGGCCTGTCCGAACAGGTTGCGCGAACGCGTGGCCAGTGGTTGTCGCTCGGGGGTGATCGCCGGTGATTCGGGCGCGGTTCAAGCCTCCGTCCGCAGGCGCTCTCCTTTCCGAGGACGTAGCACTTCTCCCATCCCAGGTCCGGCAGGATGCCAGGCCGGAGATGTACGTCCGAGAAGGAGGAAAAGTATGAGTTCCCAGGTTCGCGGTGGCACGAGATGGAAGCGTTTCGCTGTCGTCATGGTGCCGAGCGTCATAGCCACCGCCGCGGTGGGTGTCGGCCTGGCACAGGGCGCGCTCGCCGCGTCGTTCAGCGTGTCCGGCCAGGAGTTCAAGGTCAGCGCGGATGAGCTCGAAGGCTACGACTTCGTCCAGTACGGCAGTGTGGCCACCGAATCTGGCGCCGACCCCAAGGTTGCGGGCAAGGCGCACGCCGTGGCCGTGTCGGGCTTCAGCAAGGCCTACATCACGAACATGTGCCAGTCGGTCGTCACGCCCAACCTGCCGTTCGGCCTCGGCACCATCACCATGAGGCTGGAGGCGGGTGGCAAGGGACACGATCGTGTCTACGCCAAGGACCTCTACCTCGATGTGTCGCAGCTTGAGGCAGACGCCAAGTTCAAGAACATCGACATCGGTGTGGCTGCCGGTTCGCTGAAGACGGGCAAGCCCGGGAGCATAGGCATCCAGCCTGGCACCCAGGCGGACCCCAACGGGTTCTCCCAGCGGGCCGAGGAGGCCGTGCTGACCGGTGTCCACCAGAAGGCATGGGCCACGACGGCCGGAACCTTCAACCTCAGCGGTCTGAAGCTGAGCCTTAACAAGGGCACCGACAAGGAGTGCTACTAAGCACCCGCCAGGGTGGCCGGGGGACGCATTGCCTTCCGGCCACCCACCCTTCTCTTTCTCACGGCAGTACCGGTTCCAGGGAGCTGTTTTCCATGAGCCCCGAATCCCAAGGGCAGAACGAGCACTACCTCAGCGTCTTCCGGCGGACGTTCCGTACGTGGCGGGGTAACCGGCCGTTCTGGGCGGGCCTGTTCACCATGCTGGGCGGAGTACCCATCGCGTACTTCCCGTACGCGAACATGCACCTCGGCAACGTGACGCTGGCCATGTCCACCACCGCGGGCGCCGGGTCGCTCATCATCGGAGTCCTGCTCATCACGCTGGGCCTGACGATGTGGTTCCACAGCATTGTCCGGGTGTTCGCCGGTGTCGCCTCGATTCTGCTGGCGCTGATCTCCATACCCGTCGCCAACATCGGCGGTTTCCTCGTCGGCTTCCTGTTCTCCCTGATCGGTGGCGCGCTCTCCGCGTCCTGGGCCCCGGGCGAGCCGAAGACGGACGAGGCCGTACCGGACCAGGGCCTTCTCGGCGAGGAGGAGCCGGAACTCCTCGGCGCGGAAATGCCGGACGGCATCTCGTTCGCGAAGGACGAGCAGGCCCCGGTCCATCCCGAAGGTGCGCTCCACGGGGTGGGTGTCCCCGCGCAGCAGCAGGCGCAGTACGACACGACAGCCGAAGCCGACGGCGGGAGGCACCGTGCGGGGTGACGACAGGCAGGTGAACACCGTGGACGAGGGCGGGCTCGACGAGCGAAGAGGGCCGCGCCACGCCGCCCCCAGGAAGTCGCTGCTGACGAAGCTGCACATGCCCTCCGGCAAGAAGGCGTTCGCGCTCGCGGCGATGCCGACAGCGGTCTTCGTCGGGATGGGTCTCACGCCCAAGCTCGCGATGGCCGACGACGCCACCGACATCCCGTTCGCGCCCGGCCCCTGTGTGACCCGCTCCGACGAGCCGAGCGAGTCGGCGGATCCGTCGCCCTCGGCGTCGAAGACGCCGTCCCCGTCGGCCTCCGAGAGCAGCAAGCCCGCGCCGGACAAGAGCGACGAGGCGACTCCGAAGCCCACGGCCACCCCGTCGGCGAGCGCTACGGACGAGGCGAAGTCCGACACGGCCAAGAAGAGCGCCGACACGCCTGCCGCGACGGCGAGTCCCACCCCGACGAAGTCGACGAACCCGCTCGACCCGCTGGGAGTCGGCGACGCGCTCAAGGACCTCTTCGACGGGCCGGACAAGGAGACGGCGAGCCCGTCCCCGAGCGCCACCACGGCGACCCCCGAGCCCTCGAAGTCCGCCACCGCGGAGCCCACGGACAAGGCCGCCGACAAGCCCGTCGAGAAGGTCACGGACGCGGCGAAGGACACGGTCGACAAGACTGCCGACGCCATCCGTGACGCGGCGGACAAGGCCGGCAAGCCGGTCAAGGAGCTCGACGAGGACGTCAAGGGACTCGACCCGAAGACGGACGAGGACATACCGGACGGCGCCAAGCCCTCCTTCCCGTGCCCGACCGCCGACCCGAAGGCGCTGGCCGCGGCCGATCTGGAGCAGGGCATCCCCCGTCTCCCGAACGACCCGTGGGTCCTGGAGAGTTCGCTACTCACCCTGGTCGGGCTCGACTACAAGGGCATAGTCGAGGTGGAGAAGGGCGACGGCACCACGAAGAAGGTGCTGAAGTTCACCGCCTCCTCCATCGACATCAAGGACCTCCACCAGATGACCGTCGGCCCGATGCCGGGCGTGACCGGTCACGTGCAGGCGCGGAAGGGCTCCACGTCCACCATCCGCGACGGCGAGGTGACGATGTACACGGAGGAGCTGAAGGGCAACCTCTTCGGCCTCATCCCGATCACCTTCAGCCCGGAGACCCCGCCGCCGCTGAACGTGCCGTTCGCGTTCTTCACCAACGTGAAGCTGAAGCAGGCGGGCCAGTTCGGCGGGACGCTGACGGTGCCGGGTCTGCACAACTACTTCACCAAGGACGCCGCCTGAGGCAGCCCGACCCCGTTCGGGAGCCGCACAACGGCTGTGGGCCGCACCTCCCTCATCAAGGGGATGCGGCCCACAGCCGTTGTGTCCCACGGGAGCGAGCGGCGCGACAGCCACGACACCCCGTCGTACCCCGTGGACATCACGGTCGAGGGTGAATTCGGTTACGCGCCCGTGAGCATCGACGCGTTCGGGGGAAGAATCGGCAATCGCCGAGGGCGGTGTCCCGGTACATCCTGTACCGGGACACCGCCCTCGTGCGCCACGTCGTGCGGGACCGCTGTGAGGTCAGTCGCGGACCTGGCCGCCCACGTGGTGCACGCGCACCATGTTGGTCGTGCCGGGGACGCCGGGAGGCGAGCCGGCCGTGATGACCATGGTGTCGCCGTTGCTGTAGCGGTTCAGCTTCAGCAGCTCCGAGTCGACCAGGTCCACCATCGCGTCCGTGGTGTCCACGTGCGGGACCACGTAGGCCTCGACGCCCCAGCTGAGGGCCAGCTGGTTGCGGGTCGACTCGTCCGTGGTGAAGGCCAGGATGGGCTGGGCGGCGCGATAGCGGGACAGGCGGCGGGCGGTGTCGCCGGACTTGGTGAAGGCGACCAGCGCCTCACCGTTCAGGAAGTCCGCGATCTCGCAGGCCGCGCGGGCCACCGAACCGCCCTGGGTGCGGGGCTTCTTGCCCGGCACCAGCGGCTGGAGGCCCTTGGAGAGCAACTCCTCCTCGGCGGCGACGACGATCTTCGACATCGTCTTGACCGTCTCGATCGGGTACGCGCCCACCGAGGACTCGGCGGACAGCATGACCGCGTCCGCGCCGTCCAGGATCGCGTTGGCGACGTCGGACGCCTCGGCGCGGGTCGGGCGCGAGTTGGTGATCATCGACTCCATCATCTGGGTCGCCACGATCACCGGCTTGGCGTTGCGCCGGCAGAGCTCCACCAGGCGCTTCTGCACCATCGGGACCTTCTCCAGCGGGTACTCGACGGCGAGGTCGCCACGGGCGACCATCACGCCGTCGAACGCCGCGACGATGCCCTCCATGTTCTCGACGGCCTGCGGCTTCTCGACCTTGGCGATGACGGGGACCCGGCGGCCCTCCTCGTCCATGACCTTGTGGACGTCCTTGACGTCGCTCGCGTCCCGCACGAAGGAGAGCGCGACCAGGTCGCAGCCCATCTTCAGGGCGAAGCGGAGGTCGTCGATGTCCTTCTCGGACAGGGCCGGGACGTTGACCGCCGCGCCCGGCAGGTTGATCCCCTTGTGGTCGGAGATCACCCCGCCCTCGATGACGATGGTGTGGACGCGGGGGCCGTCCACGGAGACGACCTTCAGCTCGACGTTGCCGTCGTTGATCAGGATCGGGTCGCCCTTGGCGACGTCACCGGGCAGACCCTTGTAGGTCGTGCCGCAGATCGACTTGTCGCCGGGGACGTCCTCGGCGGTGATGACGAACTCGTCCCCGCGGACCAGTTCGACCGGACCCTCGGCGAACTTCGCCAGGCGGATCTTCGGGCCCTGGAGGTCGGCGAGCACGCCGACCGCCCGGCCGGTCTCGGCGGCGGCCTTGCGGACCCGGTCGTAACGACCCTGGTGCTCCGCGTGGGAACCGTGACTGAAGTTGAATCGGGCCACGCTCATGCCGGCCTCGATCAGAGCGACGAGCTGCTCATGGGAGTCGACGGCGGGACCGAGGGTGCAGACGATTTTGGAACGGCGCATGAGGCGGATCCTATCGGTTTGTTTCGCTGCGGAATATTCCGTCTGGTGGAAGATACAAAGGGGCGCGGGGGTGCTCAGTTGTCGACCAGTGCGAAGGTCTGGCCGGCGATCTCCAGCTCCTCGTCCGTCGGCACGACGGCGACCGCCACCCGTGCGTAATTCGGCGAGATCAGCCGCGGTTCGCCGGACCGTACGGCGTTGAGATCCGCGTCCACCACGAGGCCGAGCTCCTCCAGACCCGCGATGGCAGCCTCCCGTACCGGAGCCGAGTTCTCACCGACCCCCGCCGTGAACACCACGGCGTCCACCCGGCCGAGCACCGCCGAATAGGCGCCGATGTACTTCTTCAGCCGGTGCACGTAGATGTCGAAGGCGAGCGCGGCCCGCTCGTCGCCCTCGTCGACCCGGCGCCTGATCTCCCGCATGTCGTTGTCGCCGCAGAGGCCGACCAGACCGCTCTTCTTGTTGAGAAGTTCATCGATCTCGTCGGCCGACATGCCCGCCACCCGCTTGAGGTGGAAGGTGACCGCCGGATCGATGTCTCCGGAACGCGTACCCATGACCAGCCCCTCCAAGGGGGTCAGTCCCATTGACGTCTCCACGCACCGGCCGCCCGCCACCGCCGAGGCGGAGGCGCCGTTGCCCAGGTGCAGCACGATGACGTTGACGTCCTCGGGGGCGCTGCCCAGCAGCTCCGCCGCCTTCCGGGAGACGTACGCGTGCGAGGTGCCGTGGAATCCGTAGCGGCGGATCCGGTGGGCGTCGGCCGTCTCCACGTCGATCGCGTACCGCGCCGCGTACTCCGGCATCGTCGTGTGGAACGCCGTGTCGAAGACCGCCACCTGCGGCAGGTCGGGGCGCAGTGACTGGGCGGTGCGGATGCCGGTGATGTTCGCCGGGTTGTGCAGCGGCGCCACCGGCACCAGGCGCTCGATCTCCTTGAGTACCTCGTCCGTGATCACGGTCGGCTCGGTGAACCGCAGCCCGCCGTGCACCACCCGGTGGCCGATCGCCGCCAGTTCGGGGGAGTCCAGGCCGAGCCCGTCGGCGGCCAGCTCCTCGGCGGCCGCCCTGAGCGCCGCGTCGTGGTCCGCGATCCGGCCGTTGCGCTCCCGGCTCTCGCCGCCGCCGGCCAGCGGGGTGTGGACGAGGCGTGAGGTCTCCTCGCCGATCCGCTCGACCAGGCCCGAAGCGAGCCGGGTGCGGTCACGCATGTCGAGGAGCTGGTACTTCACGGAGGAGGAGCCTGAGTTGAGGACGAGCACCCGGCTCGGGCCCGTACCTGCTGCGGCACCTTCGGTGGTGGTCATGGTGCGGGTCACTCCTCGCCCTGTGCCTGGATCGCCGTAATGGCCACGGTATTGACGATGTCCTGGACGAGTGCGCCCCGGGACAGGTCGTTGACGGGCTTGCGCAGCCCCTGGAGGACCGGGCCGACGGCCACCGCGCCCGCCGAGCGCTGCACGGCCTTGTACGTGTTGTTGCCGGTGTTCAGGTCCGGGAAGATCAGGACCGTCGCCTGGCCCGCCACCTCGGATCCGGGCAGCTTCGTCGCGGCGACGCTCGGCTCCACCGCGGCGTCGTACTGGATCGGGCCCTCGATCATCAGGTCCGGGCGGCTCGCCCGCACCCGGTCCGTCGCCTCGCGGACCTTGTCGACGTCGGCACCCGACCCCGAGGTCCCGGTCGAGTACGAGAGCATCGCGATCCGGGGCTCCACGCCGAAGCGGGCGGCGGTGACCGCGGACTGCACGGCGATGTCCGCGAGCTGCTCCGCGTTCGGGTCCGGGTTGACCGCGCAGTCGCCGTACACCAGGACCTTGTCGGCGAGGCACATGAAGAAGACGGACGAGACGATCGAGGCGTCCGGCTTGGTCTTGATGATCTCGAACGCGGGGCGGATCGTCGCCGCCGTCGAGTGCACGGCCCCGGAGACCATGCCGTCCGCCAGGCCCTCCTGGACCATCAGGGTGCCGAAGTAGTTGACGTCCGAGACGACGTCGTACGCGAGCTCGACCGTCACCCCGCGGTGGGCGCGCAGTTGCGCGTACCGCTCCGCGAAGGTCTGGCGCAGCTCGGAGGTCTGCGGGTCGATGAGCTGGGTGCTCGCCAGGTCGATGCCGAGGTCGGCGGCCTTCTTGCGGATGACGTCGGGGTCGCCGAGCAGCGTGAGGTCGCAGACGTCGCGCCGCATCAGTACGTCGGCGGCGCGCAGCACCCGTTCCTCGGTGCCCTCGGGCAGCACCACCCGGCGCCGGTCCGCGCGGGCCTGCTCCAGCAGTTCGTGCTCGAACATCATCGGCGTGACCCGGCCGCTGCGGGCGACCGAGATCCGGTCGAGGAGTGCGGCCGTGTCGACATGTCGCTCGAAGAGTCCCAGGGCCGTCTCGGCCTTGCGCGGTGTCGCCGCGTTCAGCTTGCCCTCCAGGGCGAAGAGCTCTCCGGCGGTGGGGAAGGAGCCGGCTGCCACGGAGACCACCGGGGTGCCCGGTGCGAGCCGTGCGGCCAGCTTGAGTATCTCCTCGCCCGGCCGCTCGTTCAGCGTCAGCAGTAGGCCCGCGATGGGTGGCGTCCCGGCGCTGTGCGCGGCCAGCGAGCCGACCACCAGGTCGGACCGGTCGCCGGGGGTCACCACGAGGCACCCCGGCGTCAGGGCCTTCAGCAGGTTCGGCAGCATCGCGCCGCCGAACACGAAGTCCAGCGCGTCCCGCGCCAGCCCCGCGTCGTCGCCGAGCAGCACCGTGCCGTCCAGCGCCGCGGTGATCTGCGCGACCGTCGGCGCCGAGAGGGCCGGGTCGTCGGGCAGCACCGAGCACGGCACCGGCAGCGTGGCCGAGAGCCGGTCCGCGATGCCCTCGCGGTCCGCGGAGGCCACCCGGTTCACGATCATCGCGAGGACGTCGCACCCGAGCCCGGCGTACGCGCGGTACGCGTTGCGGGTCTCGGCCCGCACGGACTCCGCGTCCTGGTCCTGACCGCCGACCACCGCGATCACCGAGGCGCCGAACTCGTTGGCGAGCCGGGCGTTCAGGGCCAGCTCGTCGGGGAGCTGCGTGGCCGCGAAGTCGGTGCCGAGGACCAGCACCACCTCGTACGCGGCGGCCACCCGGTGGAAGCGCTCGACGAGCCGGGAGACCAGTTCGTCCGTACCCTGCTCGGCCTGGATCGCGGAGGCCTGGTGGTAGTCGAGGCCGTATACGGTCCCCGGGTCCTGGGAGAGCCGGTAGCGGGCCCGCAGCAGTTCGAAGAGCCGGTCGGGGTCGTCGTGGACCAGGGGCCGGAACACCCCGACCCGGTCCACCTGACGCGTCAGTAGCTCCATGACTCCCAGATCGACGACCTGGCGGCCGTCTCCCCGGTCGATCCCGGTCACGTACACGCTGCGCGTCACGCGTGCTCTCCCGTCATCTCTTGTCCGGCATGGTGTCCGGTTCGAGGCGTATCGCCTGTTTGACGATACCTGCGGGGACCGAGGGGCCGCCCGCCGGACGAAAGCCCCTGGTCGTAGCCGTCCGGGCCGCCGCCACGACCGGTCCTGCCGCCCATGGAGCAGCCGGAAGCGCGAGGTACGGACCTGACGTGGGACAATCGTCGTGACTCACGGTACGGGGGGATGACGCCGTTGCCCCGGCCCGCACGGCAGCAGGGCGGGCCCCCAGGGCCTGTCCGGCGGACAGGAGATACAGCACGATGCGCATCGGAGTTCTCACCGCAGGCGGCGACTGCCCAGGCCTCAACGCAGTGATCCGCTCGGTCGTGCACCGTGCCGTGGTGGGCCACGGCGATGAGGTCATCGGATTCGAGGACGGGTTCAAGGGCCTCCTCGACGGCCACTTCCGCCCCCTCGACCTCAACGCCGTCAGCGGCATCCTCGCCCGCGGCGGCACCATCCTCGGCTCCGCCCGCCTGGAGCGCGACCGGCTCCGCGAAGCCGCCGAGAACTGCGCCGAGCTGAGCCGCCGTTACGGCATGGACGCACTGATCCCGATCGGCGGCGAGGGCACCCTCACGGCCGCCCGGATGCTGTCCGACGCCGGCATGCCCGTCGTCGGCGTCCCGAAGACCATCGACAACGACATCTCGGCCACCGACCGCACCTTCGGCTTCGACACCGCGGTGGGCGTCGCCACCGAGGCCATAGACCGGCTGAAGACCACCGCCGAGTCCCACCAGCGCGTCATGGTCGTCGAGGTGATGGGCCGCCACGCGGGCTGGATCGCGCTGGAGTCCGGCATGGCCGGCGGCGCGCACGGCATCTGCCTGCCCGAGCGGAAGTTCCAGGTCGAGGACCTGGTCAAGATGGTCGAGGAACGCTTCGCACGCGGCAAGAAGTTCGCGGTCATCTGCGTCGCCGAGGGCGCACACCCGGCCGAGGGCTCCATGCCGTACGCCAAGGGCGCGATCGACCAGTTCGGCCACGAGCGCTTCCAGGGCATCGGTAACCGCCTCGCCGTCGAGCTGGAGACCCGGCTCGGCAAGGAGGCCCGGCCGGTCATCCTCGGCCACGTCCAGCGCGGCGGCACGCCGACCGCGTACGACCGGGTGCTCGCCACCCGCTTCGGCTGGCATGCGGTGGAGGCGGCGCACCGGGGCGACTTCGGCCGCATGACGGCCCTGCGCGGCAACGACATCGAGATGGTGCCGCTGGCCGACGCGGTCACCCAGCTCAAGACCGTGCCCCTGGCCCGGATGCACGAGGCCGAATCGGTCTTCTGACCGCCCGGATGCACGAGGCCGAGTCGGTCTTCTGACCGCCCGGGTGAGTGAGGCCGAGTCGGCCTTCTGGCCCGGCTACGAGGCCGAGTCGGTCTTCTGGCCCGGCTACGAGGCCGAGTCGGTCTTCTGGCCCGGCTACGAGGCCGAGTCGGTCTTCTGGCCCGGCTACGAGGCCGAATCGGTCTTCCTGCCCGGCCGCGACGCCGAGTCGGTCTTCTGACCCGGCACCGGCACGGTGGGGCGACCAGCGGGCTCCGGCAGTCCCATGCGGGACGGCCGGGGCCCGCTCGCTGTTCCCCGCCGGCCAGGCCGGGCTCGTCCGGAGAACCGTGCCGGGTCCGCTCGGCGTCCTTGCGGGGAACGAACGGATCCGGAACGTACAGAAGGCTCGTCCCCATGCGCACACAGCACGACCGCAAGGCGCCATCGACGAGCGGGAGCCCGCAGCGCGGCATCGCCGCCACGACCTTCGCCGTCCTGCGGCGGCACCGCGGCGTTCTGGGAGGCGCGACGGCACGTGTCGTCGGCCTGACCGGAGTCGCCGGACTCCTGATGACGGCCGCCATATTCGCGCTTTCCTGGCCCGTCTTCACCCACATGCGGAACGAACGCATCCGGTACCACCAGCTGGAGGACCCCTACCTGCACGACCACACCGGCCTGGCGCGCGTCGCCCTCTGGACGCTCCCGCTCTTCCTGCTTCTCCTCGGCATCGCCGGCGCGGCGCTGCAGAGTGTGTGTTCGCGCGCGGTTGCCGCGGGGTCACGCGGGTCGTCCCCGCGGCCGCGGCCGGTGCTCGCCGTCTACGCGCTGCGCGGCCTGATCGTGTGGCCCCTGCCGCTGCTCGTCCATTTCGTGGCGCACAGCCTCACCGGCTATCAGATCGACACCGAGGACCAGGTCCTGGAACGCGGATCGTGGGCCTACACGCTCGTCGAGGCAGCCCCGGTGCCTGCCGTGTTCATCGCCGCGCTCCTGCGCCTCGCCCTGACGCTCGCCCCGGCCGCCGCGGCTGACGGCCTCGGCCCCCGTGCGGCCCTGCGCCGTTCCTGGGGGATGGCGTGGACGCGTGCCGGAGCGGTCCGCGTCCTCGCCCTCGCGCTGCCGCTGGCTGCCCTCACCGCCGGGGTGCTCCGGCTGGTCGTACAACTCGCGTTGCCGCTGCGGCCCCTCGTACGAGACCTCGTCGAACAGGCCACGGGCAACTCCTTCGCCGCGTACTACGCCGGCATCCTCGCCCCCGTCGTCGTCGGCATCCTGGTCACCGCGGCTGTGATCCTGCCCGTCAGCTGTACGGCCTTCGCCGTCCTCCAGGGCCGGCTGCGGGCCGGGGGCGCGGCGCACACCGTCTGACGGACCACTGGGGCGTGTTTCGAAAGTCCCGCCTGCCGGGCGGCGTCTGGCACTTCCCCGAGCTCTCGGCTTCGCTCGAGCAGGGGAGACCCCATTGCTCGCGGCGTTGCCGAAAAGCCCTGGTAGCTCCGCTACGAGGACTTCCCGGCGCCTTGCGATCGCACGCACCAGACGCCGCCCGGCCCGCCCTCCGGGCGGACGGCGCTACTTTCGAAACACGCCCTACGCCTCGGCCGTTTCCCAGAACCGTTCCACGATCCCCGCGAGGAACGCCCGGCCGGCGTCCCCGGTGGCGCCCGCCCGGTCCGTGCCTGTGCTGTTCCAGCTGAGCGTGGACGCCATCAGTGCCTGGTAGTCGGAGTGCAGCCGCTCCAGCGTGCCCTGGATCAGCGGGCGGTCCAGAGGCACGAGTTTCGACACCGGCTTGACGTACGCCTGCCAGCGGGTCGTCATCGCGCTGCGCAGCAGTTCCGCCAGATCCTCGTCCCGTCCGGAGACCGTCACGAACGCGGCGGCGCCGAGCCCCAGCGCCTCGCTGAGGGCGGCGGACTGACGTTCGTTGCCCCGCCACCGGCCCGCTTCCTCCATCCGCAGGTACGCGGACGCGGACATCCCGAGCTGTCCCGCCAGCTCCTCCGGGGTCAGCTCCCGGGCGACCCGGTGCTCGCGCAGCGTGCGCGCGGCGGTGAGGAGTTCGTGCGGGGCGCACCACAACACCCCTGCCAATGCCGTGAGTTCGTACTCGGTGGGCGAGGCGAGGCCGCGCTCCCAGGCCGCGACCGTCTCGGCGCTGATCTGGAGTCCGTACTGCGCGCCGAGGCCGTAGGCGACATGACCGGGAGCCATACCCAGGGCCTCGCGGAGTCTTCGCGCGGCGGGGGCGTTGAAAGGTGGGGTGGTGTGCACGGCCCCACCGTAGGAGGTCAGAGGCGGTATGACCACGGTGTGTTCACACCATGAACACGACTCATAGGAACGTCCAGACGGCCGGGCGGCCCTTTTCCGGGGCCGGCTGCGGAACCGCTCAGCGCCCCTCCGCCAGCCAGCGGTAGTGCAGCTCCGGGCGTCCGATCTGTCCGTACTGCGGACTGCGCACCGCCCGGCCCGCCGTCACCAGGTGTTCCAGATAGCGGCGCGCCGTGATCCGGGAGATGCCCAGCTCCAGCCCGGCCGCCGCCGCCGTCACGCCGTCCGGGGCCGCCCGCAGCGCACGGGTCACCGCCTCCAGGGTCGGGCTGCTGAGGCCCTTGGGGAGGCGGGCGGGCTGCGGCGTGCGCAGGGTGGCCAGCGCGCGGTCCACCTCGTCCTGGCCGCTCGCCTCGCCGGCCGCGCCACGGAACTCGGCGTAGCGGACGAGCCGGTCGCGCAACGTGGCGAAGGTGAAGGGCTTCAGTACGTACTGGACGACGCCCAGCGAGACCCCCTCGCGCACCACGGCCAGATCGCGGGCCGAGGTCACCGCGATCACATCGGCCCCGTGCCCGGCCGCACGCAGCGAACGCAGGAGCTGCAGACCGTGGCCGTCGGGCAGATACAGGTCGAGGAGCAGGAGGTCGACCGGGACGCGGTCCAGGGCCCGCACCGCCTCGGCCCGGGTGTGCGCGACGGCCGCCACGGAGAAGCCCGGGACGCGGTCCACGTACAGCTGATGGGCGTCGGCGGCGACGGGGTCGTCCTCGACGACCAGTACCTGGATCACAGGGTTCTCTCCTTCTGCGCACCGCTGCCCAGCGGCAGCCGTACCGTGAACTCCGCGCCGCCGTCCGGCCCCTGTTCCAGCACCACGGCCCCGCCGTTGCGGTGCGCGGCCTGCCGGACGAGCGCCAGGCCGAGCCCGCGGCCCGCGCCGTGCGTCGACCAGCCGCGGCGGAACACCTCCGCGGCGTTGGCCGGTCCGACGCCCGCACCATTGTCGGCGACGCGCAGCAGGAGCTCCCCGTCCCCGGCGAGCGCGGTGACGGTGACCCGGGCGCGGGCCGGGCGCGGGCCGGGACGCGGGCCGGGGATGCCGCTGCCGTCCGGCGCCGCACCCGTCACCGCCTCCGACGCCGCGTCCACCGCGTTGTCGATCAGATTGCCGAGGATGGTCACCAGATCGCGCTGCGGCAGCGTCGCGGGCAGGGCCCCGTCGTCGATCAGGCTGTCGTCCGCCAGCACCAGCTCCACCCCGCGCTCGTTCGCCTGCGCGGCCTTGCCGAGCAGCAGCGCCGCCAGCACCGGTTCGCCGACCGCGCCCACCACCCGGTCGGTGAGGGCCTGGGCCAGTTCGAGTTCCGCCGTGGCGAAGCCGACCGCCTCCTCCTGGCGGTCCAGCTCGATCAGCGAGACCACCGTGTGCAGCCGGTTCGCCGCCTCGTGCGCCTGCGAGCGCAAGGCCTGGGTGAACCCGCGCTCCGAGTCCAGCTCGCCGGACAGCGCCTGGAGTTCCGTGTGATCGCGCAGGGTGATGACGGTGCCGCGCCGCTCCCCGCCCACCACCGGGCGGGTGTTGACCACGATCACCCGGTCCGCCGTCAGATGCACCTCGTCGACCCGCTCCTCGGAGGAGAGCAGGGCCCCGGTCAGCGGTGCGGGCAGATCGAGTTCGGCGACCCGGCGTCCGACCGTGCCGGGCGCCAGGCCCAGCAGCTCGCGGCCCGCGTCGTTGATCAGGGCGATCCTGCGCTGCCCGTCGAGCATCAGCAGCCCCTCGCGCACCGCGTGCAGGGTGGCCTCGTGGTAGTCGTGCAGCCGGCTCAGCTCGGCGGCGTTCATCCCGTGGGTGTGCCGCCGCAGCCGGGCGTTGATCACGTACGTACCGAGGCCGCCGAGCGCCAGCGCCGCGCCCGCCGCGAGACCCAGTGCCCCCAGCTGCGCCCGTACCTGCGAGGAGACCCGCTCGACCGTGATGCCCGCGCTGACGAGGCCGACGATCCTGTCGCCGTCCCGGACCGGCGTGACGACCCGTATCGAGGGGCCGAGCGTGCCGGTGTACGTCTCCGAGAACGTCTCGCCGCGCAGCGCCTGCGCGGTGTGGCCGAGGAAGTTCTCGCCGATCCGCTCGGGCTTCGGGTGCGTCCAGCGGACCCGGTGCGGATCCATGATGGTGACGAAGGCGATCCCGGTGTCCCTGCGGACCTGCTCCGCGTACGGCTGGAGCACGGCCGACGGGTCCGGGGTGCGGATCGCCTCCAGTACCGACGGCGAACCGGCGATCGCCAGCGCGGCCGTCCGCACCTGCCGGGTCGCGGTCTCCTTGGCCTGACCGCTGCCGGAGACGTACGCGAAGAAGGCGCACCCCGCCACGACGGCCGCGACCAGCACCACCTGCATGGCGAAGAGCTGGCCCGCGAGGCTGCGCGGGCGGGTACGGGGGAAGCGCATCCCCCCAGTCTGCCTGGCCGAAAACATATGAACGAAATGCACACAAGGGTGACCGGCGTCACAGGAGGCGGGATAGTCACCGGGGCCCCCAGGGACGGGGGAGGGACAAGGACGAGCCGAGGAGACCCCCGTGGGAGTGGCCACCGCCAAGCGGGACCGTACGAAATATCTGTATCTCGCCGTGATCGCGGCGGTGGGGCTCGGCATTCTGGTGGGCCTGGTCGCTCCGGACACCGCCGTCGAGCTGAAGCCGATCGGTACCGGCTTCGTCAACCTCATCAAGATGATGATCTCGCCGATCATCTTCTGCACGATCGTGCTGGGCGTCGGCTCCGTACGCAAGGCCGCCAAGGTCGGCGCCGTCGGCGGTCTGGCCCTCGGCTACTTCCTGGTGATGTCGACCGTCGCCCTGGCCATCGGCCTGGTCGTCGGCAACATCCTGGAGCCCGGCTCCAGCCTCCACATCACCGAGGCGACCCGCGCCGCGGGCGAGAAGCAGGTCTCGGGCGCCAGTGAGTCCACCGCGGACTTCCTGCTCGGCATCATCCCCGACACCATGGTGTCGGCCTTCACCGCGGGCGAGGTCCTCCAGACCCTGCTCATCGCCCTGCTCGCGGGCTTCGCGCTCCAGGCCATGGGTTCGGCGGGTGAGCCGGTCCTGCGCGGCATCGGCCACATCCAGCGCCTCGTCTTCCGCATCCTCGCCATGATCATGTGGATGGCCCCGGTCGGTGCGTTCGGCGCCATGGCCGCGGTGGTCGGCGAGACCGGCGTGGACGCGCTGAAGTCCCTCGCGGTCATCATGATCGGCTTCTACATCACCTGCGCGCTCTTCGTGTTCCTGATCCTGGGCACGATCCTGCGCCTGGTGGCCGGGCTCAACATCTTCTCCCTGCTGAAGTACCTGGGCCGGGAGTTCCTGCTCATCCTCTCCACCTCCTCGTCCGAGTCGGCGCTGCCGCGGCTCATCGCGAAGATGGAGCACATGGGCGTGAGCAAGCCCGTCGTCGGCATCACTGTGCCGACCGGCTACTCCTTCAACCTCGACGGCACCGCGATCTACCTCACGATGTCCTCGCTGTTCATCGCCAACGCGACGGGCGACCCGCTGAGCATCAGCGAGCAGATCTCGCTGCTGGTCTTCATGGTGATCGCTTCGAAGGGCGCGGCGGGCGTCACCGGTGCCGGCCTCGCCACCCTCGCGGGCGGCCTCCAGTCGCACCGCCCCGAGCTGGTGGACGGCGTCGGCCTGATCGTCGGCATCGACCGCTTCATGAGCGAGGCCCGCGCCCTGACGAACTTCGCGGGCAACGCGGTGGCCACGGTGCTCGTCGGCACCTGGACCAAGGAGATCGACCGGGCCCGGGTGGACCAGGTCCTCTCCGGGGCGCTCCCGTTCGACGAGAGCATGCTCGCGGACGAGGGGCCCGCCGAGCCGCACGTCCCCGAGGCCAGGGACGGCGGCGAGGAGCAGCCCTCGCTCGCGAAGGTCTGACACAGCACGACGACGCGGCCGGTACGGGAATCCCGTACCGGCCGCGTTCGTGTGTCCGGGCGGTCCTTGTCCGGCGGCTTCCGCGCGTCTCGGCCGGCGGGTCCTTGTCGGGCGGCTTCCGCGTCTCAGCCGTACGGGATGTGGACGACGGACTGGTTACCGACGCCCACCGTGCTCGGGCCGTTGCCGATGGCGTTCCAGATCTCGACCTTCACCGTGCCGTTGGCCAGGTTGCCGTGGCTCCCGGTGGACGACTTGAGTCCCCTGGCCTGTGTGTAGTGCTCGTACCCGTTGACGGGATCGGTGGCGAAGTAGGCGTACGTCTCCGTGCGGTCCCAGGTCCCGTCGCCCGTCCGGTCGTAACTCACCCGCACCTGCTGCCCGTTGGCGATGGTGGTGCCCGAGTCGGCGAAGACGTCGAACTGGGTCGAGCCGCCGTCGTACGCCCGGGTGATGCCGGTGGCCGTGAAGGTCTGCGGACTGTGCGGGGCCCCGTCGTAGTTGCTGCCCCCGGCCGAGGCGACCGTCACCGAGGAGGCGGTGGACTGAGTGGCCCCGAGACCGCCGGCGCTGCGCAGGGCGAGGGTCGAGGAGCCGGACGGCGGATCCGTGGGTGGGTCGGTGGGCGGCTCGGTGGTTCCGCCGCCGCCCTTGGTCCAGACGCCGACGTAGTCGACCAGCATGGGCCGGCCCGGGACGGTCTCGGCGGTCGGGGTGGAGCCTCCGAGCGCGTTCGGGAAGGCGCCGCCGATCGCGAGGTTGAGCAGCAGGAAGTACCCGGCGTGGTCGGTCATGTTCGCCCACGTCGTGGCGTCCAGCTGGTTCTGGGTGACGCTGTGGAAGAGCTGGCCGTCGACGTACCAGCGCAGGGCGTTCGGGGTGACGGCGCGGTCCCACTCGAAGCGGTAGGTGTGGAACGCGGACTGGCAGCTCGCCCCGGGGCAGGTGCGGCTGTTGCCGAGGCCGGTGGTCTCGTTGCAGGGACCGCCCGGGTTCACTCCGCAGTGCAGGACGCCCCAGACGGAGTTGATCCCGTTGACGTTCTCCATGATGTCGAACTCGCCGATGCCCGGCCAGTTCCAGTAGTTGCCCCGGTAGGGGGAGCCGAGCGCCCAGAAGGCCGGCCAGTAGCCGAGTGCCGCGTTTCCGGTGACGTTCGGCATCTGCACGCGGCCCTCGATGCGCAGAGTGCCGCCGGCCGGGGCCTTGAAGTCGGCCCGCTTGGTCTCGATGCGGCCCGAGGTCCAGTTGCCCGCGCCGTCGCGGAGCGGGGTGATGCGAAGGTTGCCGCCGCCGTCGAGGCTGACGTTGTCGGGACTGGCGGTGTAGTCCTGGATCTCCCCGGTGCCCCAGTTGCCCGGGCCGCCGGCGTAGCCGTGACCCGTGTCGATCTGCCAGTTCGCGGAGGACGGCAGACTGCGGTTCGCGCCGTTGAAGTCGTCGCTCCATGCCAGGTTCCAGCCGGGGGTGGCCGGTACGTCGCCGCGGGCGGGCCCGGAACCGGCGACGGTGACCGCCCCGGCGAGGGCGAGCGCGAGGGCCGTGAAGGCGGCCAGGACGGTGGTGCGCCTGTGGGGGGTGGTGCGGCTCGTACGCAAAGGAACCTCCGGTGGGGACGGTGCCGGGAAGGTTGTCGACGAGAGCGCTCTCAGAGTTATTTAGTTGCACCCGGACCGGTCGTCAATGGCTCCGGCCGCTTTACTTCCCGAAGATGCCGCAGCTTCGGGAAGGGGCCGGACGCCTTGCCTTGACGCCGACGTCAAGGATTACCGTCGGGGTATGCGAATCGGGGAACTGGCCGAACGCGCCGGGACGACGACACGGACGCTGCGGTACTACGAGTCACGGGGCCTGCTGCCCGCACGCCGCGCGGAGAACGGCTACCGCACCTACGACGAGGGCGACCTGCGGCTGATCCAGCAGATCCGGACCCTTCAGGACTTCGGGTTCGACCTGGAGGAGACCCGCCCCTTCGTCGACTGCCTGCGCGCCGGCCATCCGGCGGGCGACTCCTGCCCGGCCTCGCTGGCTGTCTACCGGCGCAAGCTCGGCGAACTGGACGCCCTCATCGGCCAGCTGCAGTCGGTCCGCACGGAGGTGGGTGCCCAGCTGGCCCGCGCCGAACTGGAGGCTTCCGCCGAGCTGCCGGGCGGCCCCGAACCACGATGTGAACTGAGACCGGTCGGTCTGAACTGGGAGGACGAGAGATGATCCACGCAGAAGGTGTCGCAGAAGTCACCGACACGACGTTCGACGGGGAGGTCCTGGCAGCCGGTCTGCCGGTCCTGGTCGAATTCACCGCCGACTGGTGCGGCCCGTGCCGCCAGTTGGCCCCGGTACTCAGCGCGATCGCGCAGGAGGAGACCGGCCGGCTCAAGGTGGTGCAGATCGACGTGGACCACAACCCGGGGATCGCGGGCCGCTACGCGGTGCTGTCCATGCCGACCCTGATGGTTTTCCAGAACGGCGAACCGGTGAAGTCGATGGTGGGCGCCCGCCCCAAGCGGCGGCTGCTCCAGGAGCTGGAGGACGTGCTCCCGGCGGCGGTCTGACGCAGGGCGTATACGCACCGCTGCACCGACCGTCACGTTGCGGATCCCCATCCGTGGTCGGCTGCGCCCGAAGCACTCTCGGCCTGAGCCCACACGCTCCGACTGCCCCGCGTCACGGCTTCAGCGAAACGATCAACGGCTGCGAGGGACTTGGGAGAGGTTCAGGCGGTTCGGTGCCCACCTCCTGTCGCATCGCGCTGCCCACTGCGACGAGCAGTGCGAGTAGCGCGGCAAGGGCGGGGAGCAGGTAGCCGAACGTCGCACTTGTGTGCTCCAGAAGGAGTCCACCGCCGGCCGATCCGACTGCGATACCGCTCAGCAACGCGGTCACCCCGAGCGCCATGCCTTCGGTCAACCGGTCTGACGCCACGCGGTGTTGGATCATCGTCATGCCTGTCGCCATCGTCGGTGCGGTGGCCGATCCGGCGGCCAGCAGTGCGCATGCCAGTACGGCCAGGGAGCCCGACACGGAGACGGCCAGCAGCGGAAGCCCCATCAGCAGGGCCATGGCTGCGACGCAGATCAGGAAGCGGGATCTCAGCGGTCCGGTGGGCTGACGCATCCCGTAGAGAAGTCCGGCGATGCACGATCCGAGCGCTTGAAGAGCGAGGATGGGACCCGCTGCGAATGCTTGGCCGCGATGGTCCGCGTACGCGAGCGTGACGACCTCCATCGAGCCGAATATCGCCCCGGTGGCCAGGAAGGTGAGGAGGAGGGCGGGCATCCCGGGCAAGCGGGCCGGTGAGCGGGCTCCGGTGGTGCGTGAGGGTGTCGCCGGAGGTTCGGTGGAGTGTTGCGCGGCGAAGAGGAGAACGCCGATGAGCAGGAGCACTGCTCCGGTCAGCGTGCCGGCCTCGGGGAACAGCGTGGTGCACAGCAAGGCCGCGAGCACGGGCCCGAGCATGAAGCAGAACTCGTCGGCCGCCTGCTCGAAGGATGTGGCGGTGTGCAGGGCAAGCGGATCGTCCCTGTACAGATGAGCCCAGCGTGCGCGGGCCATGCCCCCGGTGGGAGGCGTGGCGGCGGTGGCGACGTACGTGACGAAGAGCGTCCAGACAGGGGCATCGAACCGTACGCACAGGAGCAGCGCCAGCGAGGCGAACACGGAGATCGCGACTGCGGGTACCGCGATCCGCGCCTGGCCGTGACGGTCGACGAGGCGTGCCAGGTAGGGCCCGGCCATCGCGGAGGCCGCGAGCCCCACCGCAGTGACCGCTCCTGCCAGTGCGTACGAACCACGCGCATCGGCGATCATGATCACGGCGCTGACGCTGAACATGCCCATGGGCAGCCGGGCCAGGAGGGCACCGGCGGTGAAGGCGCGGGCGCCGGGGACGACGAACAGGCGGCGGTACGGAGCGAAGAGCCCGCCGCTCCGTGCCACGGGCGGGCGTTCACCGGGTTCCCCAGCGCTCGCGTGAATCCGCCCATGGCGGGGCGCGGCGGCGGCGATCAGGGTCTGACCGGAAACGGCAAGCAGCAAGGAGGGGGCGCGCCGGGAAGGTTCGTGGTGGGGCATGTGTCTACGTTCGCGGGCACCGCCCTCTGCGGTCCAACACCTGTTCGGCATCGATCCACGCACCTGGGTTGTCAATGCCCGTAGATTGGCTTGGTGCCCCATGACATCGATCCCCGGCTTCTCCGTGCCTTCGTCGCCACCGCCGAGGAGCTTCATTTCACCCGCGCCGCCGCCCGTCTGTACATCGCCCAGCAGGCTCTGAGCCGAGACATCCGGCGCCTGGAGCGGGACCTGGGCGCGGCGTTGTTCGTGCGCACCACCCGTCAGGTCGGCCTCACCACCGAAGGCGCACGGTTGCTCCCGCACGCTCGGCGCGTGCTGACCGCTTGTGAAGCGTTCGCCGCTGCCGCCTCGGGACGCGAGGGGCGGCCCTTGCTCGTCGCGGTGGGGGCACAGATCGGGACCGCCTTCGACGTGCTGCAGGCGGCAAGGCGCTCCGCTCCCGAACTGGAACTCGTCGCCCGCCATCAGAGCGGACTGACGGGCGCGGCCGAGGAGATCCTCGCGGGTCGGCTCGACGCGGCGTTCGGTCGGTTCTCCGGCCTGGCGCCCGCCGTGGCGGCGCGGCTCGCCCACCTCCCGGTGCGCTTCGAACACATGGCGGTCCTGCTGCCCGAGAACCACCGGCTGTCCGCTCTTGACCGGATACCGCTGGACGCGCTCGAAGGCCGGACTCTCTATGCCGCCGCCGGCAACCCGGCCACCGCGGAATGGACCGATCTCGCCACTCAGCTCTTCGCCGGTCGCGGTATCCGTCTGGCAGAACCGTTCCCGGAGATCGAGGGGGCGGACGAGTTCACGCGTGTCGTACGCAAGCGTGGCTGGTGGGTCCTGGCAAGCACCGAGTTCATCGAGGTACCCGGCATGGTCCTGCGCCCGCTCTGCGACCCCATACCTCTGTCGCCGATCTCCCTGGTCTGGCGAACGGGCCTGCGCCACCCTGCCCTCGACGCACTCGCGGCGGCAGCGCGGCACCTGACCAGGCAGCGCATATGGCTCGAACACCCGCCCGCCGCATGGCTCCCGCCGGAGGACCGGGCCGCAATGCGCACAGGATGAAAGAGGCAGTCGGGGGAGGCCGGACGGGGCCGGTGGGAGCGCACTCCGCTCCACCGGCCCCGTCCCTGCTCCCGTCCTCGCGCCGGCCCGCCGTCAGGCCGGCCGCAGCCACACCGTCGCCAGCGGCGGGAGCGTCAGCGTGATGCTGGTGTCCCTGCCGTGCGCCGCCACCGCCTCGGGCTTCAGCGGCTCCTCGTTGCGCACGGCGCTGCCGCCGTACCGCAGCTCGTCCGTGTTCAGCACCTCCACCCACGCCTGAGCCCCGTCCGGCACCCCGATGCGGTAGTCGTGGCGCACCACAGGGGAGAAGTGGGACACGGCGATCAGTGGTGATCCGCCGGCGTCGTACCGGACGAACGCGAAGGCGTTGTCCTCCGCGGCGCCGCCGTCGATCCAGCTGAAGCCCTCCGGGACGGTGTCGCGCTGCCAGAGCGCGGGCGTCGCCCCGTACACCGTGTTCAGATCGCTGACCAGCGTCCGCACTCCGCGGTGGTCGCTCTCCGCCGCGTACGACGGATCGAGCAGCCACCAGTCCGGGCCGTGCCCCTCCGACCACTCCGCACCCTGGGCGAACTCCTGTCCCATGAAGAGGAGTTGCTTGCCGGGGTGGGCCCACATGAAGCCGAGGTAGGCGCGGTGGTTGGCGCGCTGCTGCCACCAGTCGCCGGGCATCTTGCTGACCAGCGACCGCTTGCCGTGCACGACCTCGTCGTGCGAGATCGGCAGCACGTAGTTCTCGCTGTACGCGTACACCATCGAGAAGGTCATCTCGTTGTGGTGGTACTTGCGGTGCACCGGCTCCTTCGACACGTACTCCAGCGAGTCGTGCATCCAGCCCATGTTCCACTTGAGCCCGAAGCCGAGACCGCCGAAACCGCCGGGGCCCACGTGATGGGTGGCGCGGGTGACCCCGTCCCAGGCGGTGGACTCCTCCGCGATCGTCACGACACCGGGGTTGCGCCGGTAGACCGTTGCGTTCATCTCCTGGAGGAAGGCGACCGCGTCCAGGTTCTCCCGGCCGCCGTGCTCGTTCGGGGACCACTCCCCGTCCTCGCGCGAGTAGTCGAGGTAGAGCATCGAGGCGACCGCGTCGACCCGCAGCCCGTCGATGTGGAACTCCTCGCACCAGTAAGTGGCGTTGGAGACGAGGAAGTTGCGCACCTCGGTGCGGCCGTAGTCGAATTCGAGCGTGCCCCAGTCGGGATGCGCGGCCCGCTGCGGGTCCGAGTGCTCGTACAGCGGGCGGCCGTCGAGCTCGGCGAGCGCCCATTCGTCGCGCGGGAAGTGCGCGGGCACCCAGTCGACGATGACGCCGATCCCCGCCCCGTGCAGCGCGTCGACGAGGAAGCGGAAGTCGTCGGGCGAGCCCATGCGGGACGTCGGGGCGTAGAAGCCGGTGACCTGATAGCCCCAGGAGCCGCCGAAGGGGTGCTCGGAGACCGGCATCAGCTCCACATGCGTGAAGCCCAGATCGCGTACGTACGCCGGGAGTTGCTCGGCAAGCTGGCGGTAGGTGAGGCCGGGGCGCCAGGACGGCAGGTGCACCTCGTAGACCGAGAGCGGGGCCTCGTGCACGGGTACGTCCCCGCGGTGGGCCATCCACTCCTGGTCCTGCCAGACGTGGTGCGCGGCCGTCACCACCGAGGCGTTGGACGGCGGGACCTCGGCATGGCGGGCCATCGGGTCGGCCCGCAGCGTGTGCGAGCCGTCCGGGCGGCAGATGTCGAACTTGTACAGCGTCCCTTCGCCGATCGCCGGCAGGAACAGCTCCCACACCCCGGTGGAGCCGAGGGAACGCATCGGGAACCCGGTGCCGTCCCAGTAGTTGAAGTCCCCGCTGACCCGCACCCCGCGGGCATTGGGCGCCCAGAGCGTGAACCGGGTGCCGGAGACACCCTGGTGTTCCATCGGCTGGGCACCGAGCGCCGTCCACAGCTCCTCGTGCCGGCCCTCGCCGATCAGGTGCAGATCGAGATCGCCGAGCGCGGGCAGGAAGCGGTACGGGTCGTGGATCTCGATCTCGTTGTCGTCGTAGGCCACCAGGAGCCGGTACTCGGGGACCGCGGCCATCGGCAGGAGGCCGGAGAAGAACCCGTCGCCGTCGTCGAGCAACTGGGCCCGCAGCCCCTTGGCGAGCACGGTGACCGAGCGGGCGAACGGACGCAGCACCCGGAAGGTGACCCCGCCGCGGATCTGGTGCGCGCCGAGCAGCTCGTGCGGGGCGTGGTGCTCACCCGCCAGGAGACGTGCCCGGTCCCCGTCGTCGAGAGCGCCGGCCGGGCGGACTCCCTGCCCGCCCGCGCGGCGGGGGCGCGGCGGCGCCGCCTTCCTCGCCCGTTTGACCGGGGGAGCTGTGGCGGGCGGTGCGTCCGCCTCCACCGGCGTGAGGGTCCCGGTGGCCGGTCCGGCGGCGGCGTCCGCATGCTCGGCGGGGGCCGCGGAGAGGGTGGCGTCGATGGGGGGCTGGGAGGGTTCGGGCGCGTTGCGGGACGGCTTGCGGGCGGTCACAGGGACAGCCTCCTCGGAGGGTGTGGGTGGGGTGGGGTGGGACGGGCGGAAGCGGGACGGGCGGGTCGTGCCGCGTCAGTCGGCGTCGGCCGCCAGGCGGTGGATCGCGGCCATCGGGACCGGCAGCCAGTCGGGCCGGTGCCGGGCCTCGTACAGCACCTCGTAGACCGCCTTGTCGGTCTCGTGGGCGCGCAGCAGCTCGGGCTCGTCGCGGGGGTCGACGCCCGCGGCCTCGGCGTAGCCGTCGCAGTAGGCGGTCCGGCAACGCGCCGCCCATGCGGCGTTCCAGGGCCGGTGCGAGCGGGCCGCGTAGTCGAAGGAGCGGAGCATTCCGGCGATGTCGCGCACCGGTGGCTGCGGGCTGCGGCGCTCCGGGAGCGGGCGGGCCGGTTCGCCCTCGAAGTCGATCAGTGACCAGAAACCGTCGGTGCCGCGCAGTGTCTGGCCGAGGTGGAGGTCGCCGTGCACCCGCTGGGCGGCCCAGGCGTGGCCCCGGTGGCCCAGGGCCGTCACGGCGTCGAAGGCGGCGCGCAGTCCGGGGACGTACGGCACCAGTTCCGGTACCGCGTGGGCGGCCGCCTCCAGCCGCTGCACCATGGCGGCGGCCAGCTCCTCGGTCTGGGAGCGGCGCAGGGACGGCGTGGGCAGCGCCGCGGCGAGTGCGGTGTGCACCTCGGCGGTGGCCCGGCCCAGGGCGTGGGCCTCCCGTGTGAAGCCGTTGCCCGTCGCCAGTGCGCGCAGCGCGAGCTGCCAGCCGTCCTGGGCGCCCCGCAGGAACGGCTGGAGCACGCCGAGCGTGAGGCGTTCCGGCACGGCGGCCTCGAACCACGCGACCGGCGCGGGAACGCGTCCGCACCCCTCGCGGGAGAGCGCGAGCGGCAGCTCCAGATCGGGGTTGGTGCCGGGGAAGACCCGGCGGAAGATCTTCAGGATGTAGGAGTCGCCGTACACGAGCGAGGAGTTGGACTGCTCGGTGTCCAGTACCCGGGGGGTCAGCCCGGCAGGGACCGGGTCCGCTCCCCGGCCGAAGCGCAGGGCGCCGAGACCGCCGGGTGTGCGCAGCCGCTCCAGCAGCAGCGCGGCGAGGCGCGGATCGTGCAGCCCGTCGTAGACGGTACGGCCGGCCAGCGGCCCGTCCGTCACACGGCCGATGAGGGCGGGAGCCAGGAGCGGGGGCAGCACGGTCCGTACGCCGAGCAGCAACTGGTAGCAGTCCGGGGGAGGCTGGGCCGGCATCGTGGGCTGGTGGGCCCTCACCAGGAGGTGGAGGAGGCCCGGGCCGGTGTCGGCCGCGCCGGAGTCCACCGGCAGTATTTCGGTGGCCGAGACGAGCGAGAAGGCGGTGATGGCCCGCCCCTTGCCTGCGAACCACCGCTGCCGGGGCAGCCATTCATGCAGCAGCGGTCCGAGAGACGGGAGCAGGGCTGTGCTGTTCGCCAGGGTGACCTGAGCGGATGCAGCCTCCGACATGGCATCGCGTCCTTTCCCCGGGCACACCACAGGATGCGAAGAGTGTCCCGGATTGCGGCTTTGGCTGTCCGGCTGTGCGGGACGTGTCGGGTCAGGATGGTCCGTACGGACTCGACTCGGGGTGATCGAAACGCCAGGAAGATCCAAGAACACTACGGAAGTGCTTGATATGGGGGGAAGAGTGCCCCGTGCGGGGCGGCGGAAACCGCCCCGCACGGCCGCTCGGCCTCAGGTCCTGTCTGGAGTTCCCCCGCGGCGTCACGGCGTCCGGCACCGCCGTCTCCGGCGGTGTCGTCAGTCGCCGACGCTCCGCGTCGACTCCCTCCTCCGCCTTGGATCCGACGGCACCGGACGCCGCTCCTTCTCCCGCGCTGGAACTCCAGACAGGAGACAGGACCTAAGGGCTGTCCCGCAATTCCTGGTGGATCAGCGCGCGGCGTCAGATGCGGTGCATCGCAAGGCGAAGAGGCGCCCGCATACTGGATGTATTCGGGCGTTTCGACAACGCGGCGAGGTGCCGTAGCTGTCGTCGTGCGCCCGCCAGGAATTGCGGGACAGCCCTTAGCTCGGCGGTGCGTCCTTCCGCAGCCGGAACCAGTAGAAGCCGTGGCCCGCGAGAGTCAGCAGGTAGGGCCACTGGCCGATGGCGGGGAAGCGCACCCCGCCGATCAGCTCCACCGGATGACGCCCGTTGAAGGACCTCAGATCGAGCTCCGTCGGCTGCGCGAACCGCGAGAAGTTGTGCACGCACAGCACGAGATCGTCCCCGTGCTCACGGGTGAAGGCGAGCACCGCGGGGTTGGAGGAGGGCAGTTCGTTGTACGAGCCGAGCCCGAACGCCGGGTTCTGCTTGCGGATTTCGATCATCCGCCGTGTCCAGTGCAGCAGCGACGACGGTGAGGCCATCGACGCCTCGACGTTGGTGACCTGGTAGCCGTAGACCGGGTCCATGATCGTGGGGAGGTAGAGCCGGCCCGGATCGCTGGAGGAGAACCCGGCGTTGCGGTCGGGTGTCCACTGCATCGGGGTGCGGACGGCGTCCCGGTCGCCCAGCCAGATGTTGTCGCCCATGCCGATCTCGTCCCCGTAGTAGAGGATCGGGGAGCCGGGCAGGGACAGCAGCAGGGCGGTGAACAGCTCGATCTGGTTGCGGTCGTTGTCCAGCAGGGGTGCGAGGCGACGGCGGATGCCGATGTTGGCCCGCATCCGCGGATCCTTGGCGTACTCCGCGTACATGTAGTCGCGTTCTTCGTCCGTGACCATTTCGAGCGTCAACTCGTCGTGGTTGCGCAGGAAGATGCCCCACTGGCAGCCCGAGGGAATCGCCGGTGTCTTGGCCAGGATTTCCGAGACCGGGTAGCGGCTCTCCCGCCGTACCGCCATGAAGATCCGCGGCATCACCGGGAAGTGGAACGCCATGTGGCACTCGTCGCCGCCGGCCTGGTAGTCGCCGAAGTAGTCGACGACGTCCTCGGGCCACTGGTTGGCCTCGGCGAGCAGCACGGTGTCGGGGTAGTTGGCGTCGATCTCCTTGCGGACCCGCTTGAGGAAGCCGTGGGTCTCCGGGAGGTTCTCGCAGTTGGTGCCCTCGCGCGTGTAGAGGTAGGGCACGGCGTCGACGCGGAAGCCGTCGATGCCGAGGTCCAGCCAGAAGCGCAGCGCGGAGATGATCTCCTCCTGCACCGCCGGGTTCTCGTAGTTGAGGTCGGGCTGGTGCGAGAAGAACCGGTGCCAGTAGTACTGCTTGCGCACCGGGTCGAAGGTCCAGTTGGACGTCTCCGTGTCGACGAAGATGATCCGGGCGTCCTGGAACTGCTTGTCGTCGTCGGCCCAGACGTAGTAGTCGCCGTACGGACCGTCGGGGTCGGTACGGGACTGCTGGAACCAGTCGTGCTGGTCGCTGGTGTGATTCATGACGAAGTCGATGATCACGCGCATGCCGCGCTGGTGCGCGGCGTCGACGAACTCGACGAAGTCGGCGAGATCGCCGAACTCCGGCAGCACGGCGGTGTAGTCGGACACGTCGTAACCGCCGTCGCGCAGCGGCGACTTGAAGAACGGCGGCAGCCAGAGGCAGTCGACGCCCAGCCACTGCAGATAGTCCAGCTTGGCGGTGATCCCCTTCAGATCTCCGATGCCGTCGCCGTTGGAGTCCTGGAAGGACCGGACGAGGACCTCGTAGAAGACGGCACGCTTGAACCAGTCGGGATCGCGGTCCTTGGCAGGGGTGTCCTCGAACGTGTCGTGGACGGGCTCATTGACGATCATGGTGTGGGTGACCCTCCGGTCGGCGGGGACGGTCGCAGGACGGCGATGTGCGCGGGCGTCACGCCCGGTTCCAGACGCACATAGAAGGTCCTGCCCCAGTGATAGGAATGGCCGGTGAGCTCGTCGCGCACCGGCACGCTCTCGTGCCGGTCGAGGCCGAGTTGCGGCATGTCCAACGAGACGGTCGCCTCCTGGGTGTGGTGCGGGTCGAGGTTGACGACCGTCAGAACGGTGTTCGAACCGGAGCGCTTGCTGTACACGATCAGGGCGTCGTTGTCGGACGCGTGGAAGTGCACGTCACGCAGCTGCTGCAGCGCCGGGTGGCGGCGCCGGATCCGGTTGAGTGTGGTGATGAGCGGAGCCAGTGACCGGCCCTCGCGCTCGGCGGCTTCCCAGTCCCTGGGCCGGATCTCGTACTTCTCCGAGTCGAGGTACTCCTCACTGCCGTTGCGGACCGGGGTGTTCTCGCACAGCTCGTACCCCGCGTACACCCCCCAGGACGGGGAGAGGGTCGCCGCGAGCACCGCCCGTGCCTCGAAGGCCGGCCTGCCGCCTTCCTGGAGATGGCCGGGAAGGATATCGGGGGTGTTCACGAAGAAATTGGGCCTCATGACGGAGGCCGATTCGCCGGACAGTTCGGTCACGTACTCCGTGATTTCCTGCCGGGTGTTGCGCCAGGTGAAGTACGTGTACGACTGCTGGAATCCGACGGAGGCGAGGGTGCGCATCATCGCGGGGCGGGTGAATGCCTCGGCCAGGAAGATCACATCGGGGTCGGTGCGGTTGATGTCGGCGATCACCTTCTCCCAGAAGATCACCGGCTTCGTGTGCGGATTGTCGACCCGGAAGATACGCACTCCGTGATCCATCCAGAAACGCAGGATGCGCACGGTCTCCGTGACGATCCCCCGGAGATCCTTGTCGAAGGCGACCGGATAGATGTCCTGGTATTTCTTCGGCGGATTCTCCGCATAGGCGATGGTGCCGTCCGCCCGGTGATGGAACCACTCGGGGTGCTTCTCCACCCACGGATGGTCGGGCGAGCACTGGAGCGCGAAGTCCAGCGCGATCTCCATGCGCAGGGTGCGGGCCGTCTCGACGAAGTGGTCGAAGTCCTCCAGGGTGCCGAGATCCGGGTGCACCGCGTCATGACCGCCCTCGGCGGAACCGATCGCCCACGGCACACCCACGTCGTGCGCCGCGGGGGAGAGGGAGTTGTTGGGGCCCTTGCGATGGGTGGTGCCGATGGGGTGGATGGGCGGGAGGTAGACCACGTCGAACCCCATGGCGGCGACCGCGGGCAGCCGTTCGGCCGCCGTGCGGAACGTGCCGCTGATGATCCGGGGCGGCTTCGGGGCCGCGGCGGTCTTGGCCGTACGACCCTTGCGGGGCGCCTTGGCCGGTTCGACCCTGGCGCCCTCGGAGCGGGGGAAGAGCTCGTACCAGGAGCCGAAGAGCGCGCGCCGGCGCTCGACGACGAGCGGGTGCGGGCGTGACGCCGTGACCAGCTCACGCAGGGGATGACGGGCCAGCGCGGCGGACGCCTCGGGGGCGAGCGCGGCGGCCAGCCGGGCGGCGGCCGGCCGGGACTCGTCGCGCAGGGCGTCGACCGCGGTCAGTACCGCCTCGCGGCCGTCGCGCTTCGGGACGCCCTCGGCGGCCCGCTCGTACAGCTCGGCGCCCTCCGCCAGGACGAGCGCGGTGTCGATCCCCGCAGGGATCTTGATCCTCGCCGCGTGGAGCCAGGTGGCGACCGGGTCGCTCCAGGCCTCGACCGTGTACGTCCAGCGGCCCTCCGCGTCCGGAGTCACCTCGGCGCCCCAGCGGTCGGTGCCCGGCGCGAGCTCACGCATCGGAGTCCAGGGCCCTGGGCGCCCGCTCGGGTCCCGCAGCACGACATCGGCCGCGACCGCGTCATGGCCCTCGCGGAAGACGGTCGCGGTGACCTGGAAGGTTTCACCGGCGACGGCCTTGGCGGGCCTTCTGCCGCAGTCGACGAGCGGACGGACGTCGAGGACGGGAATACGACCGATCATGAAATCACCTGGGGGCTGGAGCTCGGACTCGACAGGGCGCGAAACGGGCGCGGAGGGCGGAACGCGCGCGCCGCGATTATGGGGTTCGGTCCTTTCTAGCTGCTCCGTCGACGACTGATGGGGTGTGGGCATGGCCGCTCCTGTCCGCGTTCACTCGAATGGCACTCGAATGGATGAGGCGTGCGGTGTGGTGCTCGGGTGTGGACCGAATGCGTGGGTCGTCCGTACCGATTGCATACGAACCGTGGGCGGATCGCCGGTGGACAGGGGGCGAATCGTGCGCGGGGTGGTGACGAATCGCCTTCGGCACTCATCCGAACGCATTCGTTTCCGGGTACCGGAGAAGCCTTCCCACAGATCTCGGTAGGCCAATCCGGCGGTTTGTTAACTACTCGGGCGTATCTGTGACGGTCCGAATGCGCCGGGCTCCACCGCGCGCACGCGGGATGGTGCGGAACCGGCGCACGCCGGGCGGTACCGGCGCCACAGGGCAGCTTTCCCTGTGGCGCGAAGGCCCACAAGGCCGTACGAGGTGAGGGAATCGGCCATAACGCCTGTGACGGATGTGTCGGGATCTGCGTGTGATGCGGGACGTGCACGAGAGGGGCCGGCGGGGGCGGCCGGACCACCCGGGGTCGCACACCCCGAGCCGGTCGCGCGCCGTGGTTGCGGGACACCCTAACGTCGAGGGTGACGGAGCGGCGCACACAGCGGTGCGTCCCCTCGGATTCGTACGTCCCCTGTAAAGGTGGAATACGTGAAGGCCATTCGTCGATTCACCGTGCGTCCCGTCCTCCCCGACTCCCTTCAACCGCTCAGCGACCTCGCGCGCAACCTGCGCTGGTCCTGGCACACCGAAACCCGAGAGCTCTTCCAGGCCGTCGACCCGGTGGCCGGCCGGACGGCGGAGTGCGACCCCGTGCGCCTGCTCGGTGCCGTCTCCGCCGGACGCCTCGCCGAGCTGGCCGGGGACGAGCAGTTCCTGCACCGGCTCACCGAGGTGTCCGCCGACCTCCGGGAATACCTGGAGGGCCCCAGGTGGTACCAGGAGCAACGCGACCGGGGCGACGGACTCCCCGCCGCCATCGCCTACTTCTCACCCGAGTTCGGAGTGACGGCGGCCCTGCCGCAGTACTCCGGCGGACTCGGCATCCTTGCCGGAGACCATCTGAAGGCCGCCAGCGACCTGGGCGTTCCGCTCATCGGCGTCGGCCTGCTCTACCGCCACGGCTACTTCCGCCAGAGCCTCTCGCGCGACGGCTGGCAGCAGGAGCGCTACCCCGTCCTCGACCCCAACGAACTACCGCTCACACTCCTGCGCGAGGCCGACGGGACGCCCAGCCAGGTCGTCCTCGGCCTCCCCGGCGGCCGCTCCCTGCACGCCCAGATCTGGCAGGCCCAGGTGGGCCGGGTGCCGCTGCTGATGCTCGACTCCGACGTCGAGGACAACGCCCCCGTCGAACGCGAGGTCACCGACCGCCTCTACGGCGGCGGCAGCGAACACCGGCTGCTCCAGGAGATGCTGCTGGGCATCGGCGGGGTGCGCGCGGTGCGGACCTACTGCCGCCTCACCGGCCATCCGGACCCCGAGGTCTTCCACACCAACGAGGGGCACGCCGGCTTCCTCGGACTCGAACGCATCCGCGAGCTCTCCGGAACGGGCCTCGACTTCGACGCCGCGGTGGAGTCCGTCCGCGCCGGCACCGTCTTCACGACCCACACCCCGGTCCCGGCCGGCATCGACCGCTTCGACCGCGAGCTGGTCGCCCGCCACTTCGGCGACGACGGCGAACTGCCCGGCGTCGCGGCCGACCGCATCCTTCACCTGGGCACGGAGACGTACGCCGGAGGCGACCCCGGCGTCTTCAACATGGCGGTCATGGGGCTCCGGCTCGCCCAGCGGGCCAACGGGGTCTCCACCCTGCACGGCGCCGTCAGCCGCGAGATGTTCGCCGGTCTCTGGCCGGGCTTCGACCCGCCGGAGGTGCCGATCACCTCCGTGACCAACGGGGTCCACGCACCCACCTGGGTCGCACCCGAGGTCTACCGGCTGCGTACCGAGTCCGGCTCCACCCCCGGCCGGTGGGACTCCGTCGCGCACATTCCCGACCGGCAGCTCTGGGACCTGCGCCGCACCCTGCGCGAACAGCTCGTCACCGAGGTTCGCCGACGGCTGCACGACTCCTGGCGCACCCGCGGCGCGGAGCCCGCCGAACTCGGCTGGATCGACGGCGTGCTCGACCCCGGCGTGCTGACGATCGGCTTCGCCCGCCGGGTGCCCTCGTACAAACGCCTGACCCTGATGCTGCGCGACCGGGACCGGCTGCGGGGGCTGCTCCTGCACCCCGAGCGCCCGGTCCAGATCGTCGTGGCGGGCAAGGCGCACCCGGCCGACGACGGCGGAAAGCGCCTGATCCAGGAGCTGGTCCGGTTCGCCGACGACCCCAGGGTGCGCCACCGAATCGTCTTCCTGCCCGACTACGGGATGGCGATGGCCCAGAAGCTCTACCCGGGCTGCGATGTCTGGCTGAACAACCCGCTGCGCCCGCTGGAGGCCTGCGGTACGAGCGGGATGAAGGCGGCGCTCAACGGCTGCCTCAACCTGTCCGTCCTCGACGGCTGGTGGGACGAGTGGTTCGAGCCGGACTTCGGCTGGGCCATCCCCACGGCCGACGGTTCCGCGCTGGACGAGGACCGGCGCGACGACCTGGAGGCGGGCGCCCTCTACGAGCTGATCGAGGACCGGATCGCACCGCGCTTCTACGACCAGGGCGAAGAGGGGCTTCCCGGGCGCTGGATCGAGATGGTCCGCAGCACACTGGGCACGCTCGGCCCCAAGGTGCTCGCCGACCGGATGGTCCGTGAGTACGTGGAGCGCCTGTACGCCCCCGCGGCGCAGGCCCGGCGCTCCCTGGACCCCGCCGCGGCACGGGAGCTCGCCGGCTGGAAGGCCAGGGTCCGGGCGGCCTGGCCGCGGGTGGCCGTCGACCATGTCGAGGCGGTGACGCCCACCGCGGCCGGCGGTTCGGCCGAACTGGGCTCCACGCTGGCGCTGCGGGTCCGGATCACCCTCGGGGCGCTGGACCCGGACGACGTGGAGGTGCAGGCGGTGGCCGGCCGCGTCGACTCCGCCGACGCGCTCTCGGACGCCCAGGTCTTCCCGCTGAAGCCGGCGGGCGGCCAGGACCTGGAGGGCCGCTGGCTGTACGACGGTCCGCTCGCCCTCGACCGCACCGGTCCGTACGGCTACACCGTGCGGGTGCTGCCGGCCCACCGGCTGCTGGCCACCGGCGCCGAACTCGGCCTGGTCGCCCAGCCGACGGAGGCCACGGGCGAGGGCGCGGGCGTGCTGATGCGCTGAACCGCCACACGCCGTCCGCCCGGGAGGAGTGATCTCCTCCCGGGCGGGATGCCGCGTCAGTCGCGGGTCATGCGGTGGTGCGGGTGGGGGCCGACCGGTCTCAGAAGGTCAGCTTGAAGCTGTTGATCTTGCCGGTGTCGCCCGAGTAGACGTCCTGGACCTTCAGCTTCCAGGTGCCGTTCGCCACCTCCGAGGAGGCGTTGACGGTGTACGTCGTCTTGACGTCGTCCGCCGAGTCGCTCGACGAGGAGTTCTTCAGGCGGTAGGCGGTGCCGTCCGGGGCGACGAGGTCGATGACCAGGTCACCGCGGTAGGTGTGGGTGATGTCCACCCCGACCTTGAGGGTGCTGGGGGCGTTGCCGGTGCGGCCGGTGACGTTGACCGAGCTGGTGACGGCCGAACCGCGGTCGGGGATGGAGACGGCGGTGGCGTTCTCGAAGACCGTGCCGCCGGGGTCGGGGTCGGTGCCACCGGGACGGGTACCGACGTTGATGCCGGCCCAGGCGTTGGCGACGGCGGTGTACTCGGCGCTGGTCGTGCCGTACAGCTCACCAGCGGCCGCGAGCGTGCCCGTGCGGGCAGACGCGTAGTTGGTCGTCGAGGTGAACTTGGTGGTGAGCGCCTTGAACCAGATCAGCGCGGCCTTGTCGCGGCCGATGCCGGTCACCGGCAGGCCGTCGGAGGTCGGGGAGTCGTACGAGACGCCGTTGATGGTCTTGGCGCCGCTGCCCTCCGAGAGGAGGTAGAAGAAGTGGTTGGCCGGGCCCGACGAGTAGTGCACGTCGACGTTCCCGATGCCCGAGTACCAGGCGTCCTTGGACGCGCCGTCCTTGCTCGGCTTGTCCTGGTAGCGCAGCGGGGTGCCGTCGCCGTTGATGTCGATCTTCTCACCGATGAGGTAGTCGCCCTTGTCGGTGGCGTTGTTCGAGTAGAACTCGACGGCGGTGGCGAAGATGTCGCTGGTCGCCTCGTTGAGGCCACCGGACTCACCGCTGTAGTTCAGGTCCGCGGTGTTGGACGTGACACCGTGCGTCATCTCGTGCGCGGCGACGTCCAGCGCGGTCAGCGGTGAGGCGTTGCCGCTGCCGTCGCCGTACGTCATGCAGAAGCAGCTGTCGTCCCAGAAGGCGTTGACGTAGTTGTTGCCGTAGTGGACGCGGGAGTACGCGCCGACGCCGTCGCCCTTGATGCCGGTCCGGCCGTGGACGTTCTTGTAGTAGTCCCAGGTCTCGGCCGCACCGTAGTGGGCGTCCGCCGCCGCGGTCTCCGTGCTGGTGCCGATGCCGTCGCCCCAGACGTCGTCGGCGCCGGAGAAGAGGGTGCCCGTGCCCGACGTACCGTGGTTCAGGTTGTACGTCTTGTGGTTGCCGCGAGTGGTGTCGGTCAGGTTGTACGACCCGGATGACCCGGAGGTGCCCAGGGTGACCTGGCCGCTGTACTCCGTGTTGCCGACGCCGTTCTCGATGGCCTGCCACTCGTAGAGCTTCGCGCCGGAGGTGGCATCGGTGATGACGTGCAGGGCGTTCGGGGTGCCGTCCTCCTGCAGTCCGCCGACCACGGTCTCGTAGGCGAGCTGCGGAGTGCCCGAGGCCATCCAGACGACCTTGCGGGGCGCCTTGTCGGCCGCGGTCTTCGACGAACCGTCGGCCTTGGCCAGGCCGACAGCCTGCTTCTCCGCGGTCGCCGGGGCCACGTCCGCGGTCAGGTCGACGGCCTTGAGCTGCGCCGAGCTGGCCTTGGAGGCCTTGGTGACGCTCTTGGTCACGCCGGCCTTCGACTCCTGGACGACCAGGTCGCCGCCGAGGACGGGGAGGCCGTCGAAGGTGCGCTCGTAACGCGTGTGCGTCGTGCCGTCGTTGTCCTGGATGACGTCCTTGACGACGAGCTTCTCCTGCGAGCCGAGGCCGAGCTCCTTGGCGGTGGCCGCCCTGCTCGCGGTGGCCTCGCGGATCAGCTCGGCCCGCTGCGAGGGCGAGAGCTGCTTGGCCAGCGCGCCGGGACGGGCCTGCGAGGCGGCGGCGGGCGCCTGGGCGGTGCCACCCGGTGTGGCGGTGGCTGTGCCGGTCTGGACTCCTACGGCGAGGAGGGCTGCTGCGGCTATCAGAGCGCCGGTCGCGGTGGTACGACGGCTGAGCGTGGATCTCACGCGGACTCCTTCTGCGAGGGGGGTACCGGCGGTTGGGTGACCGTCCGGGCAGAGCAAGCAGTGCGCAGAACGGGGTGAAGAGTGTCAGCAGAAGGCGTTGTCTGTCAGGACCGCGTCAATAAGTTGGCCGGAATTCGTCCGTTGCCGGAATGGTCATGTTCGTTAAGCGGACGTTTCGCCGATCATCACCGCGATGTTGCCCGGGGGGCCCGGAAGCCCGAACGTGCAGAGGGCGTTGAGGTTCGGCCCATGGATGACGTGTTCGAAAAGAGTGTGAAGAACCGGGAAGTTCCCACCTGGCGAGACGGCGCGGAACTGTGGCTCGTTCCGCGCCGTCCGGCGCCCCAGCCGGACGCCTACGGCATCAGGCCAGGCTCTCCCGCCACGCGCGGTGCAGGCCGGCGAACCGGCCCGTGCCGCCGATGAGTTCGGCCGGGGCGCCGTCCTCCACGATGCGGCCGTGCTCCATCACCAGGACCCGGTCCGCGATCTCCACGGTCGACAGGCGGTGGGCGATGACCACCGCGGTGCGGCCGTGCAGCACGGTGTCCATCGCGCGCTGCACCGCCCGCTCGCCCGGGATGTCCAGGGAGCTCGTCGCCTCGTCGAGGATCAGGACCGCCGGGTTGGCGAGCAGGGCGCGGGCGAACGCGACCAGCTGGCGCTGGCCTGCCGAGATCCGGCCGCCCCGCTTGCGTACGTCCGTGTCGTACCCGTCGGGCAGGCCGGCGATGAAGTCATGGGCGCCGATCGCCTTGGCGGCCTGCTCGATCTCCGCGCGGGTCGCGTCCGGGCTGCCGATCGCGATGTTCTCCGCGACCGTGCCGGAGAACAGGAAGGCCTCCTGGGTCACCATGACGACCCCGCGCCGCAGTTCGGGGGTGGCCAGGTCCCGCAGGTCGGTGCCGTCCAGCAGGACCCGGCCCTCTGTCGGGTCGTAGAAGCGGGCCAGCAGTTTGGCCAGCGTCGACTTGCCCGCGCCCGTCGAGCCGACCACGGCGACCGTCTGGCCCGCGGGAAGGGTCAGGTCGAAGCGCGGCAGCACCTCACCACCCGTGCGATAGGCGAAACGGACCGCGTCGAAGACCACCGCACGGCCCGGGTGGTCGCCCGTGAGCGGCGGCAGCTCCCGCGGCTCCACGGCCTCGGGGACGGTGGGCGTCTGGGCCAGCAGCCCCGCGATCTTCTCCAGCGAGGCCGCCGCCGACTGGTAGGAGTTGAGGAACATACTGAGCCGGTCGATCGGGTCGTAGAGTCGGCGCAGATACAGGACCACCGCGGCCAGCACGCCCAGCGCCAGGCTTCCGGAGGCGACGCGGTAGGCACCCCACAGGACGATTCCGGCCACGGCGGTGTTGGCGACCAGCCGTGACCCGACGACGTAACGCGCGTTCTCCAGCATCGCGTTGCCGTTCGTGCGCCGGTGTTCGTGGTTCAGCTTCCGGAAGACCTCGTCGTTGACCGGCTCGCGGCGGAAGGCCTGGACGGGGCGGATCCCGTTCATCGTCTCCGCGAACTTCACGATGACCGCGGCGATCGCCGTCGACCGCGACGCGAAGATCACTGCGGCCCGCCGCTGGTAGAGCCGCACCAGCAGGTACAGCGGCACGAAGGACAGGACGGCGACGGCGCCCGTGCCGAAGTCCAGCCAGAGCAGCATCAGGGAGATGGAGACGAAGGAGAGGAAAACTCCGATCAGCTCCTGCAGACCCTCGCTGAGCAGCTCCCGCAGCGACTCCACATCGGTCGTGGAACGGGAGATCAGCCGCCCGGAGGTGTACCGCTCGTGGAAGTCCACGCTCAGCGCCTGCGCATGACGGAAGATCCGGCCGCGCAGATCGAGCAGCACGTCCTGGTTGACTTGCGCGGAGGCCCGGATGAAGGCGTACTGCATGGCGCCCGCACCGGCCGAGCAGAGCGCGTAACCGAGGGCCACCGCGATCAGCGGCCCGTAGGCGTCGTCCCGGAACGCGGGCACCCCGCTGTCGATGGCGTACGCCACGAGCAACGGCCCCGCCTGGACCGCGGCCTGCTGGATCAGCAGGAACAGCGCGGCGACCACGACCCGGCCCCGCATCGGCCGCAGCAGCGAGACGAGCAGGGCGCGCGTGGCGCCGCGCGGGGCGGGCAGGTCGTCGCGGTCGAAGTCGTCCCCGGGCCGCTCGGCGGGTGCGTCGGCCGCCGCTTCCGGGGCTGCCTCCGGATACCCGGTCTCCTCGCTGTCGCCCGGCCCGGTGGGACGGCCGGTCGTGGTGCTCGTCATCGGGTGCTGCTCTCCTCGGCAGGGGCGTGCACGCCCGGAAGGTCAAAGGCCGTCGGGTCCGAAGCGGGTACGTCGGTGGGCACTTCGCCGCCCGGGACACCCGCCCCGGACATCAGCCAGGCGTACTCGGCGTTGCTGCGCAGCAGTTCCTGATGGGTGCCGACCGCGCTGATCCGGCCCTCCGACAGCAGGGCCACCCGGTCCGCGAGCATCACGGTGGACGGGCGGTGCGCCACCACGATCGCCGTGGTCTCCTCCAGCACGCGCCGCAACGCCGCCTCGACCAGCGTCTCCGTATGCACGTCAAGCGCGGAGAGCGGGTCGTCGAGCACCAGGAAGCGCGGCCGGCCGACGACGGCCCTCGCGAGAGCGAGACGCTGGCGCTGGCCACCGGAGAGGCTGAGGCCCTGCTCGCCGACCTGGGTGTCGATGCCGTGCGGCAGGTCGTGGACGAAGTCGGCCTGCGCGACCGACAGCGCCCGCCGCAACTCCTCCTCGCCCCCGCCACCGGCGCCCATCAGCACGTTCTCCCCGACGCTCGCCGAGAAGAGCGTCGGCTCCTCGAACGCGACCGACACCAGCTCCCGCAGCCGTTCACGCGGCATGGCCGTGATGTCCTCGCCGTCCAGCGTGATCCGGCCCGACGTGGCGTCGTGCAGCCGGGGGACGAGCGCGGTGAGCGTGGTCTTCCCGGAACCCGTGGCCCCCACCAGGGCCATCGTCTCGCCGGGCCGGATCCGCAGGTCGATCCGGGCCAGTACGGGTACGGAATCCTCCTCCGCGTCCGGGTAGCGGAACCCGACGCCCTCGAACACCATGCCGCCGGCCTCGGGGTGCCCGTCCGGGGCGGCGCCCCCGCGCACGGCGGTGTCCTGCTCCTCCGCCACGTCCATCACCTCGAAGAACCGCTCCGTCGCCGTCGCCGACTCCTGGCTCATCGCCAGCAGGAAGCCGATCGACTCGACCGGCCACCGCAGCGCCAGCGCCGTGGAGAGGAAGGCGACCAGGGTGCCCGCCGAGAGGCCGCCGTCCGCGACCTCGATCGTGCCGAGCACCAGCGCCGCCCCGATGGCGAGTTCGGGGATCGTCGTGATGAGGGCCCAGATGCCCGCGAGCAGCCGCGCCTTGCCGAGCTCCGTGGTGCGCAGCCGCTCGGACAGCGCCCGGAAGGCGAGGGCCTGGCTGCGGTGCCGGCCGAAGCCCTTGATGATGCGGACGCCGAGGACGCTCTCCTCGACCACCGTCGTCAGATCGCCCACCTGGTCCTGTGCCCTGCGCGCCACCACCGAGTACTTCGTCTCGAAGAGCGAGCAGATGATCACCAGGGGCACGACGGGGGCCAGCAGCACCAGGCCGAGCGTCCACTCCTGGAGCAGCAGGATCACGAAACCGACCAGGATGGTGGTGGCGTTGACCAGCAGGAAGGTCAGCGGAAAGGCCAGGAACATCCGCAGCAGCATCAGGTCCGTGGTGCCGCGCGACAGCAGCTGACCGGACGACCACCGGTCGTGGAAGGCCACGGGAAGGCGTTGCAGGTGCCGGTAGAGGTCGGCCCGCATCGACGCCTCGACGCCGGCCAGCGGACGCGCCACCAGCCATCGCCGTACGCCGAAGAGGATGGCCTCGGCGATTCCCAGCAGCAGCAGGAACAGCGCGCCGAGCCAGACACCGCCCGGGTTCTGATGGGCCACCGGGCCGTCGACGATCCACTTCAGTACGAGCGGGATCACCAGGCCGAGACACGAGGCGACGATCGCGATCAGGGCGGCGCCGAGCAGCCGGTTCCGCACTGGCTTCACATACGGCCACAACCGCAGCAGGGTCTGCGCGGCGGACCGGTCCTTGGGCTCTGCATGTTCTTCGGGCATCAGGGGCGAGCCTACGTTTCACCACTGACATCGCTCATGTGGTTTTCCTCGCCCGGCCGAGATACGACGACAGGACCGGACGACAGTCGTAGGGCGGCATCAACCGATCGGCCGATGCCGGTTCGAGCGCGTTGGCGGATGCCGCGAAGGGCCCCGCGCCCGCGATGCTCACAGGCATGGCAATCATCGAAGTGAACGGGGTGCGCAAGACCTACGCCGGCCGCCCCGTGGTCGACGGAGTGAGCTTCTCCGTGGACGAGGGGGAGATCTTCGGGATTCTCGGCCCCAACGGCGCGGGCAAGACCACCACGGTCGAATGCGTCGAGGGCCTGCGGGTCCCCGACGCCGGCACGGTCCGGGTCGCCGGTCTCGACCCCGTCGCCGACCACGACCGTGTGACGCTCCTGCTGGGCGCGCAGCTCCAGGAGAGCGAACTGCAGCCGAAGATCACTGTGGGCGAGGCGCTGGAGCTGTACAGCGCCTTCTATCCGCACCCCGCCGACTGGCGCCCCCTCGCCGAACGGCTCGGGCTGCACACGAAACTCACCACCCGGTTCGGCCGGCTCTCCGGCGGCCAGAAGCAACGGCTGTCCATCGCGCTGGCCCTCGTCGGCAACCCCCGGGTCGTGGTCCTCGACGAGCTGACCACCGGACTGGACCCGCGGGCGCGCCGCGACACCTGGCAACTGATCGAAGAGGTACGCGCCGGCGGGGTCACGGTCCTGCTGGTCACCCACTTCATGGAGGAGGCCCAGCGCCTCTGCGACCGGATCGCCGTGATCGACAGGGGCAGGCTCGCCGCCCTCGACACCCCGTCCGGCCTGATCACCAGGGCCGGCAGCTCCACGGCCATCTCCTTCACGCCCTCCGAGCCGCTCCCCGACGCCGAACTGGCCGGGCTGCCCGGAGCGACCTCGTACGAGACAAAGGACGGACGGATCGCCATCAGCGGTACCGACGAGACCGTCAACGCCGTCATCTCGCTGCTGGCCCGGCTCCGGATCACCGCGCACCGCCTCCGTGTCGCCGAAGCCACGCTCGACGACGCCTTCCTCGACCTCACCGAGCACCCCGGCCCCGCGGACGAGCGCGGCCTGACAGAACAGGCAGCCTGAGATGGCCACGGCGAACACCGTCCCGACACACCCGCCCCGCGCCACCTCCGCCGGCCCGGTGCTCGCGGTCCTGAGGTCCGAGGCACAGCTCTTCCTCCGCGAACCCGGCAGCCTGTTCTGGATCCTCGCCTTCCCGACCGTCCTGTTGACGATCCTCGGCCTGATCCCGTCCTTCCGGGTGCACGACGACGGGCTCGGCGGCCGTCGCGTCATCGACCTGTACGTCCCCGTGGCCGTACTGCTCGCCATGATCATGGCCGGGCTTCAGGCGATGCCTCCCGTGCTCACCGGCTACCGCGAACGCGGCATCCTGCGCCGCATGTCCACCACCCCCGTGCGGCCCTCCGCCGTGCTCGGCGCGCAGATCGTCCTGCACGGAGCCGCCGCGCTCGGCTCCACCCTGCTGGTGATGGGCGTCGGCCGGATCGCCTTCGGAGTGCGACTGCCCGGACAGCCGTTCGGATACCTGCTCGCGCTGCTGCTGGCCGTCGCCTGTGTGCTGGCGCTGGGCGCGCTCGTCTGCGCCGTCTCGCGCACCACCAAGATCTCGGCCGCCATCGGCTCGGTCGTCTACTTCGTGATGATGTTCACCGCGGGCGTCTGGGTGCCGGTGCAGGGCATGCCCGACACGGTCCGCCGCTTCGTCCAGGCCACCCCGTTCGGCGCGGCCTCCCAGGCACTGGACCGCGCGGCCACCGGCGCTTGGCCGAGCTGGGCGTACCTCGGGGTGGTGGCCCTGTGGACCGTACTGGCGGCGGCCGCCGCGATCCGCACGTTCCGATGGGAGTAGCCGCAACGGGGCAGACTTCACCCATGAACACGGGGGAGACGACGGCCGAGCAGTGGTGGGAGCGGTTCTTCCGGCACGGACCCTACGGGCTGTTGGGCCTGGCCACCCTGGTCTCGGCCGTGACCAGCGGGCTCATCATGACCCGCACCGATGTGTACGCCGCCGCGGCGCTGCTCCCGGCGGCGCTCGCCCTTCAGCTCTGGTGGAGCCGCGTCTCGGCCCGGGCGGGATCCGGGACGGCGCAGTGCTACTTCGCCGTCCGCACGCTGCTCGCCTTCGGGCTGACCTGGTGCAACCCGTTCTACTCGATCTACGCGGTCCTCGGCTACTTCGACGCCGGCCGGGTGCTTCCGCAACGGCGCATGCGGGCAGGGCTGTTGGTCACCGCCGTCATCATGGCGGGTTCGCAGTCCGGCAGTGGCCTGCCGCCCACCACCCTCATGAACTGGGTCGTCTTCGCCATCGTGCTGGGTGTGCACGTGAGCCTCACCATGGTCTTCGCGCAGATCGGCAACCGGGAGGCCGAGCAGGCGCGTACCCAGACCGACACCATCACCGCGCTGGAGTCGGCCAACGCCAGGCTCGAACAGGCCCTGGCGGAGAACGCCGGGCTGCACGCCCAACTCCTCGTGCAGGCACGGGAGGCGGGGGTGGCCGACGAGCGGAGCCGGCTGGCCGCCGAGATCCACGACACCATCGCCCAGGGGCTCACCGGCATCATCGCCCAGCTCCAGGCCGTCACCTCCACGGCGGAGAGCGACCCCGCGCTCGCCGGGGAGCACCTCGCCAGGGCCGCCGCACTCGCCCGGCACAGCCTCGGCGAGGCGCGTCGCTCCGTGCACAACCTCGTCCCGGCCGCGCTGGAGCACGACGATCTGCCCGGCGCGCTGAAGAAGACGGTCACCACTTGGTCCGAACGGACCGGCGTCCGGGCCGAGTTCACCGTCACCGGCACTGCCGAGCCCCTGCATGACGAGGTCGGCGCCACCCTGCTGCGCATCGCCGAGGAGGCCCTGGCCAACGCGGCCCGGCACGCCGGAGCGTCCCGGGCCGGCATCACCCTGTCCTACATGGGCGACGAGATCTCGCTGGACGTACGGGACGACGGCCGCGGCTTCGACCCGGCCGCGCTGCCGCCGTACCGGGGCGCCGGCGGATTCGGGCTGGGCGGCATGCGGGCCCGCGCCGAACGCATCGCGGGTACCGTCGAGGTGGAGACCGGCCCCGACCTCGGCACCGCCGTCTGCGCCCGCGTTCCGATGGTCCGGAGCGGCTGAGGAGGCCGGCGCAGTACCGTTGGCGGCTATGGCTCATGAACCCGCACGCGTCATCACCCTGATCGTCGTCGACGACCACCCCGTCGTACGGGACGGACTGCGCGGCATGTTCGAGTCGGCGGCGGAGTTCAGGGTGCTGGGCGAAGCGGCCGACGGCGTCGAAGGCGTCGACATGGCCGTCCGGCTCGACCCCGACGTCGTCCTCATGGACCTGCGGATGCCGGGCGGCGGCGGAGTCGCGGCGATCAGCGAACTGACCGGGCGCGGCGCCCGTTCCAAGGTCCTCGTCCTCACCACGTACGACACCGACTCCGACACCCTGCCCGCCATCGAGGCGGGCGCCACCGGGTATCTGCTCAAGGACGCACCGCGCGACGAACTCTTCACCGCCGTCCGCGCCGCCGCCGACGGCCGCACCGTCCTCTCGCCCGCCGTCGCCTCCCGGCTGATCTCACGGGTGCGCACCCCCGTCCCGCCCGGCCACGAGGCGCTGTCCGCGCGCGAGCGCGAGGTGCTCGGACTCGTCGCCCGGGGGACGTCGAACCGCGAGATCGCCGCCGAGCTGTTCATCAGCGAGGCGACGGTGAAGACCCACCTCACCCATGTCTTCGCCAAACTGGGCGCCAAGGACCGCGCCGCCGCCGTCGCGGTCGCCTACGAACGCGGCATCCTCGGCTGAAGGCGGCGCGTCACGACCTCACCCGCAGCAGCAGCACCGACCTCGCCGGCACCGTGAAGACCGCGCCGCCCCGGTGGACCGTGCCGGGTGCGGCGGACTGGTCCTCCCGCGAGGTGTCCAGGACCAGTTCGTACGCGTCCGCCCACGGTGGCCCCGGCAGCAGGAAGTCCGCGGCCCGGTCCCCGGCGTGCAGGACCGCCAGGAAACTGTCGTCCGTGACCGGTTCGCCCCGGGCGTCGCGGCCCGGGATGTCGCGGCCGGAGAGATAGAGCCCGACCGTGGCGGCCGGCGCGTACCAGTCCTCCTCCGTCATCTCCGCACCCTGCCGGGTGAACCACGCCAGGTCCCGCAGTCCGTCCGGCGCCTGGGCCCGCCCCGAGAAGAACGCCCGGCGCCGCAGCACCGGATGGGTGTGGCGCAGCGCGAGCACCCGGGCCGTCAGCTCGGTCAGCTCCCGCCACTGCGGCTGCTCCAGCAGCGACCAGTCCACCCAGCCGATCTCGTTGTCCTGGCAGTAGGCGTTGTTGTTGCCGCCCTGGGTTCGGCCCATCTCGTCGCCCGCCACGAGCATCGGTACCCCGGTCGACAGCAGCAGCGTGGTGAGGAGGTTGCGCAACTGGCGCCGGCGCAGCGCGTTGACGCCGGCGTCCTCGGTCTCGCCCTCGGCCCCGCAGTTCCAGGCCCGGTTGTCCGAGGTGCCGTCCCGGTTGCCCTCGCCGTTGGCCTCGTTGTGCTTGTGCTCGTAGCTCACCAGGTCGCGCAGGGTGAATCCGTCGTGCGCGGTGACGAAGTTGACCGAGGCGTACGGCCGCCGGCCGCCCCACGCGTACAGGTCGCTCGACCCGGTCAGCCGGTAGCCGAGATCGCGTACGTCGGGCAGGGCGCCGCGCCAGAAGTCCCGTACGGCGTCCCGGTACCGGTCGTTCCACTCCGTCCACAGCGGGGGGAAGGCCCCCACCTGGTATCCGCCGTTGCCGACGTCCCAGGGTTCGGCGATCAGCTTCACCCGGCGCAGCACCGGGTCCTGGGCGATCACCGCCAGGAACGGGGACAGCATGTCGACGTCGTGCATCGAACGGGCCAGCGCCGCCGCGAGGTCGAAGCGGAATCCGTCGACGCCCATCTCCGTCACCCAGTACCGCAGCGAGTCGGTGATCAGCCGCAGCACGTTCGGCTGCACCACGTGCAGGGTGTTGCCGCATCCCGTGTAGTCGGCGTACCGGCGGGCGTCGGGCTGGAGCCGGTAGTAGCCGCGGTTGTCGATGCCGCGCAGCGACAGCATCGGGCCCAGTTCGCCCGCCTCGGCCGTGTGGTTGTACACGACGTCGAGGATCACCTCGATCCCCGCGTCGTGCAGGGCGCGCACCATCCGCTTGAACTCGCCGACCTGTCCGCCCGCCGTGCCGCTCGCGGAGTACGCGGCGTGCGGGGCGAAGTAGCCGATCGAGTTGTAGCCCCAGTAGTTGCGCAGCCCGCGCCGCAGCAGATGGTCCTCGTGGGCGAACTGGTGCACCGGCAGCAGCTCCACCGCCGTCACCCCCAGGCGCTGGAGATGGCCGATGGCCGCCGGGTGCGCGAGACCTGCGTACGTGCCCCGCAGCTCCTCCGGGATGCCGGGGTGGCGCGCGGTGAAGCCGCGGACGTGCAGCTCGTAGATGACGGAGTCGGCCCACGGCGTCTTGGGCCGGCGGTCCTCGGCCCAGTCGTCGTCGTCATGGACGACCACTCCCTTGGGGACGTACGGAGCGGAGTCCCGTTCGTCGCGCACGGTGTCGGCGACATGCTGCTGTGGCCAGTCCCTCACATGGCCGTAGACCTCGGCCGGAAGGGTGAAATCGCCGTCGACGGCCCGGGCGTACGGATCGAGGAGCAGCTTCGCCGCGTTCCACCGCGCACCCGTCCACGGATCCCAGCGCCCGTGCACCCGGTAGCCGTAGCGCCGGCCGGGCCCGACACCGGGCACGAAGCCGTGCCAGATCTCGTGGGTCAGCTCGGTCAGGGCGAGCCGGGTCTCGGTGCCGTCCGCGTCGAAGAGACAGAGCTCGACGGCCTCCGCCCCGCCGGCCCAGAGGGCGAAGTTGGTGCCGGCGACCCCGTCCGGGCCCACCCTGTAGCGGGCGCCCAGGGGTGTCGGCGCCCCCGGCCACACGGCGGGCGGCGGAGGGGCCGCCTCGGCGGACCGCCCGGATCCGGCGGCGGGCGCCCGCCGTGTGGCCGGTCCGGACGGCCCCGTACCCGTCCTCGGCACTGCCTCCTGCTCGGCTGCGCTCGACACCTGCTCGCCTCCCGCGGCTCGTGGGGACCGGCACCATAAGGGGGGCGTGCGGCGTCCCGGCCGCGGCTCCCCGAGTGTGGTCGTCCCCTCTGTTCTGCCCACGACGGGGCCCGCACTCACGTTTCCCCCGGCCCGCCCCCGTCGTTGGGGGGACGTGAACCACGTAGCGAAGAAGGCAGGGGCGAGCCCGGCGACCGTGAAGGCCCGGTCGGGACTGCTCGCCGTACTGGCCGTACTGGCTGTCCTGACGGGCTGCTCGGGTACGGATTCGATCATCGGCGGGAAACCCCGCTCGCCGCAGGAAGCCATCCGGATCACCCCGCGGGACGGGGCCGAGGACGTCGCGCCGGACAGCCGGGTCGAGGTCAAGGTCCCCGACGGGCGGCTGGAGAGCGTCGAGGTGACCCGGATCGAGGACGCGCAGGAGCAGAAGGTGCGGGGCCTGATCGCCGAGGACGGGCTCTCCTGGTCCCCGCAGGGGGCGTCCGCCCGGCTCGGGCTCGCCGCCAAGTACAGCGTCGACGCCGTGGCCGTGGACGGTGCGGGGCGCCGCGCGGCCCGCCACACCACCTTCACCACGGCGGTCCCCGAGCACCGCTTCATCGGTTACTTCAAACCGGAGAACCGGTCGACGGTCGGCACCGGCATGATCGTCTCGTTCGAGTTCAACCGTCCCGTCACCCGCCGCGCCGCCGTGCAGCGGGCCATCCGGGTGACGGCCGATCCGGCGGTCGCGATCGCGGGGCACTGGTTCGGCGACAAGCGCCTGGACTTCCGCCCGGCCGCCTACTGGCAGCCGGGCACCGAGGTGACCGTCGAGGTGGGGCTGCGCGATGTGGAGGGGGCGCCGGGGGTGTACGGCAGCCAGCGCAAGACGGTCCGGTTCACCGTCGGCCGGGAGCAGGTGTCCCGGGTGGACTCGGCCGCGCACACGATGGAGGTGCGCAGGGACGGACAGTTGGTCTCCACCGTCCCGATCACCGCGGGCTCCCCTACGACGACCACGTACAACGGCAGGATGGTGGTCAGCGAGATGCACGAGGTGACGCGGATGGACGGGCGGACCGTGGGCTTCGGCGGCGAGTACGACATCAAGGACGTCCCGCACGCCATCCGGCTGACCGAGTCCGGCACCTTCCTGCACGGCAACTACTGGTCCGACGAGGACATCTTCGGCTCGACCAACGTCAGCCACGGCTGCATCGGGCTGCGTGACGTGCAGGGCGGCAGCGGCTCCACGCCGGCCGGCTGGTTCTTCGACCGGACGCTGATCGGGGACGTCGTCGAGGTCGTCAACTCCAAGGACAAGAAGGTCGCTCCGGACAACGGCCTGGGCGGCTGGAACATGGACTGGAAGCAGTGGAAGGCGGGTTCCGCAGTCCGCTGACGCCCCGGGGCGTCCCCCCCGTTACCTTTTCTGTGGCCCCGCAATGGGGCGCCTGGCCCCCGGGCCCGGTATGGCTGTGTGCCCCCTGTCGAAGTCGATGACCTGGGGGGTG